>JACQVW010000854.1 GCA_016209535.1 Planctomycetota bacterium | reverse complement strand
GTCCCCGAGGGAGGCCTGCCGCGCGACGCCGGGGCCATCGTGATCAACGTGCAGACTGCCCGGGCGCTGCACCAGGCCGTGTGCCTCGGGAGGCCGCTCGTCGACCGGGTCGTCACCGTCGATGGCGGTGCCGTGGCGCGCCCGGGGAACTACGTCGTCCCGCTGGGGACCGAGCTGGGCCACGTCCTCCGCGCCTGCGGGACCGACCTCTCGCGAACGGCGGCCCTCGTGGCCGGCGGGCCCATGATGGGCGTCGAGGCGACCGCGGAGACGCCCCTCGCCGCGGGCATGGGCGGCGTTCTCGCCCTCGAGGCTCGCGAGGTGCACCGGCCCGCCGACGCCCCCTGCATCCGCTGCGGGGACTGCCTCGAGGCCTGCCCCGTCGGGCTCAGCGCGCAGCACCTCGTGCTGCGGCCGGCCCCGGATCTGCGCCGCTGCATCCTCTGCGGCATGTGCCAGTACGTCTGCCCGGCCCAGCGTCCCCTCGCCGCGCTCCTCCGCCGAGCGAAGGAGCTCTTCCCGTGAAGGCGAAAGCCCACGCCGTCACGGCGGCCCTCCTCGCCGCGGCCCTCGCCTTCGAGCTCTACCTCGGTAGGCGGGACGAGGACGCGGCCCTGGCCGCGCAGCTCATCGGGCCCGCCGAGCGGGTCCCAGGCGCGGGCTTCCCGGCCTTCCGGAGCAGCCGCAGCGCCGTCCTCTACTTCGAGCGGCCGGGGCTCCAGGGCCCGATCCGCGGCGCCCTCGTCGTCGAGGGCGACCGCGTGGCCCAGGTCTTGGTCCTCCGGTCCGTCGAGGGCCCGGACGGCCGCGCGCTCCACGCTCCCGGGTTCCTCGCCGCCTTCCGCGGGCGCCCCGCCCGCGCTCCCATCGCGGTCGACGCCGTGAGCGGCGCGAGCATCTCGAGCCGCGCTCTGGCCGACGCCGTCAACGAGAGGCTCCGATGGTGGACGGACCTCGCGAAGTGACCTCCCGCGCCCGCGCCGCCTGGGTCCTGGCCGGGCTCGTGCCCGCCGTCTGGAGCGCTCCGCCCGCCGCGGCCATCGCCTGGGCCGCGGCGCTCGCCCTCGGGGCCGCCCTGGCCGCGGGCCGGCCCGCGCGCTGGGGCGCGGTGGCGTGGCTCGCGGCGGCCCTCGTGCCGGGCTTGCCTCTGGCTGCGGCGGCGGCCGGCGGCGCGCTCCTCGCGACCGGGCGAGCGCAGCTTGGCGCGGCGGCCCTCGGCGCGGCCCTGGGAGCCGCGGCGAACGCCGCCTCGTTCGCGCTGCCCCTCCACCGCGCCGGCGCCCTGCTCATCCTCGCGGCGGCGGCCCTGGCCCTCCTCGAACGAGCCCGGGAGGGCCCGCCGTGAGACCTCACGTCGCGGTCTTCCTCGCCCTGGCGGCCCTCGCCGTGGCCGGGCGCCCCCGACTCTGGTGGGTCCCCGCGCTCGCGCCGCTCGCGGCGGCGGCGCTCCTCCCCCTCGGGGCGCTCGCTCCGCCCCTCGCCGCCCTGGCGGCCTGCGTTGCCGCGCCGGCGGGCCTCGCCCCCGCCGCGATCCTCCTCGCGGTGCCGGTGTATGCCGGCTGGGCCGAGGCGGCGCGCTCGGCGCTCCTCTGGCTCGGCGCCGCGGCCCTCCTCGGCGGCATGGAGGAGCGCTTCGAGGAAGTCTCGCCGCGCCTGCGCGGCGCGCCGATCCGCCTCTTCGCGGCCGGCGTGCTCTACTACGCCCTCCTCCCCGTGAGCTACGTATGAACCGCGGCCCCTTCCTGCACGGCGGGCGCACGACGCGGCGGCTCATGGTGCAGGTGCTCCTCGCCCTCGCGCCGGCCGCGGCGGCCGCCCTCTGGCGGCACGGCGAGGCGGCCGCGTCCCTGATCGGGGGCTCGCTCGCCGCCGCGTGGCTCGCGCAGGCCGCCTTCGCGCGCCGCGCCGCGCTCCACGAGAGCGCGCTCGTGACCGGGGCCGTGCTCGCGCTCATGCTTCCCGCGTCCGCGCCCTGGTGGCTCGGCGCGGTGGGGGGCGCCGCCGCCGTGGCCTTTGGGAAGCGTCTCGGCGGCGGGCCCGGGAACGCGATCTTCAACCCGGCGGCGCTCGCCCGGGCGGTGCTGATGGGCCTCGCCCCGGCCCTCCTCTTCGCGCCGAGCTGGCCCGCCGACGGCGTCACCGCGGCGAGCCCGCTCTCGAAGGAGATCGACTCGGTGGCCCCGCGGCTCGCCGACCTCCTCCTCGGAGCTCACCCGGGCTCCCTCGCCGAGGCTTCGCCGCTCGCGGTGCTCGCGGGCGGGCTCCTCCTCGTGGCCTTCCGGACGGTCGACGGGCGCGTGCCGCTCGTCTACCTCGCGGGGGTCTCCTTCCTCGCCCTCGTCCTCCCCGCCGGCGAGCGCGCGGCGGGCCACGCCCCGTGGCTCGAGGGCGACGCCCTCGTCCACATCCTCGGCGGCGGGACGCTGCTCGCGGCCTTCTTCCTCCTGACCGACCCCGTGACGTCGCCCTTCACCGCGCGAGGGCGCATCGCCTTCGCCGCGATCGCCGCCGCGGCGACCATGCTCCCCCGCCTCTACACCCCGTACCCCGACGCTGCGGCCCTCGCCGTCCTCGTCGCGAACGCCGCCGCGCCGTGGATCGACCGGAGGACGCTCCCTCGCCCTCACCGCCTCGCCGCGGCGGGGTCCTGATCGCGCTCGGGGGCCGCTGGCCGGGCCGCGGGGGCCTCCTCGCGCCGCAGGGCGCGCCGCAGAGCGCGGCCGAGACCCTCCCGCCACTCGACCGCCACGCCGAGGAGGCTCGGGACCACCACGAGCGTCACCAAGGTCGAGGTGAGGAGCCCGCCGAGGACGACGGCGCCCAGTCCGCGATAGACCTCGCTCCCGGTGCCCGGGACGAGGACGAGGGGCACGAGGCCGAAGACCGTCGTCGTGGTCGTCATGAAGATGGGCCGGATGCGGTTCCGGAGGCTCTCGAGGATCGCCTCGCGGAGCGGCTTGCCCTCCTCGCGCATGTGGATCAGCGTCTGCTCGACGATGAGGATCGGGTTGTTCACGACCGTGCGTACGAGGATCACGAAGCCCAGCATTGTGATCACGTCGAGGGGCAGCAGGACGAAGCGGTTGAGGAGCCAGAGGCCCGCGACGCCTCCCACGGTCCCCAGGGGCACGCTCGCGATGACCACGAGGGGATAGATCCACGACTCGAAGAGCGCCGCCATGAGGAGGTAGGTGATGAGGAGGGCGAGGGCGAAGTTCCAGCGCAGCGCCCGCCACGTGGCGCGGAGCTTGTCGGCGGTGCCGGCGAGGTTGACCTGGTAGAGCCCTCCCTCGAGCTCGCCCCCGTCGATGAGGGGCCGGACGATCGCCGTCTGGATCATCTCCATGGCCGTCTCGAGGGGCAGCTCCGGCGGCGGCGTCACCTGGATGGTGATGGCCCGCTGCCGCTCGCGGTGGTTCACCTGCTCGGGGCCGCTCGCCAGGACCACGGCGCCGGCGGCGCTCAGGGGGATCAGCTCGCCGGAGCGCGTCGAGATTGGCAGCGCCCCGAGGTCCTGGGTGCGGCTCGCGAGCTCCTCCTGGCCGACGACGCGCAGGTCGATCTTGTCGCCGCCGACGAAGTAGTCCGTGACGTAGGCCCCGGCGCACGAGGGGGACGGCGACGACCCGCGCCGGGCCCTGCGGGGCGGGCGCGGCCGCCACGGCGGCGGCGAGGAGAGCTGCGGACAGGGGAGCGATGCGCGAGCGGCGGTTCATGTCGATGCCTTCCGATCTCCGTTCCTTCCCCGTCCCTCCAGGTTCCTGAGAACGCCGGCGAGGACGGCCCGGGCGAGCCTCACCTCGCCCGGCTTGAGCCCCCGGGTCGCCTCGCTCCGGAGGCGGCGGCCGCAGGACCGGATCCGATCCCAGACGGGCCGCACGCGGGACAGCGGGCGCACGAGCTTCTTCCGCCGGTCGCCCGGGGCCGGCTCCCGGCGGATCCAGCCCTTGCGCTCCATGCGGTCGAGGATCCCGACGATCGTCGGCGCGGCGACGCGGAGGCGCTCGGCGATCTGGCTCTGGGTGAGCTCGCCCTCGAGGGCGAGCCAGGCGAGGACCTGCCACTGGCGGTGCGTGATCCCGTGGCCCGCGAGCTCCTCGTTGAGGGCGCGCTCGAAGGCCCGCGAGGCCATGGCCGCCCAGTAGGCGATGCTGCTCTCGAAGTCCTGCTCGAGCTTCATGGGGTCCCGAAGACAGCTAGCTATCTAATGGTTAGGACCCAAAGCACACGCGAGGGGAGCCTGTGCGGCACAAGGCCGAGCCGCGATCCAAGGGGCTGGAACAGCAGCGAGGCCCCGCGGGAGCTCTCCCCGCGGGGCCTCGCCGTGCGGTCAGGGCCTCGTCGAGGCGTCGCTAGCAGCCGGTGTAGACACAGCCGCCCAGGTCGTCCGGGGTCGGGTCCGAGCCGCAGGCGTTGGGCGGCGGTCCCGGGGTCTCCGGCGGGCCGAGACCGAGGAACAGGAACCCGAGGACGCGGATCGCGTCCGTGAGCTGGAGCGCTCCGTTGTCGTCGGCGTCGGCCGCATCGGGGCAGTCGGGCACCTTGGTCGGGATGCCGAGGAAGAGGAAGCCCAGGATCTGGATCGCGTCCGTGAGCTGGAGCTGCGCGTTCTGGTCCGCGTCGCCGCGGTGGAAGACGGCGACTCCGCCGCCCTGAGGCGTCGCGCAGTGCTTGTTCGAGGGCCCGCTCCGGACCGCGCCTCGCGTGGCGCGCACCTCGAAGCAGTACTCGACGCCGTTCGTGCGGCCCAGGTCGGTGTGGGCGCGCGGCGTGACGGGGAGATCGGTGATCTTCGTGCCGTCGCGGTAGACCGCGTAGCCCGTGAATTCGGCGCCGCCATCGGGCGCGTCCCAGGCGAGGCTCACCTGGCCGTCGCCCGCCGTGGCGACGAGGTTCCGCGGCGGGTTCGGGGGCACCTGACCCGACCCGAGGACCTCGATGCCGTTCACGATGGCGTTCGTGTCGAGGGCGCCCGGGCACTCGGGGCAAGGCAGGAAGGCGATCCGGAGGAGGCCATCGTCCACCGTGATCCCCTCGAAGGTCAAGCGGCCGACGCGGCCGAGGCCGGGGGCCGCCAGGTCGTAGTCGAGGTAGCTCACGTCGTCGTCGACGATCTCGCCCTGGATCTCGATCTTGAAGTGACGGCCCACGCAGCAGCACTCGTTGAAGTAGAGGTTCACCGTGTAGGTGCCATCCTCGAAGGGGATCTCGAGGCGGAAGTCGATGCCGTCCGTGCCGAGGTCCCAGCGGATGGTCTGGAGGACGTAGCGGTCGCTCGCGTTCGCCGGGTCGAAGCCGAGGGCCGCCATGCTGTCCTCGGCGGCGGCGCACCAGTTCTCGATCCAGTTCGTGCCGCTCGCGTCGTCGGGCCGGATCTCGAGGGGGTCCCCGGCGCCCGGCCCGTCGCCTAGCCACACGTTGCCGTTCGAGTCCAGGACCTCGGAGCCGCCCATGTTGATCCTGAGCGGCGCCCCGAAGGGGCACTCGGGCTGGTAGATCGCGCACTTGAGGCGCAGGCCCGGACAGAGGAAGCCCTCCCCCGCGGGCAGGACCGCGACCGAGTACTCGACCCTCCTCACGCACGGCGGGCTCGGGTCCCGGAAGCTCGTGGCGTCGGCGGGCAGCGTGGCGATCTTCTCGTCGCCGCGGTAGACCTCGTAGCCGCCCACGGCCATGTTCTCCGCCGCCACCCAGGCGCCGGTCACGGCCCCGTCGGGGTCCACCTGGCAGAGGAGGTCCCTCGGGCAGGTCTGCACCACCGTCCCGGCCGCAAGCACCTCGATGGCGTTGACGATTGCGTTCGTGTCGAGGCCCGGCTCGATCGGGCAGGTGGAGGGGAAGGGCAGGAAGGCCAGGTCGAGGACGCCGTCCGCCACCGTGACCCCTTCGAAGGTGAGCCGGCCCGTGCGGCCGAGGCTCGCCACCGCCGAGTAGTCGGCGGAGCTCACGTCGTCGTCGACGATCTCCCCCTCGATCTCGACCTGGAAGTGGCGGAACGCGCAGCAGCACTCGGTGAAGTAGAGGTTCACGATGTAGTCCGCGTTCGGCACGGGGAGGGCCAGGCGGTAGTCCGTGTCGCCGCCGTCGGGGTCGGTGAGCTCGCCCGCGCAGAAGTCCCCGTCGTCATCGCCCACGTCCCAGCGGACCGTGTTGAAGATCGCCTGGTCGTTCTCGTTTCCGGCGTCGAATCCGAGGGAGCGCAGCGAGTCGGCGTTGGCCTGAGACTGGGCCACGCACCAGTTGAGGATGGTGTTCGTGCCGCCCAGGTCGTCGGGCCGGATCCCGAGGCGGTCTCCCGGGCCGGGGCCGTCGCCGATCCAGCGCTGGCCGCGCGAGTCGGCGAGGCTCTCGCCGCCCATGTTGAGGCGGAGCGGCACCGTGAAGGGGACCGCCTCGTTGACGACCGTGCAGACCATGGGCAGGCACGGGTCGATGCCCTCGGGGACGATCGGGCGCACCTCGTAGGTCGCCACGCGGCCCGGCAAGGTGTCCGTGAAGGTGAGCGCGGTCCCGGGCAGGCTCTGGATCAGCGCCCCGTCCCGGAAGAGCTCGTAGCCGTCGGGCTGGAAGCAGAGGGCAGGCTCCCACGACGCTGAGACCCTCTTCCCAAGCGGGATGAACCGGCACGTCAGGTTCCCCGGGCACTCGCGGAAGCCGGGCTCGGCGCAGGGGTCGGTGATGACCTCGATGGCGTTCACGATGGCGTTGTTGTCGCCGGTCCCGGGGCAGTCCGCGGGATCGCAGGGGAGGAAGCCGACGCGCAGGATGCCGTCCGTCACGGCGATGTTCTTGAAGCTGAGCCTGCCCACCTTCCCGAGGCCCGGCGGCGCGGCGTAGTCCTCGTAGCTCACGTCGGGGTTCAGGATCTCGTCCTGGATCTCGATCTTGAAGTGCCGGTTCGTGCAGCAGCACTCGTTGAAGTAAAGGTTGACGAGGTAGTCCGGCGCGTTGGGCACGGCCAGCTCGACGTAGAAGTCGAAGACCGCGTCTCCGGAGATCGGCCCCACGTCCCAGCGGATCGTCTGCATGATGTAGCGGTCGTTCGGGTCCGCGGGGTTGAAGCCCAGGGCCCGCAAGCTCGTGGCGTCGACGCCGCACCAGTTCTCGATCGTGTTCGTGCCGCTCGCGTCCTCGGGCCGGATGCCGAGAGGATCCCCGGCCCCCGGTCCGTCCCCGAGCCAGACGCGCCCCTTCGAGTCCACCGTCTCCACGCCGCCCATGTTGATCCGGAGCGGGACAGGGAAGGGGAACTTCGCGAGGGTCACGCTGCAGGTCATGGGCGCGCAGATGTCGGGCGGGTCGGTGATCGCCTTCACCTCGTAGGTCGGGCTCTTCTTGCCCGGCGAGTCCTCGTAGCTCGTCGCGCCCCCGGCCAGGGTCGCGATCAGGTCGCCGTCACGGCGCACCTCGATCCCCGTGACGGTGACGTTGGCCGCGGGCAGCCAGGCCAGGGCCACCTTGAGGGCATCCTCGTCCACGCCGCAGGTGAGGCCCCTGGGGCAGAGCTGCACGTTGACGAACGCGCGGCACTCCTTGAAGATCGCCACGCCGTCGAGGGCTTGGAGCACGTAGGTGGCCGTGCCCCCGCCGCTCGTCGGGTTCGTGTCGGTGAGGCTCGTGGTGCCCGGCGGAAGGTCGCCGCCGAGCTGCGTGCCGTTCTTGATCACGCGGTAGCCATCGGCGCCGGCGATGCCGAGCCAGGTCAGCTCGACCCGATTGCCCGCGGCATCGAAGGAGCCGTTGAAGTCGAGGCCGAGGTGGTCGCAGTCGGGGTGCGAGATGACCTCGAGGGCGTTCAAGATCGCGTTGAAGTCGGTCGCGCCGGGGCAGTCGGCCACGTTGCAGGGGAGGAGCGCAAGCCGCAGCAGGTTGTCGCCCCCCACGGCGGCCGGGAAGCTCAACCGGCCCATGCGGCCGAGGGCCGGGCTCGCGGCGTCATAGTCGAGGTAGCTCACGTCGTCGTCGACGATCTCCCCCTGGATCTCGATCTGGAAGTGCCGGGCCGTGCAGCAGGCCTCGTTGAAGTAGAAGTTGACCGTGTAGTCCCCCTGGATCAGCGGGATCTCCAGGCGGTACTCCCCGGGGATGGCGGCGTTATCCCAGCGGATGCTGTTGAAGATGTGAAGGTCGCCGTCATGGAGCGGGTCGAAGCCCAAGGCCTCCATCGAGTCGGGCTGGAGGTTCGGCAGGGACCAGCCCTCGGCCGGGATCGTGTTGGCGCCCCCGGCGTCATCGGGGCGGATGTTCAGCGGATCGCCGGTGCCGGGGCCGTCCCCGAGCCAGATGCGGTCGTAGGAATCGACCCTCTCGATGTCCCCCATGTTGATCCGCACGGGGACGTTGAAGAGCTGCTGCGCGCCGAGCGGCGCGGCCAGGAGGCCGAGGAGCGCTGCGGTCACGACGAAGCTTCGCGGGTTCATGCGAGACCCCTTCTGAAGAAGACCCAAGGACTTGTCGAACAGGACCCAACGGTGTCTCTTGTATCCGCGCCCGGCGGCCGAGTCAAAGGGTGAGTTGGAGGAGGCGGGCCCGGGTCCCGGGCCGGCCCCGGTCCCCTGTGTACCCCCCGCCCCGCAGCCTCTACAATGGACGCCTCGCCGTTCCACGAGCCAAGAGCCACCCGGGAACAAGGAGTCCACTGGGGTCCATGCTTGCACTCACCAGGAAGGGGTTCTGGCGCCGGCCGGTCCGGGTGCTGATCGCCGCGTCGCTCGCGGCCACTGCCCAGGCACGCCTCGCGGCGGCCGTCATCTCCGAGATCCACTACAACCCCCGGACGGGCGAGGAGGGCCTCGAGTTCATCGAGCTCACGAACGACCTCACGACGCCGGAGGACATCTCGGGCTACTCGTTCGCCGAAGGGATCGTATTCACGGTCCCCCCGGCGACGGTCCTGGGCCCCCGCGGGAGCATCGTCATCTGCGCCGACGCGAGCGCCGTCAAGGCCCGCTACGGCATCCAGAACGCCATCGGAAACTACGAGGGGCGGCTCGACTCGAGCGGCGACCGCGTCACCCTGGTGAACCACGCGGGCGCGAGGGTCCAGAGCGTCCGCTACCGCACCCGCGGGAGCTGGCCCGTGGGGCCCGACGGCACGGGCCACACGCTCGCGTTGAGGAGCATCCACCTCGACGCGAGCGAGCCCGAGAGCTGGGCTCAGAGCCTCGAGATCGGCGGCACGCCGGGGCAGCCCAACTTCCCGGGCAGCGACCCGCGCTTCGAGGAGCGCGTGGTCCTCGCAGCGGGCGTCCTCTGGCGCTACGTGAAGGGCACGGAGCCCTTCTCCTCGCCCGAGACGGCCTGGAGGAGCCCGACCTTCGACGACGCCTCGTGGCTCGAAGGGCCCACGGGGATCGGGTACGGCGACGGCGACGACGCCACGGTCCTCGACGACATGATGAACAATTACGTCACCGTGGCGGCTCGGAAGAGGTTCACGCTGTCCGCGGCCGACCTGCAGGCGGCGGGCGACTACTACCTGGCGATCAACTACGACGACGGCTTCTGCGCGTGGCTCAACGGCTCCGAGGTCGGCCGCGCGAACTGCGGGAACCCGGGGCAGGACCTCGCGTGGAACGCCATCGCCACCGGCTCCCGCGAGGCCGGAGCCGAGGACCTCTTCCCCATCGATCGGGCGGTCCTCCGCTCGGGGGAGAACGTCCTCGCCGTCGTGGGCCACAACTTCAACGCCGGAAGCTCGGACTTCAGCTTGATCCCGCGCGTCCTCAACCGGCGGCGGATCGACCCGGGAAGCCCGGGCTCGGTCCTGCCGGTGTCCTTCAACGAGCTCCTCCGCGGCGCGAGCCCCGGCGCGGGCTGGGTCGAGATCCACAACGCGGGCGCGTCGTCGCCCGCCGACGTCTCGGGCCACACGCTGACGGACGACCCCGAGCGGCCCAACCCCTACGTTCTCCCGCCGGGCTCCGTGATCCCCGCATCCGGGTTCCTGGTGGTGGACGAGGCGGCCTCGGGCCTCGCGTTCACGGCCCCGGAGGTCCAGCTATTCCTGCTCGCGCCGGACGGCCGGTGCATCACGGCCGCGGCGTTCGACCGCGCGGCCCCGCCGGGCTCCGCCCCGGGCGCGTACTCCGAGGCGCGGTTCCCCGACGGCGGGCCCCTCGAGTGGACGACGCTCGCGCCCACTCGCGGCGCGCCCAACCAGGTCGCGCGGAGGACGGACATCGTCTTGAACGAGATCTTCTACCACCCGCCCGAGGAGCGCGCCGGCGAGTTCGTCGAGCTCTTCAACCGGGGCTCGAGCGCCGTCGACCTCTCGGGCTTCCGCTTCACGAAGGGGATCGACTTCACGATCCCCGACGGCACCATGCTGGGCCCCGGCGCCTACCTCGTGATCGCCGAGGACCCGGCGCTGATCCAGCGCAACTACGGCGCCAGCGCCCTGGGGCCTTACCAGGGCCAGCTCGCGGACGACGGCGAGAACGTGCGCCTCGCGGACCGGGCCGGGAACCTCGTGGACGAGGTGCGCTACCACGAGGGGGGCGCCTGGTCGCAGTGGGCCGACGGGGGCGGCGCGAGCCTCGAGCTGATCGACCCCGAGCAGGACAACTCCGCCGGCTCCGCCTGGGACGCGAGCGACGAGACCGCGAAGACCGCCTGGGAGCGGCTCTCCTTCACCGTGCCGAGCTACGCCGTCGCCGGCGAGTCGGAGCTGCACCTCTACCTGGTGGCGGAAGGCGTCTGCCGGATCGACGACGTCTCCATCACCCGCGCCGGCGGCGCGAACCACATCCCGAACCCGGGGTTCGAGACGTCGACCTCGGGCTGGCTCATCCAGGGCACCCACGTCGCCAGCCGCCGCATCACGACGGACAAGCACTCGGGAAACGCCTGCCTGGAGCTCTCGGCGTCGTCCAAGGGCGATATCCTGATCAACCGGATCGAGATCGAGACCTCGCCGCGCATGACCGCGGGCGCCTACGACGTGTCCCTGTGGGCGCGCTGGGTGCGCGGCGCGACCGTGCTCGTCGCTCACGGCGAGTACACGGCGGGAGCCTTCGGCGGAAGGCCCTCGCCGGCGGTGAACCTCTCGGGGAACAGCATGTCCGCGGGCCTGCGCATGACGGTGCCTTGGGACATCGGCACCCCGGGCGCCGAGAACAGCGTCCGGAGCAACCTGCGCGCCGCGACGGGGAGCGGGAACCTCGGCCCGGTGATCTCCGAGGTCGTGCACTCGCCGCCATCGCCGAGGCCTTCCGAGAGCGCGAACGTCACGGCGCGGGTCTCGGACTCCGGCGGCGTGAGCCGCGTCGACGCCTTCTACCGCACCGGCGATGCCAACGGGGCCTTCACGGCCGTCCAGCTCTTCGACGACGGGCTCCACTCCGACGGCGGCGCCGGGGACGGCGTCTACGGAGGCGGGCTCCCCGGCCAGGGGGGCGGGACCTTCGTCGTCCACTACGTCGAGGCCACGGATGCCGCGGGCGCGAAGCGCCGCTTCCCGGTCGACGCCCCCGCCCACACCCACCTCTTCCAGGTGCAGGGACCGGTCAACGCGAGCTTCGACACGGGGCGCATCGTCCTCGACGTCGCTCACGACGCGGAGCTCAGGAACCGGCCCCTCCACTCGAACGACCTCGTCGACGCGGCCTTCGTCTTCAACGACGAGGAGGTCTACTACTCGGTCGGCGTCCGTTACCGCGGGAGCCCCTGGGGCCGCCCGGGCCGAAGCAACTTCCGCGTCCGGTTCCCGGCGGACGAGCCGTTCCTGCGCGGCCGCGAGGCGGTGAACCTCGACAACTCGGGCCCCGGGCCCAATGAGGGCGCGGCCTACTTCCTCGTCGCCCGCAACTCGTCGCCGAGCAAGCCGTCGGTCGCCTCGGAGTACGCGTGGCTCCGCACGCAGTACAACGGAGGCGACCTCGGCTACCGCGGCCTCCTCCAGCGCGTGGACCGCGACCTCCTGAACGACTGGTACGGCTCCGCCGACCTGGCCCTGGCCCTCAAGGTCGAGGGGCGCCGGCAGTTCAACGACGCGGGCGATCTGGCGGGGTGGGACGGGGCGTCGTTCATCTTCCGGGGCGAGCGCGAGACGGACAAGGAGAGCTACCGCAACTACTTCATCCCCGGCATGCGCCAGAGCGTCGACGACTGGACCGCGCTCATCGGGCTCGCGAAGGTCATGGACGCGAGGAGGACGCCGAACGCGACCTTCGACGGGCTCATCGACCAGGTCCTCGACGTGGATGCCTTCTTCCGCGTGCTCGCCCCGCGCATCCTCCAGGCCGACTGGGACGCCTTCTGCATCGGGAACGGCCACAACGGCTACCTGGTCCTCGACCCGACGGACGACCGCTGGGAGCTCCTGCCCCACGACATGGACAACACCTTCGGGAACCCCAACGCGGGCCTCTTCCCGACGGCCGACCCGGACGTCGTGCGCCTCATGGCGCGGCCGGGGCCCCGGCGGACCTACTTCCGCGTGCTCTGGGAGGCCACGGAGGGCTACTGGTGGTCGCAGGGGTCGGCGCCGTACTTCAACGCCGTCCAGGCGGCGACGGGGATCGGCTTCGGCGGGATCCTCGGGTACCTGGACTCGAGCCGCGCGAGCGTGCGCACGCAGGTCCAGTCCTCGGTCAACGTGCCGCTCCGCATCACCACGAACTCGGGGAGGGACATCACGACGGACCAGACGACGATCACGCTGGGAGGCGACGCCCCGATCACCATGGCCTCGCTCTTCTACCAGCGGAGCTCGGACCCGCCCGCTCCCCTCGAGGCGACCTGGAGCACCACGACGAAGTGGAGCGCGGTCCTGTACCTCCCCTCGGCGGAGAACCCCTTCGAGGTCCTCGGGTTCGATGCCGCCGGGGACCTCCTCGGCTCGGCGCGGATCACCATACGTTCCACGGCTCGCCCCACGGGGCCCGTGGTCTCGCTCTACTTCCCCGACCGCGGCACCGTGGCGGGCGGCACCCTCGTGACGTTCACCGGGCAAGGCTTCGCCCCGGAGCTCAAGGTGCTCTTCGGCGGCGTGGAGTCGACCGAGGTCACCGTGCTCCAAGAGGATACGGCCCAGGCGGTCGTGCCGCCCGCGCCCTACCCGCCGCCGGCCGATGGCAAGGTGGACATCGAGGTCATCCTCGGGACCGGAAGCACGCGGCTCCCGAAGGCCTTCACCTACACCATCGAGGGCGGCTTCGTGCGCGGCGACGCGACGAACGACCGCCAGGTCGACATCGCCGACCCCGTGGCGGTCCTCTTCCACCTCTTCCGCGGCCTGCCGATCCTCTGCCAGGACGCGGCCGACGTGGACGACTCGGGCACCTTGAACATCACGGACGTCGTCCTGGCCCTCGACTACCTCTTCCGGAACGGCGCGCCGCCCGCCCGCCCCTTCCCCGCGCGGGGCCTGGACCCGACGGCGGACGGGCTGACCTGCGTGCAGTGAAGGCTTCCCCGAGCGCAGAGGCCCGCGGCCTCCGCTTTGGGGAGGGCAAGGCCCAGCTCGAGGGCGAGCGACGTGACGCAGTCGGCCTTGAGGCGCTCGGCTCGCTTGCGGTCCGCCTTCGTGAGCCTCTTCGTGCGGAGGTGGGGCGCGGAGAGCACGCAGGCGCAGAAGTGGCGGTCGTGCCACCGCTCGAGCCTTGCCTCACCCGGGCCCGGCGCGAGAGAATCTTGCCCGTCAGGGAAGAGATGCCGTGAGCCCCGCATACCCATTGCCCCTCGCCTCGGCCGCGGTCGCCGTCGCCCCGTCGCTCCTCGCGATGGCCCTCGCCGCGGGGTGCGGGCCCTCCGAGGCGCCCGGAGGCTCGAAGGTCGCGACCGCGCCGGTGCCGGGGGCCCCACGCGCCGTCCCGCCCCCGCCTCCGCGGCCGGTGCCCGAGGAGCTCCACGGAGCGTACGAGGAGATCCAGCGGCTCCAGGGGTCACGCGATTTCCGCGTCGCCTCGGTCCGCTTTCCCGCGTTCCTCTCGGCCCTCGAGGGCGCGTGGGGCGCCGGCTCGCGGGACCTGGCGCCCTACGTCTACAACTACGCCCTCACCCTCCGGCTCGGGGGCATGGAGCCCGAGTGCCTGGCGATCGCCTCGAAGGCCGCGGCCCAATGGCCCGGCGAGCTGCAGCTCGAGGTCCTCGAGGCCACCGTCCGCTCGGACCTGGCCGTCGCGCGAGGCTCCTTCGATTCGCGGGCGGACGAGCTCCTCCGCTCCGTGCTCCGGCCGGAGAACCATGCCCGGCTGCGCGGCCTCCGCGTCGACCCCGCCGTGCTCCAAGCTCGCCGGGCCGACATGCTCTTCCGCGCGAAGCGCCTCGAGGACGCCCGCAAGGCGACCCTGGCGGCCCTCGATCTGGACCCCAAGAACCGCGTCGCGAGGGAGGTCCAGGCCCGCGTCCTCCTGGCGCTCAAGCGACCCGCCGAGGCGCTCCCGGTCATCGCAGGGCTCCTCGCCGAGCGGGCCGATCCGGCGCTGGAGCTGAGCGCCGCGATGGCGCTCCTCGACCTCGGCAGGCCGGCGGAGGCCTGGGAGCGGCTCTCGCGCCTCATCGCGGGCGAGGCCACCGCGGGGTCCTCGAGCGAGGAGCTCGGCGCCTTCCGCGACACCGCCAGACTGCGGGGCGCGAAGGCCCTGAACGAGCTGGGCAGGCACGCCGAGGCCCTGCGGACGCTCCTCGAGGGGCTGCCCCGCGACCCCGACGACGGGGAGCTGCTCCAGGAGGCCGCTCGTGCGGCGCGGGGGCTCGGCACCGGGGCCGGCGCGGGCGCGCTCGAGCAGCGCGTCCGGGCCCTCCAGGGCAGGCAGCGACTCCTCCACCTGGCCTCGCAGGCCCGGGCGGCCGGATTCGCAGCGTCGGTGCCGTACTACCAGTCGCTCGCGGCCCTCGAGGTCGACGACGCGGGCGAGGCCCTCGCCCTCATCGAGAAGGCCCTCGCCCTGGGGCCCAACATCGCCCAGCTCCACGCCGAGCGCGCCCGCGTGCGCCTCCTCCTCGGGACGCTGGCCGCCGCGGAGGCGGGCCTCCGCGAGGCCGAGGCCAAGGCGCCGCCGAGCTTGCTCCTCCCGGCCCTGGCGCGGGTCGTGGTGATGCGGGGGCGGCCGGACGAGGCGCGGAGGATCCTCTCGGACCCTCGAGCGGGCCCGCCGGCGCCCGGGGCGAGCTCCCGCGAGGAGACCTGGGCCGCGACGGAACGGAGCATCCACTCGTGCCTCACGGCCCTCGCGCACCTCGAGCTGGGGGAGCCCGCGAAGGCTGCGCCTGCGGCGGGCGGCGCGCCGGACGGCGGCGCGCCCGGCGCCGTCCTCGCCGGCGCGGAGCTCCTCGTGGTCCAAGGCAAGGTCGAGGGGGCGCAAGACCTCCTCGCCTCGAGCTTCGAGGAGATCCCCGGCGCGGCCGGCTGGGCGGACGCGCTCCGGCAGCTCTGCTCGCTGATCGCGGCGGGAGCGGCCGGGAGCCTCGACGGGACCGATCCGAGCCGCTTGCTCGACCACCCCCGGCTCTTCCTCGACGCGGCGTACCGCTGCCCGCCGCCCGCGGCCGAGCGCCTCCGGGCGGCTCACGCGAGGCGTCTCGAGCTCCTCGCCGCGATCGAGCGGTGCTCCGAGGGCGACGCGCCCGCCGCCTGGCGCCGCCTCCTCGCCCACTACGCGGAGCTCAAGGCCGCCCGCAAGGCCCGCGAGGCGGCGTTCCACCTGGCGCGCATGAGGCCCGGCGGCCTGGACGAGCAGCGGGCGCTCGTCGAGACCCTCGCCGCCCCCGAGACGGCGCTTCCGCGGCTCAAGGCCATCGGTGCGGGGCTCCGGATCGCGCCGGGCGACGCGGACCTCCTGAGCCGGCGCAAGGAGGCCTGGGCCGCCCTCGGGCTCGGGGATGGCTGATGACGGCTCGCGCGGCGCTCCTCGCCTCCCTCGTCCTCTCCGCCGTAGCCTGCGGGCCGAATCCGCCGGCGCACATCTTCGAGGACGTCACGGCCGCCTCGGGTATCGACTTCCGGCTCGTCACGGGCCCCTCGGGCGAGCGCCTCGTCGTCGAGACCATGGCGGGCGGCCTCGCCTGGATCGACTTCGACGGCGACGGCGACTTCGACCTGTACCTGGTGAACGCGCACTCGGACCCCCTCAACGCCGATGAGCCGGGGAAGGAGGAGGACCGGCTCTACCGGAACGACGGGGGCGGCCGGTTCACGGATTCGACGCGCGCCGCCGGCGTGGGCGATCGCCGCTACGGCATGGGCGCGGCCGCCGGCGACTGCGACGGGGACGGCGACCAGGACCTCCTCGTCACGAACTTCGGCCGAAACACCCTCTACAGGAACGACGGGAAGGGCGCCTTCGCCGACGCGACCGAGGCCGCGGGCCTCGTCGAGCGCGGCTTCAACTCGAGCGCCGCATGGTTCGACATGGACTCCGACGGCGACCTGGACCTCTACGTGGCGCGGTACCTCAAGTACCACCCGAGGACGTCGCGGCGCTGCCGGGAGGGCGGCATCGCCGTGAGCTGCCACCCGAGGCTCTTCCCGGGCGAGTCGGACCTCCTCTACCGGAACCGCGGGGACGGCACCTTCGAGGAGGTCAGCGAGCGTGCCGGCATCGACCGGGGCGGCGAGGGAGAGGGGAAGGGTCTGGGCGTCCTGGCCTTCGATTACGACCGGGACGGCCTCCAGGACGTCTTCGTCGCCAACGACACGACGCCGAACTTCCTCTACCGGAACCGCGGCGGCGGGGCGTTCGAGGACGTGGCGCAGGCGGCGGGCGTCGCCCTCAGCGCCGAGGGCAAGGCCCTGGCGGGCATGGGCGTCGACGCGGCCGACGCGGACGGCGACGCGCTCACGGACATCTACGTCACAAACTTCGCCCTCGAGGTCAACTCGCTCTACCTCGCGAGGCCCGGAGGCCGCTACGCTGAGGCGGCCCGCCGCACGGGCCTCGGCGAGACCTACATCCCCCTGGGCTTCGGAACGCTCTTCCTCGACGCCGACCTCGACGGCGACCAGGACATCGCCACCGCGAATGGCCACATCAACGAGGTCGTCGAGACGACCGACCCCGGCACGGGGAGCACCTACCTGCAGCGCCAGGACCTGTTCCTGAACCGCGGCGACGGCACCTTCGAGAGGGCGGGCGACCGGGCGGGCCCGTTCTTCTTCGCCGAGCGCTGCGTGGGCCGCGGCCTCGCGAGCTCGGACTTCGACTCGGACGGCGACCCGGACCTCGGCCTCCTGACCCTGGACCGCTCCCTCGTCCTCCTCCGGAACGAGAACCCCCTCGGGAACCGCTCGGTGGTCGTGCGCCTCGCCGGCAAGGGCCAGCGCGACGCCTACGGCGCCCGCATCGAGGCCGAGGTCGCGGGCCGGCGGCAGGCCTTCGAGCACTCGAGCGCGCGGAGCTACCTCTCCGCCTGCGACCCGAGGGTCGTGATCGGCCTGGGCAAGGCGGCAGCGATCGACAGGCTCACGGTCCGGTGGCCGTCGGGGAAGGTCACGGAGCTGCGCGGGGTGAGGCCGGGCGAGGTGAGGGTGGAGGAGCCGTGAGCTCCCGGGAGGCCCCGGCCGGATCCACCGGTTCTTCGTTTCCGGCCTCGGGCCGCAAGGACACTTTTTTTCTTTTGTCGAGCGAAAGAACTGGAATAACGCACGGGACTGTTTACAATGGGTTTTCCCGGCCTAGTTCCGTTGGTGGGGTGGAAAGGCCGAGGTGACTCCAGGATTCGCGAGAAGAAACCTCGCGAGCGCTTAGCCTTGCGGTTTCAGCCTCGATGTGACCGATCTACTGTGTACAGCTTGGTGCCTCTTCGCCCCCCTCGGACCACAGCAAAAAGCAAGAGAGAACTGCAATGTTATACTCTGGAAGTCAAATCGTCTCACGAATAAGAAGGCACGTGAAGAAGAGGGGAGGCGATTACGGTCGTTGGTTCGTGGGGGTGTGCAAGGATGCTCGCCAGCGGTTGTTCGATTCGCACGGCGTTCACAAGAAGGGTGACTGCTGGATTTATGCCCACGCAGAATCTTGCAGCGTGGCGACCCGCGTGAGGTCCTACTTTGTCAGGAAACTCGGGGCGACAGGGCTCAAGGATGGAGGGGAGGTGGGCCCAGATTTCGTATACGCTTACCGGAAGGCCGCGCACACCAGGCCGTGAGGCCTTCTGGGTGCGACACCACGGTGAGCTGGAGGCTGATATGCTTGTGCTCGACCGTTTCTTTGGATTGATCCGCGATGCTGCGATTATCGTAGCCCTGACCTTGAAACGGACGTGTCTTCGACTCGTGGGTCGAGCCGCGCTCTAACCTTCACGAGCACGGAACCCGGGCGACATTTTGCCCATGTCATGGACCTCCAGCCCGTTGCGGCCAGCACTGGCGCTTCCCTCAGACCGCACAACCTCGCCAGCCGGAGCCGAGCTCCGCTCGGGGTCCGGTCTAGACTCGAGCTCGCGGCCGAGTCTCTTCTCAAGCATTCAATGTCCCGGTGACGTATCGGGACTTCTTTCTTTCGCTCTGGGCGATCCGGAGCCTCTCCCTTTTTTTAGGAGCTCCGAGCCATGGCTCAGAAGCTTTATATCGGGAACCTTCCGTTCACCACCACCGAGCACGAGCTCCGCGAGCTGTTCGGCAAGCACGGCACGGTCCAGTCGGCTCAGATCATCACCGACCGCGAGACCGGCCAGCCGCGCGGGTTCGCCTTCATCGAGATGGAGAACGCCGATGCGGCCATCGCCGCTCTCGACAACCAGCCCCTCGGAGGCCGCAACCTGAAGGTGAACATCGCCAAGGCCAAGACGAGCGGGGGTGGCGAGAGCCGCGGCGGGCGCTGGTGAAAACCGGCGACTAAGGACCCCAAGAAACAGGCGGGCCGTGACCTCCGGGGGACGCGGCCCGCCTTTCATGGATAGAACGCTGGGTTGGGGCCGCCCCGTGGGCCGGGCTCGCGGGGCTTGCCGGGGCCCGTCGGCCCGCTGGCTGGGGCTACTGAGCGGCCTCCTCGCAGAAGAGCCGGTCGGCGGTGCGGTCGGAGCCCGCGATGACCACACCGGGGCTTGCCGGGGCCGGTCCGGCCAGGAAGAGGTAGCTCAGGCCGCCGATCGGGTCGGAGATGTCGACCCGGCCGTCGTCGTTCACGTCGGCCGCGTCCAGGCAGTAGGGCCTCACGCCGCCGCGGAAGAGGAAGTTGAGCGTCACGACGGCGTCGGTGATGTCGATCGCGGCGTCGTTGTTCGAGTCGCCGCGGAGGAACAGGGTGTCGAACTCTCCCACCATGACGAACAAGGGTTCCTCGGCGCCCCCGGCGCCGCCCTCGTCCGGCTCGCCGCCGTCGGCTGAGCCGTCATCCGCACCGTCATCGCCATCGTCCCCGTCTTCGCCGTCGTCGCCATCGGCCCCGGCGTCGCCGTCCTCACCGTCATCGCCGTCGTCCCCATCGCCGCCATCATCGTCCCCATCGTCGTCATCACCGTCATCGTCGTCGTCCGGCGGGCAGGCCGCGAGCTGGCCGCGGATCTCGCCGGTCGGGTTCGCCTCGGTGTGGACGTTGACGTAGGTCGGGCCCGCCTGGATCGCGGCCACCTGCTCCGCGGTCAGCTCCACCGAGCCCGCGAGGGCCTCGTGGTCGAGGGGCACCAGGACATCGCCCGCCACGCCCGCGGCCCCCGCGTGGATGTGGGCCCCCGTCGCCGGGCCCGAGAGACCCTCGACGGTGATCGCGTAGCGGAGGACGCTCCCGTCCCGCTTCGTGAGAGTGAAGCTCGCCGTGCCGGCGGCCTGCGTCTCGACGGGAGGCACCTCCTCGGCGCCGGTCAGGGCCGCGGTGAAGCAGCGGGGCTTGACAGGCTTCGGCGGAGGCGGCGGCTCCTCGCCACCGTCGTCGTCGCCGCCCCGGACCTGGGGCTCGCAGATCGTGCCCACGAGGACCACAGCACCCGCCTCGTCCTTCACCGAGACGCCGTAGCCCGTGAGCGTCGTGAGGTCGCCGGCACCGAAGGGGATCGGGTCGCCCTTCTTCGAGTCCACCTTGAACTGGCCGTTCCCGTCCTCGTTCGTCGTGACCGTGCCGAGCGACTCCGAGGCATCGCCCGCAGGGTTCGTGATGACCACGTCGTAGACCTTGCCCGGCTCCAGGTTCCTCAAATGCACCTTGACGACGGCCCTGCCGCCGCCCGTCTCGAGCTTGAGAACGCCCTCGGCGTCCTCGTCGACCGCGGGGTCGGGACGCGATAGCGGGCACCGGCCGCTTCGCGGCTCGGGCTCGTGCTTGATGGGCGAGGGAGTCGTGCCGGAGAGGACGACGTTCCCGTCCTTGTCGGCGACGCAGATCGCCCGGCCGCCGAGGTCCACAGGGCTCGCGGCGCCGAAGGGAAGCGCATCGCTGGAGAGCTTCAGGTGGCCGTGCGTCTCGGAGGCGTCGTCGCCGGCGTCTCCATCCTCGGTGCCGCCTGCGCCATCGTCCCCATCGTCCCCATCGTCCCCATCGTCCCCATCGCTCGCGACGGCGATGGTCCCGATGGCGACCTTGGTCCCCGAGCCGTCATCGAGGAGCACCGTGTAGTCCCCCGCGGGGAGGCCCTCCACGTTCACGGCGAGGTGCTTCGGCGTGATGACGACCACACCACGTGCGTCCGAGCCTTCCGGGGCCGTGAGCCGCGAGCTGCGGCCACCCCCGTCGTCGGCGACGGCGGCGCTTCCCAGAACGACGAGCACGAGGACGCCCAGAGCTGCGGAGAAGGAGCGTTGGGTCATGGTACCTCTTACTCTTGGAGCCAGATTCCTTGCTTGAGACCCGAGGGGGACAGTATGCCCCCGCGTGAGTGGATAGCAACCGGCAAGCCGCGGGCGCACGCCCTTCGCAATCCAGGGTGCACAGCGGACTTGTGCCTCCCACCGTTTCCTCCGAGCCGAGCGGTCTGCTAAACGTGCTTTACAAGGCCGGTAATTGGCTGGGATGAACTCCATCACTGGCCATCACTGGCCGTCAGGGCACGGCGCAGCCCGGCGCCTCGATGCAGGACCCGAGGCCGTCCGCGGTCGGGTCCACGCCGCAGGCGCCGGCCCCCGGCGGCGGGGGCGCGGGCCCCCCCGTGAAGAGGTACGCGAGGAGGTAGATCGCGTCGGAGATGTTGACCTCGCCGTCGTCGCCCGAGTCCGCCGCGTCGGGGCAGACGGGCGCCGCGCCGCCCGTGAAGAGGAAGTTGAGGGTGCTCACGGCATCGCTCAGGTCCGCCTGCCCGTCGGAGCTCGAGTCGCCGCGGCGGAAGCGCGGCTCGAGGCTCTCCTCGACAGACACCTCGACCTCGGCCTTGCCCTCGCCGCCGAAGGCGTCCCTGGCCGTGAGGCTCACGCGGTACTTCCCGGGCCGGTCAAAGACCCCGAGCAGCACGGCGCGCTCCTCGAGCGACCCCGCCCCCGCGCCCTCGGGGAGGCTCCAGGAGAAGCGGAGCTCGTCGCCGTCGGGATCGGTCGACGAGAGAGCGCTCAGGAGCACCTGGAGAGGCTCGGGCCCGGCCCCCGGCCGCGCATCGATCCGCGCCGCAGGAGCCGCGTTGGCAGCCGCGGCGCGCCCCGGCGACCAGCCGGCGCGCCAGCTCGAGGCGTGGTCGTTGTCGAGGGACGTCCCGGCGAGCTCCAGGCTCTTCCCGCCGCCGTCGGCCTCCTCGGGCCAGGGCGGCTCGTCATCGTAGGCGACGATGTCGATGGTCTCGGGGTAGTACTTGCCGCCCGCGCCGTCGTCGATCAGCCGCAGGATCCCGCCCGCCCCGGGCAGCTCGCCGGGGTAAGGACCGAGCACGGTCACCCCGGCGAGGCCGGCCGCGGACCGCAGCAGGTCCGGATCCTTGGCCACGAGGATGCTCTCCCGCGGCCCGATCGCCGTCCCGGGCGCGAAGACGTGCTCGAGGAGCGGGATGGACCAGCCCCCGACGTCGACGGGAAAGTCATCGAGGCTCGTGAGCTCCACGAACTCGAGGCCCGCGCCCTGCCCCGGCGGGTTGAAGTGGATCTCCGTAAGCTTGACGCGCGGGGCGGGCACGTAGCGGAGCTTGCGGCCCTGGGTCGTCGGGTTCTCGCGCTGCACGTACGTGGTGAGGAACTCGCGGCGCCTCTGGATGAAGGTCCTGTGGTCGCGCCGCCAGTAGTCGGGGTCGGTGCCGCGGGGGCCCCACCGCGGCCACTTGCGGAGGTCCTCCCGCACGGCGGCGCCCGTGGCCGCCTCGTACTCGTCGAGCCTCGGGAACAGCACTTCCTCCCGAAACTTCTCCTCGAGGAGGTGCCACATGCGGCCGTAGTACGCCTTCACGAAGTAGTCTCCCGGGGCGCGCTGGAGGAGCGCGTTGTAGATCCCATGGTAGCCCTGGTCGTAGAAAGGGTACGTCTGGGTCTGGAAGAGCGGGTGGACGTCGTACCACCGCTGGTCCGTCGTGAGCAGCATCTGCCCGTAAGTGAGGTCGAGGTCCCACGGGGAGCACGAGAAGAGCTCGGGCCCCGAAGCCTCGACCTCGCGGCGGCCGAGGTAGAGGATCCAGTTCTTCACGACCGAGTCGCCGTCGCAGATGATCGTCTTCGTGGCGTGGTAGTCGAAGACCCCGTCGACGTCCATCGCCGCCACGAGGAGGTCGATCAGGGCCTGGCCGCTCGAGGCGTTGAGCTGAGCGGCGAAGGCGCTCACCGTCTGGAGCTTCTCCTGCGAGGAGTCCGTGCGCGGCTCGTAGCCGCCCGTGCCGCCCGAGAGCATGGGCGTCCGGCACTTGTACAGCGCGCCGCCAGGATCGCGCCCGTTGCGGCGCAGGTACTCCTCGGTCGGGTCCTCGACGGTGAAGTAGACGCCGTGGAAGGCGCCGCCCCTGGTGTGGACGCGCGCCATGTGGCACTCGCTCGCGGCGACGCCCGCGTCGCGGAAGAGGTCGAAGGCGAAGCGCTCGCGGAGCATCGACTTGTCGTTCCAGCCCGCGTTGAAGTTCAGATCCCTCTGGCGGTCGAAGAGGTCCCCCTTGGTGAGCTCGACGCGGATGGGCCGCTTCGGGTAGCCGCAGGCGGTCTCGCCGCGGAACTTGACGCCCACGCCTCGGTAGGCGCGGCCGCGGAAGTCGACGAAGTCCCCGTCCCGCCGCGCACCATCGTCGCAGGAGAGGTCGGCGAGGGCGCCCGGAGTGAAGATGTAGAAGAGCCTCAGGTGCTCGTTCTGCTCGGGAAGGCTGTCGGTGACGTAGTAGCCGGTCACGGACACGGGGTTCTTGAAGGGAGGCCACCAGCTCGCGGCGCCCTCGGCGGTCACCGCCCGGAGCGACAGCCAGACGAGGGACCCGCTGGGCGCCGCCGGCAGCGCGCCGGACCAGACGCCATCGCCGGCGAGGAGGTCCGGCGCGGCCCCGTCGTCGCGGAGCGGGGTCTCCGTCGAGGGGCCCGTACCGACCTGCGAGCTCGCGACCACCTCGACGGGCGTCGCGCTCACCACGCGGGCCCGCACCGCCACCGCGTCCCTCGACGTCGGCCAGGGCGGGTCCAGCTCCACGAGCTCCAGGGTCGGGGGCACGGTGGGACCCCCCACGGAGTTGGGCGCGAGCGGCGTGAGGCCGCCCCCCGCGTCGCCCGTCCTCGCGTCCGCCTCGAGGTAGAGGAGCCCGTTGTCGCTGGTCGCAATGGACGCGCGCGCCACGAACCGGCTGTCGCCCGAGAGGTGCTTCACGTGGAGCGTGAGGACGACCCGAGTCCCCGGCACCGTCGAGGACGACAGGGTCTGGCGGATCGCGTGCTGGAAGCCGTTCCCGGGCCCCGTCGCGACCACGCGGGCGCAGGGCCCGCCGTCGCCGAAGCCTCCCGTGGCCTCGGCGCGCGAGCCGATGTGGTTCCCGGTGCCCGACCAAGGCGCGAGCCCGTCGTCGAACTCCCCGCCCGAGAGGAGCGCCGTCGACGGGTCGTCCTTGAGGACCAGGGAGACTCGGTCGATGAGGACCTCGCCCGCGCCGAGCAGGTAGAAGTAGAAGCGCGGCCCGTCGTGCTCGCCCTCGACGCGGAACGTCCTCCACTCCGAGGTGCCCTCCCCGACCGCTGGCGGCAGGGCGGCCCTCCAGTTCCCCGGGGCCCCCGTGGGACCCAGGGCGCTCACGCGCTGGAGGCTCCCGCCGAGGCCGTCGGCGAAGGCGGGCCACGGGCCCTCGTCGGCGTACGTCACCTCATCCCGCAGGCTGCCCGTGGCGTCGGCGAGGCGCACCGTCTCTCCGGAGTTCGAGAGGCGCGACCCCTTCTCGAAGGGCCCGAGGATGCGGGAGCGGTCGATGCCGAAGCGGGCGGCGAGGGCCGCCGGGTCCTGCGCGACGAGGAGGTAGCCGCCGGCCGCGATCCGGGTGCCCGGCGGGAAGGTGAAGGCGACGCCCTTCTCGAGCGTCCAGCGCGAGAGGTCCTGCTCCGCCGCGCCGCGGTTCGAGAGCTCCACGTACTCGAGGGGCGGCTCGGGGTCGCCCGGCGGGTGGTAGTGGATCTCGTGGAGCACAACGGGGGAGCGCTCGAGGTCCTCCTGGGGCGGGGGGGGCGGGCAGCGGGGCGCATGGAGCCTCCCCGGCGTCGGCGGGTCGGCGCGCCAGTTGAAGGGCGCATCCGCCGGGAGGTCGAAGCAGACGCGCTGGAGGGACGAGCCCCCGCCGTCCGCCGCCGAATCGAAGGGGAACCGGTCCGAGTAGGTGAGCTCCTCGACGAGGCGCCCCTCGCCGTCGACGAGGGCGAGGCGCTCGCCCGAGTCGTCGAGGCGGCCGGAGAGCTCGCCGGCGATCGCCGCAACGTCGACCCCGAGCTCCGCGGCCACGGCGGCGGCGTCCATCGCGAGGAGGACGAACCCGCCGGGCGGCACGACGAGGGACCGCGTGAAGGCGAAGCGCACGCCGTCCGTGAAGGACCACCCGAGGAGGTCGACGGGCTGCGAGCCCGCGTTGCGGAGCTCGATGAACTCGAGCGGCAGGTCCCCCGCCGGGTGGTAGTGGACCTCCGAGAGGCGCACGCCGGAGGCGGCGAGGGCTTGGACCGCCGCCGGGAGGACGAGGCAGGCGACTGACACGACCCTGCTGGCTCTCATCGCGACCTCCTCGACCCATGGGCGGCCCGTCTTGCGATCCTCCCGAGCATGGACACAAGCATGGTCCGTCCTTCACCGGATTGCTCTACTTCACTTCACGCTGTCCGGATCCACGCCCAGCGCTCGCAACCTCGCCGCCAGCTTGGCGGCACGCCCCTCAGCCTCCTGGGCTCGTTGCCGCTCATCCTCGGCTCGTCGGCGTTCCTCCTCGGCGCGCTCAGCGCCGGTTGGGATGACAGCTCCTGTGGCGTCGCACCAGCGAAGCCACCTCGTCGGCCAGCTCTCGAACATGCCGTTCCAGGTGGTCAGGCCCAGTCCCACGACGGGAAGGAATCGCCCCTGGAGCGGCGCGTACCGCTTCTCACTCAAGGAGTAGATCCGCAACGGATCGGATCCCAGATGGAGACCTGGATCCCAAATCACGTAGTACAAGACGCCGAGCTGCGCGTAGAGCCGGAACTTCCTCGTGTCCTCCTCGCCCTCGACATTGGAGATGACCTCGATGACCACTTCCGGGGGCTTGCCCAGGATCCACGTGAAGTAGGAGCGGTTCTCCTTCTCCAATGGATCGTTGCCCAGCTCCACGTCCAGGCTCAGCATCGCGTCGGGCACCAGGGGAGGCTTCTTGGCCGCATAGAAAAGCCCGACGTTGGACACGGCGAGGAACTTCCGGCCCTCCCCGGGCCCCGCCCAGGAGCTGTAAAGCGGTTCCGTGAGAAGCTTCTGCTGGAGGGCGGAGTAGATGTTGTCCACCGGTCTGTCATCCTCGGTCTTGATGGCGTCGAGGCAGGGGATGTCCTCAGGCCGCAGCCCGTTGGCGAGTGCCGGTGCAGCCGGCTGGGCAGCTACGGATGAAGTGGGTTTGGTTTCCATGTCTCGAGCTCCCCGTGAAGGGCGTAGGATCCGGTTCGGTGGATTATACCCAGAACGTCACCGCGCGCCGCCGTGCCGTGCTCGTCCCGGCCGCCGCCTCACCGGGTTTCTCCTTGAAAGGACCCCTCGATGCAACCCTAATCCCTCTGTGCGCTTGGGTCAACCGTGCAATCTTGTCCCGGATCGACGGCGGGGCTTGGGGGCTCAAGACGAGTACGTCTCGACCGACCGATCACTCCCCCCACAGCCTCTCCACGACCTCGAAGCCCCTCGGGTCGTGCTCCTTGAGCTCGGCGCGGACGAAGGGGTAGAAGTCGTTCTGGCCGAAGTAGGCCTCGCTGAGCTCGGCGAAGTACTCCCCGGGGTTCTCGAGGGCGTAGGCGCGCTTCCGGGCGCCCGAGAAGTGGAGGACCGCGTCGTACTTCCCGCTCGTCTCCGCCGCTGCGTGGCCGGCCTTGAGCTCGGCGTGCAACTCGCCGAGGACGCGGAAATGGTAGGCGTGGGAGAGCTCGTGGAGGACCATCCAGGGCTGGTCGAGAGTCCAGCGGAGGAAGTTGCGGGCGTTCGCGATCTCCACGCCGCCCTCCTTCTCGGGGTTGTAGCCGTTGGGGCCGAGCCAGCCCGCCGAGGCGTGGTAGCACATGCAGGGGAACCGCTTGTCCTCGAGCTCGACCCAGAAGGGCACCCTGCGGAGCTCCCCCAGGGCCTTCGGCGGCACGACGCGGCGGACCTCGGCGAGCTTCACCTCCAGGAGGCGCAGCGTCTGCGCGCAGAGCTCCGCATCGGCCTCGAGGGCGGGGCTCACGCGGGCGGTCCACCCCTCGACCTCGCGCGTCGAGTAGCTCGCGGTGGGCCTGTAGGGCGGGGCGGCGACCGCCGGGAAGAGCTCCGGCGAGGCCTCGCGCCAGGCATCGAGCCGGGCGGCGAGCCGCGCCTCGAGCGCGGCGTGCTCGGGCTTCCCGGCGAGGCTCGCGAGCTCGTGCGAGTCCCGCTCGAGGTCGAAGAGCTCCCGCGCGCCCGTGCGCAGGTGGAGTATGAGCTTGTGCGCCTCGGTGCGGATGCCGCGGTGGAGGTCGTGGTACATGAGCCGCACCTCATCCCGCAGCGGCGCCTCCTCGCCGCGGTAGAGGCCGAGGAGGCTCTTCCCCTCGACGCCGGCCGGCACCGGCACGCCCGCGGCCTCGCAGATCGTGGGGAAGAGGTCGGCGAGGGTCACGAGGCGCCCCGACGCCGCGGGGCCGCGGGCGAGCCTCGGCCAGCGCAGGATCAAGGGCACCCGGACGCACTCCTCGTAGAGGGCCTGCTTCCCGAGGACGCCGTGGGCGCCGAGGGCGAGGCCGTTGTCTCCGGCGAAGGCGACAAGCGTGTCCTCCCGGAGGCCCAGCTCGTCGAGCCTCGAGAGGATGCGCCCGACCTGCTCGTCGAGGTGGGAGACCATGCCGTGGTAGGCGGCCGTCTCGCGGCGCACGTCGGCCTCGGTCCTCGGGAACGGCAGGAGCTTCTCGTCGCGGATGTCCGAGGTGAAGAGCTCGACGGGCGGCCGAGGCAGGAAGCTGGCCGGCAGGGGCGCCGCGGCCGGGTCGTGGAGCTTCGCGTGCTCCTCGGGCGGCGTCCGAGGGTCGTGAGGCGCCGTGTAGCTCACGACGAGGCAGAAGGGCCGTCCGTCCCTGGCCTTCGAGCGCGCGTCGAGGAAGCCCAGGGCCGCCTCGGTGAAGAGCTCGCTCGAGAACCGTTCGCCCGTGCGCTTCTCCCTCCCGTCGAAGGACTGGACGAGGACCGCGCGGTGGTCCGCCATGCCGCCGAGGAACAGGTCCTTCCCCGAGGCGAACCCCCTGTCCCGGGGATGCCCGTCGTTGTGCCACTTTCCCGTGTAGAAGGTCTCGTAGCCCGCGGCGCGGAGGAGGGCGGGCCACGTGGGGATCTCCCTCGGCATCGCCTTCCCGAAGAAGGTGACCCCGGCGCTCCAGCTCTGCCTCCCCGTCAGGATCGATGCCCGCGCCGGAGTGCAGATGGGGTTCGTCGAGAAGCAATGGGTGAACCGCACGCCCCCGGACGCGAGCCAGTCGAGGTTGGGCGTCTTGAGCGCCCGGCTCCCGGCGCAGCTCAAGGCCGAGTGGACGTGGTCGTCGGAGAGGAGGAGGACGACGTTGGGCCGCCCCTCGCGGATCCGCGGCGCCACCAGCGAGGCCCACAGCACGTAGCCCTCCTCGCTCAAGTGGAGGCCGTCCTGCACGAAGAGCTCGGGGCGCGGCCTCGAGTCGGGCCCGAGCATGGCTTGCGCCGCGTCGATGAGCCCGAGACGCGGATCCGTGCGCGTCCAGGCCTCGATGAGCTCGTTCGCCCGGCGCATGGCCGGGTAGAGCTGCCAGCGGGCGAGGCTCGGCTTGATCGAGATGAACCAGATCCGCGTGCCCGGGAGCCGCGCGTGCACCTTCGCGGCGAAGGCCCGGGCGCCGCGGAGCACGTCCTCCGGCGCCACCCCCGCCGCGATGTCGTTGTCGCCCTCGTACGCCACGACGACGCGCGGCGCGTAGGGGAGGACGATCCTCTCCGCGAGGTCCACGCAGTCCTGCATCTGGGAGCCCCCGAAGCCCCGGTTCAGGGCCCCGAGCCCCGGGAAGCTCCGCTCCAGGTCCCAGAGCCGGATGCTCGAGGACCCAACGAACAACACGCCGCCGCGCGCCGGCGGGCTCGCCGCGTCGCGGGCCTCGAAGGCTCGGACTTCGGCCTCCCAGCGGGTCTGGGCGGGGAGGTACGCGGGCGCCGAGCCGACCGCGAGGCCGGCGAGGACCGCGGCGGCGGCCCCGAGGCGGAGAGGCGCACGCAGGGAGGGGAACGGGTTCATGGCTGCGAGCACATTCTACGCTCGCGTCGTGGGGCGGCGAGGGCCAATCGGCGCCCGCCGAATGCAGGCCGGACGGAGCGGCACCCGCCGCGCGAACCGCACGGACGCCGCAGCAACGGACGCCCCAGGCTTGCGCGCGGACCGCAGGGCAGGGATCATCGCGAGGCGCACCTCTGGAGGAGCTCGACATGACAAACTCACCCGCGATCGTCCCGCTGCTCGTCGCCCTCGCGCTCGCTCTCCCCCCCGCCGCCGCCGCGGTCCCCTTCGCCCTGGGCGGGCCCGGCGTGGACCCCGCGGACTTCGAGGTCACGGTCTTCGCGAGCGGGCTCAACTACCCGAAGGGGATGCAGCGGCTCCCGGACGGGTCGATCCTCGTCGCGACGAGCGACCCCCGGGCCGGGAGCCAGGGCTTCTACGACTCGACGGGCACGCTGCGCCGCCTCGCCGATGCCGATGGCGACGGCATCGCCGCCGGGCCCGGCCAGGTCCTCTACTCGGGGCTCCCCGGCAGCTTGAGCGGCCTGCGCGTCCGCGGTCCCCTCGTCTTCGTCGTCTCGACGGCGTACCGGATCACGATCCTGCGCCTCGGCCCGACCCCGGACGCGCCGCTCGAGTACGAGGGCCGCGTCGATTTCGGGCTCCCGGGCGGCTGGCACCACCCGCCCTCGGACCTCGAGGTGCGCGAGGTGCCCGGCGCGCCCGGCGTCTACGAGGTCTACTTCCAGCTCGGGTCGCAGGCGAACGTCGCTCCCTCGACGGCCACGGTCTCCCTCGGCAGCGACATCGGGCTCGAGGAGACGCTGCTCGGCGACTCGATCTACCGCCTCACGGTGGCCGACGACGAGGGCTCGGTGGCCCCCCTCGAGCTCGCGCGCATCGCGAAGGGGCTCCGGAACGCGGCGGGGCTCGCCTTCCACCCCGTGACGGGCGACCTCTACTTCCAGGACAACGGCATCGACGGCGCAGGCGACCCCAACGAGCCCTTGAGCGCCGACGAGCTCAACCGGATCGCCGCCGCGGAGATCGGCGGCGATGCCGTCGAGGACTTCGGCTTCCCCGCGAGCTACGTTCGCTACCGCACGGGAGCCTCCGTGGGGGGCGGGGGCATCCCTCCCCTCTTCGCCTTCCAGCCGCTGCCGGTCCCGCAGACGGGGAAGGAGAGCGAGGGGCCGTCGGAGATCGCCTTCTCGCCGCCGGGCTTCCCCGAGGCGCTCCGGAGAGGCGTCATCCTCGGCTTCCACGGCAAGTTCAACCTCGGCGGCCTCGAGAACGAGGAAAACGCCGTCGTGTACGCGGACCTGGCCGCGGGCACGTACTTCCACCTGATCGCGCCGCGGCAGCCCGGCGTGGGCCACCTCGACGGGCTCCTCGCGACGGAGGACTCGCTCTACGTCGCGGACCTGTCGTCTTCGGGGTCCCTGTCCACGGGCAAGGGCAAGGGCGTGATCTACGTGATCCGGGCGCTGCGGCCGGCACGGGCCCTCTTCGTGCGCGGCGACTCGGGCGGCGATGGGCGCGTGGACCTGGGCGACGCGATCGGGACCCTCGGATACCTCTTCCTGCGCGGAGCGGCGCCGGCGTGCCTCGACGCCGCCGACGCGAACGACGACGGGGACCTCGACGTCTCGGACCCCGTCGCGACGGTCATCGCCCTCTTCGGGGGCGGCCCCGCGATCCCTCCGCCATGGCCCGAGGCGGGGGAGGACCCGACGGCGGACGGGCTGGAGTGCGAGAGGGTCCAGGGCCCTTGACATAAAAACAAATATGAAGTACATTTCTGAAATGGGACGAACCATCGTAAGGATCAAGCTGACGAACTACCGCGACCTCGTGGCCAAGGACCTGGGCGTCCTCGAAGGGGAGCCCCGTCAGGTGGAAGTGGAGGCGCTGGTGGATACGGGGGCCACCGGGATCTGCCTCAAGCCGAGCGTCATCCAGGTCCTGGGCCTATTGAAGGTGGACACGACCGTCCACCGGACCGCGAACGGCAAGCGCCGCTCGGATATCTACAGTCCAGCCCGCCTCGACCTCATGGGGCGGTACGGGAACTTCGACGTGGTGGAGCTCGCCGAGGACGCCCCCAACCTCCTCGGGCAGATCCCGCTCGAGCACCTGGATCTGGTCGTGGACCCGGCGACGAAGACGCTGCAGCCGAATCCGGAGCACGACGGGGAGTGGGCGTTCGAGGCCTACTGCTCCGCGGCCGGCCCGCGGCCTCGGCGGAGCGCTACGCCACCGGCGTTCCTTCCTTCGCCGTGAGCTCCGCGAAGAGGCCGCTGAGCCTCCGCGTCATGGGCCCGGGCTTCCCATCGCCGATGGTCCTCCCGTCGAGGCGGGTGACCGGCGCGAGCCCCCCCAGGGTGCCGGTGCAGAACATCTCGTCGGCCCGGTAGGCCTCGGTGAGGGACAGGTCCCGCACCTCGTGCGGCAGGGCGTGCCGCCGGCAGAGCTCCAGCACCGCCGCCCGCGTGATCCCCTCGGGGCAGGCGGCCGTCGTCGGCGTGAGGACGGCGCCGCGGCGGACCAGGAACACGTGCGTGGCGTTCGTCTCGGCGATGAACCCGCGGAGGTCGAGCATCAGCGCGTCGTCGGCCCCGGCGGCGTTGGCCTGCACCTTCGCGAGGATGGACTGGATCAGGTTCGCGTGGTGGATCTTCGGGTCGAGGCAGTCGGGCGGAAAGCGGCGGACGGCGCTCGTCACGAGCGAGATCCCCTCCTTCGAGTACACGGGCGGCTTGTGCTCGGGCAGGATGATCAGCGTGGGCCCCGACTGGTTGAGGCGCGGGTCCATGCCCGAGGTGACCTTCACCCCGCGCGTCAAGGTGAGGCGGATGTGGACTCCGTCCCGCATGCCGTTCGCGGCGAGGGTGCGCTTGAGCTCGTCGGTCATCTCTTCGTGGCTCGGGATTTCGGCGAAGGCGAGGGCGAGGGCCGAGCTCCGGAGCCGGTCGAGGTGCTCGGTGAGCTTGAAGATGCGTCCGCCATAGAGCCGGAGCCCCTCCCACACCGCGTCGCCGCCCTGGACCGCCGAGTCGAAGGGGCTCACCGCGGCCTGGTCCCGGTGGACCAGCTTGCCGTTGATGTTGACGATGACGTTCCGGTTCCTCTCGTCGAACTTCTGGAGCATGGTCGTTCGGGCTCCTGGTCTCAGGGTCCAAGGGTCTCAGGCGGTGAGGCCGTGAGGCGGTGCGCGTGGAGGACCTCGTAGAAGGGCATGCACTGGCGCCGGAGATCCTCGAGGCGCGGCGGGAGGCGCCCCTCCCTGGCGCGGTAGGGCTGGAAGCCCGTCGAGCGCTCGACGCCGTCGTACCAGTGCTTCGCCCACACCCCGTCGGTGTGGCGGAGACCGGGGGGCCAGGAGAGCATGGACTCGGTGAGCTCCAGGCCCACCGCGCTCGAGAGGCGCCCGAGGACGCCCCTCGTGTCCAGGAGCAGGTCCTTCGAGTCCACGACGGGCGGCACGCGGCCCGTCGCGCGCCGCACGAGCTCGAAGATCTCGACCTGCTGGGGCAGGCCCGTGTCGGGGAGGCTCGGGTTGGGATACTTCGCGTCCAGCGAGAGGAGCATCTCCCGCGGGTCGCGGATCAAGAAGGCGTTCGTGACCCGCGTGAGCCACTCCCGGCCCATGTCCGGAAGCAGGTGGTGCGCCATGTGCTTCTGGTAGAAGACCCGCTTCCCCTCGGGGACAGGGCCCGTGAGCCACTCGGCGACCTTGCGCCAGTCGTTCTCCTGGCTCGCGATCACCTCGCCGGCGGCAGGGTGCGGCAGCCTCGTGACGAGGAGGTAGTGCGCGTAGAAGGGCTCGTCGCAGACGAAGGCGTCCGGACGGTTCCCGAAGGACCGCATGAGCGCGGTCGAGACGTTGCGTGGGCCGGACCACATGGCCAGGCGCAGGGGGCCGGCCTGCGGGTGCCGATCGCCGGTGGTCATGGGTCTCTTGGCTGTCTCCGTTTGTCGCTGCGCCCCGCGATCCACGCCTCGACCTCGCGCTCCAGCGCCGACAGGGGAGCGCGCATCACGGTGCTTATACTTCCGAGCTTACCTCTCCTCCCCCCGGTCCGAGACGCGGTCCACCGCGACCAGGACAGGCCGGGACGACGTGTGCTCTCAACCAGCTCGCCAGCTCCTCTCGGCTCAAGCCGCTTGAGACAATCGCCAGGAGCAGGGATTCTTGCTCGTCCACCGTCGCCGCGATCTCATGGCCGTTGAGAAGGAGAAAGGCTTCCATCGCAGCGTGACCGGCCCTCTTGTTGCCGTCGAGGAACGGGTGGTTCATGATGAGCGAGAAGCCTATCGCCGAGGCTTTCTCCACCAGAGTGGGGTACAGCTCCTCGCCCCCAAAAGTGATGCGTGGTTGAGCGACGACGGCCTCGAGCGCCCCCATGTCCCGGACCCCGACGAGCCCTCCCGATTGCTCCATGACGCGCAGGTACAGATCAAGCACCTCGCGTAGCGTGAGGTACCTGGTCACGCCAGACGCCGGTACAGCTCTGAGTTCTTCTTGAGGACGTGATCCAATGCGCGCCCGAATTCCTCGGGCGGTCGGGCGAGGAGGTCCTCCAGGCACGCCCGGGCAAGCTCTTCAGCCGACACTCCAAGGCGCGCGGCCATCTCCTTTAGTCTCAGGTACGGCTCCTGCGGGATCGGGATCGTGATCGTACTCATGGGTCCTCGGTGAATGCCATGTACTTAAGTCTAACAAGACCACGGCAACCGTCAACGCCGCCCCCCCGCGATCCACGCCTCGACCTCGCGCTCCAGGGTCCCCAGCGGGACGGAGCCGTTCCGGAGCACAACGTCGTGGAACTCGCGGAGGTCGAACGCGGCTCCGAGCGCCTCCTCGGCGCGCTTCCGGAGCTCGCGGATCTTGAGCTCGCCCACCTTGTAGGCCAGGGCCTGGCCGGGCCACGAGATGTAGCGGTCGACCTCCGTCGTCACCTCGTGGCGCGAGAGGGCCGTGTTCGAGGCGAGGAAGTCGATCGCCCGCTCCCGGCTCCAGCCGAGCGCGTGGATGCCCGTGTCGACGACGAGGCGGCAGGCGCGCCACATCTCGTAGGTGAGGCGGCCGAAGTCGCTGTAGTGGGCCTGGTAGAAGCCGACCTCGAGGCCGAGGCGCTCGGCGTAGAGG
>JACQVW010000017.1 GCA_016209535.1 Planctomycetota bacterium | reverse complement strand
TTGCAGCTTGCCTTACGCAAACTCCTTTCTCGCCAGCTCCGACAAGTCGGTTGCCCTTCCCGCCGTGGCGATAGCTACCGGGCTGGATCGACAGTTTCCCGGGTAGAACTTCCGTCTACTGGATTCGAACAGCATCATGACACAAAGAATCGTATCGGACTCGGTCGTTCGGGTGCAGGCTAGTTTGACACGATTCTGTGTAGAAACGACGCTTCTCGTTATATTCACCGAGTACTGTACAAACATGCGAGGACGTGAGTACGTCGACGGATTGGCCTCGAGGGGCCGCCATCACCTCTCCGCGGCGGAGGCGATCGCCACCCTCCGGGGAGGTGCGTCGGCGGTGCGTGCCCAGCTTCGGCGGCTCAAGGCACAAGGCCTGCTCGCGGAGCCGGTCCGCGGATTTCTCGTGATCGTTCCCTCTGAGTACAGGCACCTCGGCTGCCTGCCCGCCGAGCAGTTCGTGCCCCAGCTCTTGGACCTCGCCGCGGAGCCCTACTACATCGCGCTCTTGAGCGCTGCCCATCGCCATGGCGCTGCCCACCAGCGTCCGCAAGCCGTCCAGGTCATGGTTCGTAAGAACCGAGCGCCCATCGAGTGTGGCAAGGTTCGCGTCGAGTTCATCGCTCGCGGCGACCTGGAGAAGCTGCCTGTAACCCTGGCCAATACCCCTCGAGGTGTCGCTCGCTACTCGACGCCCGAGGTCACGGCGTTGGAGCTCGTCGGCTACCCCGACCACGCGGGCGGCTTGAGCAACGTCGCGACGGTCGTGGCGGAGCTCGCCGAGGAGATGGACGGCGAGAAGCTCGCCGCGGCTGCCCAGCTCTCTCCGGTGAGCTGGGCACAGCGGCTGGGCTACATCCTCGAGCTCGTCGGCCAAGAGGGCCTCGCGAATTCGTTGAAGCCGTTCGTCCAGGAGCACGCTCGCAGCTACACGCCGTTGCGACGTGCCGCCGGCACGGCGGGCGCCAAGCGGGACCCAACCTGGAAGCTGATCGTGAACGTCGAGCTGGAGCCCGACCTGTGATACCCAAGGACCACCTCACCGAGTGGCGGGCTCACTCATCGCTGCGCTTCCCGGCGAGCCTTGGAAGGGCAGGGTCGGGTAGCTGCCCGCTGCGCGCGTGACAGCCCCCGCGCGCCTTGATAGCATCGGGACCATGACGAGCCGCCTCGAGGGGCGAACGGGCGCCCCTCCTCGAAGAAGCCCATCGCTGAGAAGCCGTGCGCAGGCCGCGGGCCTCGCTTGCTGCTTGCCTCTCCTGCTCACGAGGGCAGCGGCGAGGGAGCCTTCCGCCGGGTGGAGAGACCACTGGGCCTACGCGCCCCCGGTGCGACCGAGCGCCCCACCGGTGCGCGACGCCGCGTGGCCCCGGAACGCCGTGGACCGCTTCATCCTCGCGCGTCTCGAGAGAGAAGGGCTGCGCCCGTCGCCCGAGGCGGATGCGCCCGCGCTCGCGCGCCGCCTGCACCTCGACCTAATCGGCCTCCCGCCGGCGCCCGCCGAGGTGCAAAGCTTCGCCGAGGACGCAGAGGACGCCGAGGACGCGTCCCCGGACGCCTGGGAGAGGCTCGCCGGCCGGCTGCTCGCCTCGCCCCACTTCGGCGAGCGCATGGCGATGCACTGGCTCGACCTCGTGCGCTACGCCGACACCGTGGGGTACCACGGCGACCAGGAGCACGCGATCTCGCCCTACCGCGACTACGTGATCCGCGCCTTCGACGAGGACATGCCCTTCGATCGGTTCACGATCGAGCAGATCGCGGGGGACCTCCTGCCGGAGCCGACCCTCGAGCAGCGGGTGGCCACCGGCTACAACCGCCTGCTCCAGACGTCCCACGAGGGCGGCGTGCAGCAGAAGGAGTACCTCGCGAAGTACGCCGCCGACCGCGTGCGGAACGCGTCCGCCGTGTGGCTCGGCTCCACCATGGGCTGCGCCGAGTGCCACGACCACAAGTACGATCCCTTCACGCAGCGCGACTTCTACTCCCTGGCGGCGTTCTTCGCCGATGTCGATGACCTGCAGGGGTTCAAGGGCGGCGACACGAGCCCCACGAAGCGCGAGCCGGAGATCGAGGTGCCGCAGGCCCCGGGGCGCGGTCCGGGGCGCCGGACGATGGTGACGGTCTCGGTGCCGCCGCGCACGGTGCGGGTGCTCCCCCGCGGCGACTGGCTCGACGAGAGCGGCGAGGCGGTCGAGCCGGCCGCGCCGCGCGCCTTTCCGCAGATCGAGCAGGCGGGCCGCGCGACGCGCCTCGACCTCGCTCGCTGGCTCGTCTCGCCGAGGAACCCGCTCGCCGCCCGCGCCTTCGTGAACCGCCTCTGGAGCCTCTTCTTCGGGAAGGGGATCTCGAGCAGGCTCGACGACCTCGGGACCCGGGGAGAGCCGCCGGTCCACCCCGAGCTCCTGGACTGGCTCGCAGTCGAGCTCGTCGAGAGCGGCTGGGACGTGAAGCGCCTCGCGAGGCTCCTCGTGACGAGCCGGACGTACCGGCAAGCCTCGACCGAGACCGAGGACTCCAGGCGCCGGGACCCCGAGAACCGGCTCCTCGCACGGGGGTCGCGGATGCGCCTCCCCGCCGAGCTCATCCGCGACCACGCGCTCGTCGTGAGCGGGCTCCTCGTGCGGACCCTCGGCGGACCCAGCGTGCGGCCCTACCAGCCGGAGGGGTACTACCAGCACTTGAACTTCCCCAAGCGCACCTACGAGGCCGACGGGGGCGAGGGCCAGCACCGCCGCGGCGTCTACATCCACTGGCAGCGCGCCTACCTCCACCCGATGCTGAAGGCCTTCGACGCGCCGAGCCGCGAGGAGTGCACCGCCGAGCGGCCGTCGTCCAACACGCCCCTGGCGGCGCTCGTCCTCCTCAACGACCCGACCTTCGTCGAGGCGGCTCGTGCGTTCGCGGCGCGCATCCTGCGCGAGGGAGGCGCGTCGCCCGACGACCGCATCCGCTGGGCCTGGCGCGAGGTCCTCTCGCGGGAGCCCGAAGCGCGCGAGGCGGCCGTCCTGCGACGGCTCCTCGAGGACCACGCTCGCGAGTGCCGCGAGGAGGGCTCGCGCGCCGGGGAGATCCTCGAGGTCGGGCTGGCGACCGCACATCGGGACATCGATCCCGTGGAGCTCGCGGCGTGGAGCGCCGTGGCGCGGGCGATCTTCAACCTCGACGAGACGATCACGAGGAGCTGACGGCGGACCCATGGACCCCCTGGACGCGAGCCACCCAGTGCACACGAGCGACCCCGTGCGCGACGCGGCGCTGCGGAACACGCGCCGCGCCTTCCTCGGCCGCGCGTCCCTGGGCCTGGGCACCGTGGCGCTCGCGGGCCTCCTGGACCCGCGGCTCTTCGCCGGGAACGGGCCCCACAAGGGCCCGAACGCACGCGGCGCGGCCGGGTTCCGCGACCGGACTCCCCGGGCGAAGCGCGTGATCTTCCTCTACATGTCGGGCGGCCCCTCGCAGCTCGAGACCTTCGACCACAAGCCGAAGCTCGCGGAGCTGGACGGAAAGCCCATGCCCGAGTCCTGCACGCGCGGCCAGCCCATCGCGCAGCTCCAGGGCCAGGAGCTCAAGTGCCTCGGGCCGCAAGTCGCCTTCCGCCGCCACGGGCGCTCGGGGCAGGAGATCAGCGACTTCCTGCCCTGGACCGCGAAGCTCGCCGACGACATCGCGATCGTGCGCTCGATGACGACGGACCAGATCAACCACGACCCGGCCCACACGGTGATGAACACGGGCACCTCGATCTCGGGGAGGCCCAGCATGGGCTCGTGGGTCACGTACGGCCTCGGGAGCGAGTGCGAGGACTTGCCGGGTTTCGTCGTCCTCACGAGCAAGGGGGGACGCGACCCGCAGCCGATCTCGTCCCGGCAGTGGCACAGCGGGTTCCTGCCGAGCCGCTTCCAGGGCGTCGAGCTGTGCTCGACCGGCGATCCGGTCCACTACGTGCGGAGCCCGCCGGGGGTGACGCGGGCCCAGGAGCGGCGCCTCGTCGATGCGGTCTCGGAGCTCAACGCGATCCGGAGCGGGGGCGCCGAGGGCGGCGAGGTGGAGGCGCGGATCCGCGCGTACGAGATGGCCTTCCGCATGCAGGCGAGCGTGCCCGAGCTCATGGACATCGCGGACGAGCCCCCGGAGGCGCTCGAGATGTACGGCGCGAAGCCCGGCGACGGGAGCTTCGCGTCGAACTGCCTGCTCGCGCGGCGCCTCGCCGAGCGGGGCGTGCGCTTCATCCAGCTCTACCACCGGGGCTGGGACCACCACGGGGACCTCGTGCCCTACATGACCACCTGCTGCGGCCTCACGGACAAGCCCACGTGGGCCTTGATCACGGACCTGAAGGCCCGCGGCCTCCTCGACGACACGCTCGTAGTCTGGGGCGGCGAGTTCGGCCGCACGCCGATGTTCCAGGGGAAGGGGAAGACGGCGGGGCGCGACCACCACATCCGCGGCTTCACCATGTGGCTCTGCGGAGGCGGCGTGAGGGGCGGCGTCACGTACGGGGCGACGGACGAGTTCGGCTACCACGCGGTCGAGGGCGTGACGCACGTGCGCGACCTTCACGCGACGCTGCTCCACCTCCTCGGGATCGACCACCGGAGGCTGAGCGTCAAGTACCAGGGCCTCGATGCGCGCTTGACCGGCGTCCTCGAGGAGGCGCGGATCGTGCGGGAGGTCCTGGTCTGACCGTCAGCCGGATCGGCCTGGCCGCGGCGCGGCGGCCCCCTTTCGGATCGGGATCTCCCGTATCCGTATCACGAGACGGAGGGCCTCGTTGACGGCCTCATCGCTGGGGAATGCTCTGGCCACATCGGGAGCGAGGAGGACAAGGTTCGTCCCCGCCCTGTACCGGCGCACGTACTTGCCGCGTACGCCCTCCTTGAGCAAACCCCGCAAGTCGTACTCGGGCCTCAGCTCGTCACGAGATCCGTTACGTGGTTTCCTCTTCATACGCACGCCTTTCTGAAGGAGTAAGTCCGCGGGCGCTGATGACGCGCACCCGATCGCCCCGCCCGGTGTGAGCTACCATGATCAACCGTCCGCGGCTGCTCGTCCCGATCGTGATGTACCTGTCCTCATGCGCCGAGTGGTCCGGATCATAGAACGTCACGCTCAAGGGGTCCCCGAAGACGGTCGTGGCCTCCGCAAAAGAGACTCCGTGCTTCTGCAGGTTGTCAGACGCCTTCCTGGGGTCCCACTCGAAGAGCATTGTAGCAGCCGATAGGGTAGGCCTTCCGAGCTCTTCTGCCTACTATCAACACCTCACTGGAGCCTGCGTGTCCGTCGGGCTTGAGGCGGTGAGCATGTCGATCTCCGGCACCGGCTCGCGGTCAACGGCCGCGGCGTCGGTATCTATCGTCGGGGTGCCGTCTCGGCCTCCGGCTCTCCCTCCCCGCCCGCGTCGTTGTACGTCCGGCCGTTTGGGCTAAGATACGGGCTATGCTGAAGCCTGCCCGGCCGCTCGCCGCGCTCCTCGCGACCCTCGGGACGCTCCTCGGGCCGGCGCTGACCGCCTCCGAGGCGAGGACCTCGCCGGCGGCAGCCGTCTACGAGCGCGTCGCGCCCGCGGTGGTGGGGATCACGGCGCGACGCGGCCTCACGGAGTCCTACTTCGGCACGGGCACGATCATCGACCCCAAGGGCCTCGTCCTCACCTCGGTCACCGTCGTCCCGAAGGAGGCGTGGAACATCCGCGTCTACCTGCGCGGCGGGGAGATCCTCCCGGCGAAGTCCGTGCTTCAGAACGAGGAGAAGGAGCTGAGCTTGATCCGCATCCAGGCCAAGGCCCCTCGAGCCGACCTCCCCCACGTCGTGCTGGGGGACTCGAGCGCCGCGCGCGTCGGCGAGCCCGCGCTCAGCCTCGGGAACGCGTTCCGGAGCATCGAGTCCGACGACCAGGTGAGCGTCGGCGAGGGGATCGTGAGCGGCCTCTACACCGTCGGCCCCACCCTCTCCGAGTCGAAGTACTCCGGCCGCGTGATCGAGACGAGCGCGCACCTGAACAACGGCATGGACGGCGGGCCCCTCGTGGACGGGAGCGGGGCCCTCCTCGGGATCCTCTGCCTCAACTACTCGCGCAGCCGCTGGCTCGGGACGGCGATCCCCGTGGACGACCTGAAGCCCTGGATCCTCCCCGAGCAGGGCCTCTTCAGCGACTCGGTCGAGGCCTTCGCGGCCTACGCCGGGCTCGATCTCGAGGAGGTCGAGGGCCCCGCCGGCGGCATCGCGGTCCGCGTCCGGGCCGTGCGGCCCGGGAGCCCCGCGTCGGCGGCGGGCCTCGAGGCGGGGGAGGCCGTCACCGCAGCCGGCGCAGCCGGCGGCGAGCCCGCCGCGCCCCTCGCGCCCGTCAGGTCCCTCCCGGTCTTCCGCGAGCGCTTCGCGGCCGCGCGCCCGGGCGCCACGCTCCGCCTCGAGCTCTCGAGGGACGGGGCGGCGCGCGCCGTCGAGCTCAAGCTCTGGGGGAGGCTCTGAGGCGATGATCGGTCTCGCGAGGGTCCTCCTGGCCGCCTCCGCGCTCTGCGCCGAGGATCCCGCTGGGGCCGCGGCGGCCGATGCGGCCACCGTCGCGGCCACGCTCGAGCGGGCGGGGCGCTGGGTCGTCTCGATCCGGGTGGAGCGCTCCAAGGACCTCCCTCCCTCCCCGTTGCAGCCGCGCCGCGTCTCGCCCGAGGGGCGGACCCTCTACCAGCGGCCCGCGGGCCCCGTGTCCGGCCTGCTCCTCGATCGCGAAGGGCACGTGGCGACGAGCCTCTACAACGTGGCGGGGGAGGTGACGTCGATCGAGGTCACTCTGCTCTCGGGAGAGAGGCGGCCCGCGAAGCTCCTCGCGAAGAGCCCGCAGGACGACCTCGCGCTCCTCAAGGCCGACCTCGGGGGCCCCGTCGATGTCGAGGGGCCCACCTGGGCCGCCGCGGAGGGACTCCGCGCAGGGCGGATCGTCTTCGCCCTCGGCCGAGCGCCCGACGCAGGGCGCTTGACGGCCACGCGGGGAATCGTGAGCGCCGTGGGGCGGAACGGAGGCCGGGCGATCCAGACCGACGCCGATCTCAACTACGGGAACACCGGCGGCCCCATCGTCGACCTCGACGGCCGCGTCGTGGCCATCGCCTGCTTCGTGGGGCACACTTACCCGCAATGGGGCCTCAACTCGGGCGTCGGCCTCGGGACGACGGCGGCGGCGCTCCTCGCCATGCTCCCGCGCTTGAGGCGAGGCGAGGACGTCGCGGCCTTCGAGCCCGGGTTCCTCGGCGTCCAGTGCGACCGCGAGCGGCCCGGCGAGCAGGGGGCGCGGGTGACGCGGATCGTGGATGGCGGCGCCGCGGCCAAGGCCGGCATCGAGGCGGGCGACGTGCTCCTCGAGATCGATGGCGAGAGCCTCCACGACTTCGACCACCTGCGGCGCCTCGTCTTCCACCGCAGACCGGGCGACAAGGTGCGCGTGAAGGTGCTCCGTGGGGAGCAGGTCCTCGACGTGGACGCCGTCCTGGGAGGCACTCCGCGCACATGATCGAGCTGCGCTCTCCTCTCGGCGCCCGCCAAGCCGCCGCCGCCGCGCTCCTGGCCTGGACCCTCGCGCCGGCCGTCTCGGCGAGCGAGGTCGACGACCTCCGCGAGCTCGAGCGCCGGGTCTCGGGCGCCATCGAGGCCGCCCGCCGCGCCTTCGTGTTCCTCGCGGGAGGCTCCGGCTTCCTCATCGGCTCGGACGGCTCGGGCGGATACGTGCTCACGAACGCCCACGTCGTCGCCGACGCGGCCGACGCGGGCCGGACCGCCTTCGCCGTGCACCTGACCGGCGGGAAGCCCTTCGTCGCCGACCTCGTCGGGCGCGACCCCGAGGGCGACGTGGCGCTCCTCAAGCTCCGCGGCGACCCCGGCGTGCCCCCCATCGAGCTGGGCGACTCCGAGGCGCTCCGCCCGGGCCAGCAGGTGATCGCCCTCGGAGATCCCTTCCTCCTGGCCTCGGAGAGCCTGTTCCTGGAGCGGCCGCCGCCCGACTACGAGCCGTCGGCCTCGCTCGGCGTGGTGAGCGCCGTCCACAGGAGCTCGGACACGTACACCGACGCGATCCAGGTGGACGCGGCCCTGAACCGCGGCAACTCCGGCGGGCCGCTCTTGACCCTCGAGGGCAAGGCCGTGGGGATCAACGGCAAGATCGAGATGCGCTTCGACACGGGGACCAACACCGGGGTCGGCTACGCCATCCCCACGAGCCAGGTGCAGCGCTTCCTCGAGCCCCTCAGGAACGCCGGCGGGGGCATCGTGCGCCACGGGGTCGTGCTCGGGGTGGAGGTCGCCGAGCGGTCCGGAGACCTGCCCGGCCTGCCCGTGAAGTCGGTCAAGGGCGGCTCGCCCGCCGAGGCGGCGGGCCTCCGCGCCGGCGACGTCGTCCTCTCGGTCGAGGGGCTGCCCGTGCGCTCCCGGACCCGCTTCGCCGGGATCGCCGGCACGTACCCGGCGGGGCACCCGCTCGCTCTGCGCGTGGCGCGGGGCGCCGGAGAGCATACCCTGCGTGTCCCCCTCGTGGAGCACGGCCGCCTCCCCTTCCTCGGGCTCCAGACGAAGACCGACGAGGCGCCCGACGGCGGCGCCCGCGTCGTGAAGGTCATCCCCGGCTCCCCGGCCGACCGGGCCGGCCTGAGGGTCGATGACGTCATCGTCTCCTTAGCGGGGCGTCGCGTCATGACGCACACGGACCTCGAGCTGACGCTCCTCGGCCGGGCGGCGGGAGACATCGTCGACGTCTCCGTGCAGAGGGATGCCAAGAGCCTGGACCTCAAGGTGCTCGTCGGCGGCCGCGGGGGCCCGAGAGGAGACTGACGTGCGAGAACCGGGACCGGGATGTGAGACGAGGACGGCGGCCGCGGCCCGCGCGGCTCTCCTCCTGGCCCTCGCCGCGCCCTGCGCCGCCGGGCCCTGCGCCGCGGCGCCCTCGGCCCTCGCGAGCCCCGGACCGTACCCCGTGGGGGTGCGCACGATCGTGCTCACCGACGCCTCGCGCGACGACCCCCACGCCGGCGGGAAGCGGACGCTCGTCACCGACGTGTGGTACCCGGCCGCGGAGGAGGCGCGCGGCAAGCCCGCGACGACCTTCATCGAATTCTTCGGCCCGCACCCCGACGCGGCCGAGGCCTTCGTCAGGCACTTCGGCGGCGAGATCGGCGAGGTGAACCGGCGCTTCAAGTGCGTGGCCGTGCGCGGCGCGCCGCTCGTGTCCGGGAAGTTCCCGTTCCTCCTGTTCTCCCACGGGAACGGCGGCCTCCGGCACCAGAACGTCTTCCAGCTCGACCACCTCGCGAGCCACGGCTACGTGATCGCGAGCCCGGACCACACGGGGAACGCGGGCGTGACCGTCTTGCCCGACAAGGTCGTGCCCTACGATCGGAAGGGCCGCCAGCGCTCGGCCTTGGACCGCGAGAAGGACATCGTGTTCCTGATCGACCGGTTGCTGGAGGAGGCGCGGAGCGAGGCGAGCTGGCTCCGCGGCGCGCTCGACGCGGAGCGGATCGGCGTCCTGGGGCACTCCTTCGGCGGCTTGACCTGCTGCCAGGCGGCGGCCGCCGACTCGCGCGTGAAGGCCATCCTCCCCATGACCCTCGCCCTCACGAAGCCCGCCAAGGTGCCCATGCTCCTCATGCTCGGAGCTCTCGACCGCACGGTCGACGCGCTGGGGAACACGGCGAGCACCGGCTACTACATGAGCTGCACGGGGCCCAAGCACCTCCTCACGCTCAAGCGCGGGGGCCACTTCTCCTTCAGCGACATGGACAGGATCAACCCGGCCTTCGGCGACGGGATCGGGGTGGAGAGGAAGGACGGGAAGCTGGTCGTCGAGTTCCTCGCCTCGGAGCTCACGAAGGAGATCATCAACACGTACTCGCTTGCCTTCTTCGAGCGCTACCTCCGGGGCGACGCGCGGGCGGGGGAGGTCCTCCGTGCGAACGCGTGCCCCGAGGAGGTGGAGCTGCGCTCGGAGGAAGCCGCGGCGAAGATCGAAGCCAACGCAGGAGAAAGGAGACTCTGAGATGAACAGGCCCTACCGCGATCCACCCCCCCTCCGAGGCACCGCGAGCGCGATCGCAGCGCTCGCCGCCCTCTCGACCGCGATCGCCCTCTCGCCGCTGGAGTCGGAGGAGGCCGCCAAGCCGGCGCGCGTCCTCATCGTGACCGGGAGCGACGTGGGCGCGCACGACTGGCGCGCCACCACGCCCGTGACGCGGAGGATCCTCGAGGAGTCGAAGCGCTTCGAGGTCTACGTCGCCGAGGACGCCTCCGTCCTCGAGTCGAGCGGGCTCTCGCGCTATGACTTGATCGTCCTCAACTACCGCAACGACCCCAATAAGGCCGAGGAGAAACTGAGCGAGGCCGCGAGGAAGAACCTCGTCGCGTTCGTGAAGGGCGGGAAGGGCCTCGCGGCGCTCCACTTCGCCGTGAACGCCTGGGGCGACTGGGACGAGTACGCGAAGCTCATCGGGCGCACCTGGGTCGGCCGCCGGGCGGGCGGCGAGAAGGTCTCGGGCCACGGGCCTCGGGGTCCATTCAAGGTCAAGGTCACGGCGAAGGACCACGCGATCACGAAGGGCGTCGAGGACTTCGAGATCGACGACGAGCTCTACGCCAGGCTCGCGGGCGACGCTGCCATCGAGGTCCTCGCCACGGCGCACTCGGCGGACTACTCGAAGCGTGACGAGCCCATGGCCTGGACCCTCCGCTACGGCGAAGGGCGCGTCTTCGTCACCGTCCTTGGCCACGACGCCCGCGCCCGGGAGAACGCGGGTTTCCAGCGCCTCCTGGTCCAGGGCTGCGCGTGGGCGGCAGGGAAGGGATAGCCCCAGGCCGCCCGGCGACACCCCCAGGGCCGCCCGGCCAGCGGCAGCCCCGGCACCCCATTGACGCAAGCCCGTTCCTGGGTAGACAATACCCACTGGCCTGCGCATCGCGCGCCAGGGTGTCTTCAGGGTTGTCTCTCACGGATCGGGTTCTCTACTCGGAGGGTTATTCCATGCATCGGACCAAGGTCCCATCATGGCTGGGCTCGCGCCGGGCCTTCGGCGCTCTCCTCGTGGCGACGCTCCTCGCTGCGCTCCCGGGCGGGGGCGGGGCGCTGGGGCAGGACTTCACGGACAACGGGTTCATCACGACGTGGCTCCTCCTCGGCCCGTACGAGAACTCGAGCGGGTGCTGTCCGGGGGAGTCCATCATCCGACAGGACTGGCTCACCGACGGCTCGTCCGTCTTCGAGTCCACGTTCTTCCCCAAGGAGGGCGACACGGTGGATTCGATCTGCGCGGCCTCGGGGATCACGCCGTGCTACAAGAACCCCGACGCGTCCCTCGCGGTCCCCACCGTGGAGTACGTCACGACGGGCTCGGTGAACCCCGTCACGAACGGTCTCGGCATCATGAACATCGGCGGCGGCTCGGGCGAGACGGACACGGTGAACTTCAACGTGTGGTGGCTGGGCGCCGAGGGCCCTTGCGCCGACACCGACCCCAACACGTCGAACGCAATGGCCTACGCCATCACCTACGTCAACAACACGACGGGCGCCGACCTGCACGTGATCGGCCAGATGGCGAGCGACGACTCGGCCCAGATCATCGTCGGTTCCGAGACGGTCTTCGTGGTCGTCGCGGGGCGCTTCGAGGGCAACTCGGGCACGATCCAGAACCAGTTCGAGGCCGTGCTCAAGCCCGGCGTGAACCGCGTCATGGTCAAGGTCTTCGAGGGCTGCGGGAACTGGGCCTTCCGCCTCCGCTTCGTGACCCTCTGCGGGATCCTGAAGGAGCCGGACCTCGAGATCCTGAGTGAGCCCCCGCCGGCGGACGTCGTCGTCCTCGTGACGCGCGACCTCCCCGACACCATCAACGGCGGAGACACGGTGAACGTCTCCCTCACGATCAAGGTCCTCTCGGGCAACCCCGGCGCCGCGACGGTGCGGGAGCGCATCCCCTTCGGCTACACCTTCGTGAGCGCCTCCGACGGCGGGACCTTCGCGAACAGCGAGATCACGTGGAACATCCCCGCGCCGCTCACGGACCGGACCCTCACCTACCGGGTCCAGGCCCCCGCCGTGGTGCCGGGCTCGGCCTTCCGCGGCACCCTCACGACGGGCGGGAAGACCTTCGACATCACGGGCGATTCCGGACCCGCGGCGGGCGACCCGGGCTGGATCCGGGACTGGCTCGTCCTCGACCCCATCGACCAGGGAACGAACAACAACTCAGGCAAGAACCCGGGGGACGCGAAGCTCCGCGCTGATTGGATCACCGACGGCGAGTCGGTGACCGAGCGGACCGTGGTCCCCGACGAGGGCGCCGAGATCTTCACGGTCTTCGGCCCGGGCTTCTCGCCCGGGAAGCGGTACATCAGCGGGAACGACTTCGGCGTCTGGCGTCTCGTCAACGACGACGACGGCTGCGTCGACTTCAATCCTCTGTTCCCCGACAAGAACCAGGGCGGCGAGCTCGAGGTCATGACCTACGGCGCCGTCTACGTCATCAATCCCCTCGACGAGCCCCTCGACGTCGTGATCGGCGTCGGCACCGACGACTCGGGAAAGCTCATCGTGAACGGCGAGACCGTCTGGGTCCTCAACGTGCCCCGCGGCTTCTGCGGTGGGCTGCCAGGAGGCCCGCAGGACAGGATCCCCATGACCCTGCGGCCGGGGAAGAACCTCATCATGCTCGGCGCCTTCGACGGCTGCGGCGGCTGGAACATGGGCGCCCGCATCGAGGCCACGAACGGCGACATCCTCCTCCTGCCCATGGAGCTCGACTCTACGGGCTACGTCCCTCCCGGGGCCGGCGTCGACATACAGCGGGACATCCCCGACGACCTCGTGAGCGGCGGCTCGGGGATCGTCACGATCACCGTGAGGCCCGTGGGCGGCGCGGCGGAGGTGGTCTTGAACGAGAAGCTGCCGCCGGGCCTCACGCCTGCGAACCCGGACTCGGGCGGCGTGGTGGACGCCGGCTCGAACACCGTCACGTGGAACCTCGGCCTCGTGGACGACGCGAACGGCGTGAGCGTGCACTACACGCTCACCGTGGACGCGTCCGTGGCCGTCGACACGCCCCTCCCGGGCACGGCGAAGGTGGGGGGCGAGACCGTGGACATCGGAGGCGACACGGTCTTCGACGGGACGCCCTTCAACCCCCAGGGCTTCATCAAGCTCTGGAACCACCTGGGGCCGCTAGCCTGGGAGTCGCCGGCCACGACGGCCGACGCCGACGCCGCCTGCCACGCCAACAACGGCGCCGACCTCGGGGTCGACTGGCTCACGGACGGTACCGTGACCGAGGCCACGATCCGGCCCTACCCGGGGCTCATCACGAAGATCCAGTACGGCGGGACCGGCGCCCCCCGGCGGCGGAGCACGTGCGGCGGGCCTCACCGTGGCCGCGGGCGACGGAGGCCTCGTCGTGCAGGACCAGTTCCCGGCCTGGAAGGGGACGCTCACGCGCCAGGACACGATCGACCACGCGCTGCCCACGGTCAACGGGTTCGACGCCGAGGACCACATGACGATCAGCTCGGTCTACGTGCGGAACAAGACGGGCTCCCCCATCCCGGCCGGCATCGGCCTCGGGAGCGATGACTCGGCGGAGGTCTGGGTCAACGACCAGGTCGTCCTGCAGGTCGTCGCCTGCCGCGGCTACGGCGCGCCGAACTACGAGCAGAACGGCGCCGAGGTCACGCTCCCCGCCGGCGAGAGCCGCATTCTGGTGAAGGTGTCGGACGGTTGCTGCGCCTCGGGATTCCGCTTGCGCCTCAGGGACGGCCGCGGCGCCCCGCTCTGCTCGCGGAGCGGGGGGAAGCCGCTCCTCCCGCCCGACATCGAGCTGAGCCTCGTCCCGAGCGAGGGCAAGCCCGCGGACGTGGCACGGGATTTCGCCCAGGCGTCGTACGCGGGCGGCGAGAAGGTCGGCGTCTCGCTCCGCGCCACCGCGCCCACGGCGAAGGCCATCAAGGTCCGGGAGGTGCTGCCGGCCGGCTCCACGGCCGAGGGGGTCTCGGGAGGCGGCGTCCTCGCCGCCGGGGCGATCATCTGGAGCCTCCCCCCAGCGACGGACACGACCGTGGGGTACACTCTGGTCCCGGGCTCCTGCGGGAGCGTCCTCGACTTCGGGGAATCCACCTACGAGGTCGAGGGCACCGAGGTCATCGTGGGCGGCGAGACGCGCCTCGCGCGCGACGTCCCCGAGGACGACCCGGGCCCCGGGTGGAAGAGCCAGGACATCGGCCGGTCGGGCGGCGGCCTCGACCTGGTCGAGGGCGGAGCCGATGTGAAGGGCCTGGGCGAGCGCGTGGGCCTCACGAGGGACGAGCTCCGGTTCGTCCACACCGAGGCCACGGGCGACTGGGAGATCCAGGCCAGGATCGAGTGCCAGGAGAACACGAACCGTCAGGCCGGAGCGGGTCTCATGGTCCGCGACACGACGGACCCCCACTCGGCCTACTTTTTCGTGTACGTGACGCCCGAGGCGGGCCTCCGCGCCTCGCGGCGGCGCGAGACGGCCCAGCCCGCGAAGGTGGCCTCGAGCGTGACCTTGACGGGCGACACGACCGTCAGCTTCCCGATCTACCTCAAGCTCAAGAAGGAAGGCACCAACATCACCGCCTCGAGGTCCGCCGACGGCCAGACCTTCGACCCTCTCAACACGCAGGCGATCGGGACGACGGGCCTGAAGCTGGGCGACAAGATCCTCCTGGGCCTCGCCGTCTCGAGCTTCGACCTCAACGCGGCGGGCATCGCCGCCTTCCGCGAGGTCAAGGGCACCGTGCCGCCCCTCGGGAAGAAGGGTGGCCCCGCGTTCCACCGCGGCGACGCCGATGACAACGGCCAGCTCCAGCTCACGGACGCCATCCGCGTCCTGGGCTTCCTCTTCCTCGGCGGCCTGCCGCCGGCGTGCATGGACGCGGGCGACGCCGACGACAACGGCCAGCTCCAGCTCACGGACGCGATCCGCATCTTGGGCTTCCTCTTCCTCGGCGGCCTCCCGCCGGCGCCCCCGGGCCCGCCGTCGGAGCCCTGCGGCGAGGACACGACGCCCGACGCCGCCGGCGACCTCGGCTGCGCGGGCTACGCGAACTGCTGAGGCGGACCCCGCGTCCGCTGCGGGCGCCAGCACGGAGGCGGCGCGCTCCTCGCCGGGGCGCGCCGCCTCCGCTGGAGCTTCCCGGCGCTACTCTGCGATCGCCTCGACCTCGATCGCCGAGATCCGCGGGTGGTCCCGCAGGGCGATGAAGTCCAGATCGAGCGCGCCGTCGTCGACGGCGATCTCGAAGAGACGAATGTCCGGCACCGAGAAGCCGGCGCGCAGGGGTCGGCGCGCCGGCGGTCGCGCTCGGCCTCCGGCGCCGGCGCCGCCGCGAGGACGGGGAGGACGTGGAGGCGAGAATCGAGGCCGTACGACAGCACCTGGAGCGCAAGGACGTTCCTCCCGGGCCGCAGGAAGGACGGGCTCACCTCCAGGACCTCGGTCGCCCTCGGCCGATCGGCCCGGTTCGCCAGAGCCTGGAAGGGAAGCCGCTCCCCCGGCTTGCTGGCCCTCGCCCGGCCGACCTCCGCGCCGTTCAAGTAGGCGACGAGGCCGTCCTCCACCTCGGCGGCGAGGACGAGCCGCAGGACGGCGGCCGGGTCGGGCACCTCGAAGGCCCGGCGCGCGTAGAGGGTCGTGTAGGAGCCGAGCTGGTCGGCGAGGAGGGTGTGCTCCGAGCCCTCGGGCTGGGTCCAGCTCGTGAGCGGGCTCCTCCCCTCTTCCCAGCGCCCGTCGTCGAAGTCGAGGCCCGTCCACTCCATGCCGGGAGAGGGCTCCGCGCGGCCGCGGAAGTACTTCCAGCGCTCTCCTTCGGGGATCAGGAGGGTCGGGCTCGCGAGGGCCTGATCGATCTGAGCGCAGGAGACGAGCTGCGGCAAGAACGCGAAGAAGCGGGTGGGACGGAAGAGCCGGCGCGGGGCGATGTCCGAGGCCTCGTCGAGGAGGAGGTCGATCGACTCTTCGACGACCGCGACATGGATCGGCGGCAGCTCGGAGAAGGGCCTGCCGCTGGTGGGCACGTCCCAGATCAGCCCGAGGCCCGCGACCTCCCTCTCGAGCCCGTTCAGGTCCCACACGTGGAACCGGTGTCCGTTGGTGGAGGCCGCGAGCGTGCCTCCTTCCAGGGCGAGGCAGGTCACCAGGATCGGCTCGGGCGCCTCGAGCTCGGACAGTTTCCTGCCGGTCCCGGCTTCGACGAGCCAAATCCTCGAGTCGCTGTGGCCGATCGCGGCGATCTTCCCGTCCCGGTCGAAGGCGAGCTTTCCCGGAAACGTCAGCCCGCGCTCCCGCTCGATGCGCCACGCGGGCTCCCCGTCAGGGATCTTCCAGAGCGTGCAGTCCTGCGGCGTGCAGGTGGCGAGGTGCGTCCCGCCGGGATGAAACTTGACCTCGGCGCGCGGGCCGGGCAGCTTCCGCACGGGTTCCGGCTTGTCGCCCGGCTTGAAGGCGCGGACGTCCCAGACCCAGACCTCCTCCGCAGGCAAGCTCAGGCCCCCCGCAGCCACCCAGGCGCCGTCGGGGCTCAAGGCGACGGACCAGGAGGGGGGGAGCCCGCTCAGGATGATCGCGCGCTCGGGGTCGATGGGATCGAAGAGGTGGGCGTGGGTCTCCTCATGGACCGCGCCGATCATGTGGCCGCCGCCGCCCAGGTCCGCTCGCTGCCAGCTTTCGACCTGCGCCAGCCGCTGCGGGGGACCGATCGCGATCCGGACGCCTCCCTCATCGATGGTCCGGAGAGGCCAGCGGCGCAGCCCCGCCCACCCGCTCGAGTAGAGGGCTCCGCCCGCAGGGTCGAAGAGGACCGAGATCACCTTGCCATCGTCGAGGTCCGCCGCTTCCTTCCTCGCAGCGAGGTCCCAGAGCCGCACCCCATCGTCGCCCCCCGTGGCGGCGAGACGCCCGCCGGGGGCCAGGGCGATCGAGTGCGGCTGCTTCGTGACTGTGCCCTCGTGGCCGAAGAGGGTGAAGGCGGGGGAGGCCGAGACGATCTCACACTGTTCCACGTGGTCGGCGGAGATGGTCCAGAACGACCTCGCGCCGCTGCCAAAGTACCCCTGCTCGCGGTGGATCGAGAAGGCGGGGCTGTCCGATCCCGGCTCCCAGAACCGCACCGCCGGGTCCCAGCCCCACGAGGCGAACAGGAATCCCTCCGGGTTGAAGCTGACGCCCTTGACCTCCGCCCAGTGGCCTTGCAGGCTGCGCGACAGCTCCCCCGTCTCCGCGTTCCAGACGTACACGAGGTGGTCCACGTTCGCCGCCGCAAGGGTCCTCCCGTCGGGGTGCCATGCGACCTGTTCAAAGGTGTGGTCGCCGCCGCCAGCCAGGCTCCGGATCACGTGGCCGGCACCGCGATCGTGGATGTGCACCTTGCGGGTGCGCTCGCTGGAGAAGGCGATGAGCTGCCCTCCGGGATGGATATCGACTTGCTTCACGAGGAAACCGCGGCCCACCTCGGCCATCGCCTCTCCCGTGGCGAGGTCGAGGAGGCGCAGGGCCCGCTCCTTCGTGCCCAGGGCGACCCAGCGGCCATCGCGAGCGAAGTCGACGCAGTGCGGGAGGGATCCATCCTTCGCTTCCGCGCAGACCCGGCAGCGATCGAGGTCCCAGACCTTCCACTCGATCCGCTCTCCTTGCTGGTAGCGCGCGGCGAGGTGCTTGCCGTTCCGGCTGAACCTCATCTCGCTGTATGTGGCGTGGAACCCGGGGCCTGGCAGCCGGAAAAGCTCCCGCCGTCCTCCGCCGCGCGGATGGCGATCTCGCCGCCTGGCACCGCCACCGCCGCCCTCGAGCCATCGGGGGAGAGCTCTATCCTCTCACCCTTCTTCTTGGCCCAGGTCTTCAGCGGGCGCAGGTCGACCAGGGCGAAGCAGGCGAGGGCCTCATCCACCAGGTCGGGGCCGGGTCGGATCGCGGCGGCCTGGCGGAGCGCCTCGAGGGCAGCGAAGCGGCGTCCGGGGCGCGCGCTGGCCTCGGCCAGGTAGGCCGCTCGCAGCTTCTCCTGCCCGGCGGATTGCTCGCCCTTGAGGCGCACGGCGTAGGTCGAGGAGACGATCGCCACGACCACGAGGAGGCTGAGGACGGCCGCCGTGAGCGCGGCCGCGAGCGAGTTGCGCGCGCACCAGCGGGCCAGGCGTGCCAGGACATGGGACCGGCGCGCCTCGACGGGGCGCCCCTCGAGGAAGCGATTCAAGTCCTCCGCCATGGCCCGCGCACTCCCGTAGCGCTGCGCCGGCTCCTTGGCGATCGCCTTGAGGACGACGGTCTCCAGGTCACGTGGAATTGTGCGGTCCAGGCGTCGCGGCGCGGGAGGCTCCTCGGCGGCCACCTTGCGCAGGAGCTGCGCCCGGTCGCGCTCGGAGAATGCCGGCTTCAGGGTCAAGAGCTCGTGGAGGGTGATCCCCAGCCCGTAGACGTCGCTGCGCGGGTCGGACCAGCCTTTGAAGCGCTCGGGGGCCATGTAGAGGACGGTCCCGACGAAGTCGCCGCTCTTCGTGATCTCGTCGCCGCCCTCGGCCTTGGCGAGGCCGAAGTCGGTGAGCCACACCCGGCCGCCAGGATCCAGGAGCAGGTTCGAGGGCTTGACGTCGCGGTGGAGGATCCCCTCCCCGTGCGCGTACTCAAGGGCGAGCGCCACGTCGCGCGCCAGGCGCGCCACGTTGCGGAAGTAGCGTTCCCGCCCGCCGCGAGCCCCCCCCGTCTCGAGCCCGGCCGCTAGGCTGGAGGAGGAGGACGGGGAGGAGGAGGCATCCGCGGCGCCGCCATCCGGGTCCGTATCGCTCCCCTCGCGCAGGCGGCGCACCTCCTCGATCACCCGGTTGAGCCCCTGTCCAGGGATGTACTGCATGACGCAGAAGTGCATCCCGAGGTGCTCGCCCACGCCGTAGACGGGCACGATGTTCGGGTGGCTCAGCCGTGCCGCGGCGCGGGCCTCCTGCTGGAAGCGCTCGAGGCGCTTCGAGTCGAGGAGCGAGTGGAACGGCAGCACCTTGAGCGCCACCCTCCGGCCGAGGGAGGCCTGCTCCGCCTCGTAGACGACGCCCATGCCGCCCCGCCCGATCTCGCGGAGGATCGTGTACTCGCCCACCTGCTGGAGCCCCGCGGCGGGTCGCGGCTCCGCCGCCGCCGGGGTCGTGCTTGCCGCGCCGGTGAAGTCGGCGCCGAGGTCCTCGACGAAAAGGAGGGTAGTGAAGAGCTCCCGGATATCCACCGCCAGGGCCGGGTGGGCGGCGGCGTACTCCTCGATCGTGGGCTGCTCCCCGCGGCGCCTCCTCTCGGTGAACTCCTGCGCCAGGCGCTCGACCTCGTCCCTCGCGCCGCCCGTCATGGCGCCCTGGGTCACTTCCACGGGTACTCCGCCATGCCCGGGATGCGGACGAGGAGGTCGCGCAGCCGCCGCATGGCCCGGACGTAGCGCTTGGAGGCCGCCGACTCGTCGATCCCGAGGATCCGGGCCGCCTCCGCGTTCCCGAGGTGCTCGAAGTGGCGCAGGGCGATCACTTCCTGGTCGACGGGGTCCATCGATTCGAGGGTCTCGCGCAGCCGCTCGCGGAGCTCCGCCCGCACGACCCTCTGGGACGGCGTGGAGAGCTTGCCCAGGAGCTGCGCGGCGAGGGCCTCGGAGCTGGCCTCGACGTTGCAGCGGTCGCCGAGAACGTGCTCGCGCCGGACGTCGCGCTTCTGGGCGCCAAGGTGCTCCCTGTAGACCGCGTGGAGGCGCTGGACTGCGATGAACCGCACCCAGAGGTAGAAGGGCATCGAAGGCTCGCGCAGGTAATCCCCCAGGCGGATCGAGGCCTCGAGGAAAGCGTCCTGGATGATGTCCTCGGCGTCGACGCGTCCCCGCAGCCGCCCGTCGATGCGCAAGGCGAGCATGCGCTTCAGGCGAGCGCGCTGCCCTTCGAGGAGCGCCCCCACCGCCTCGCGGTCGCCCTTGCGGGCCCGCTCCAGGAGGTCGGCGATCGTGCTCTCGTCCATCACCCGCATGTGCTCGACACCTTGTGGATGAGGATACTGTACCGCCGAGAAGTCCGGAACCGAACGAGGAATCGGCTCACGGCCCGGGAGGTCGGGGGGGCCAGCTCTCATTTGCCTCGCAGTGCCTCGCTCGTTGAGATAGACCGGATGCTTCGCGTTCCTGGGTGGAAGCGGATCTGGAACCGCAGGTCGGAGCCGTAGGAGCCTTCGAAGACGTCGATCCCCGGCCGTACTTCGCGCTTCCCGCTCGGTCCCAGCGGCCTTCCGGTGAGCTCGCTCGCGATCTGCGCCTCCACCCTCAAGGCGTGCTTGTGGGCGCGGTCCTCGGCCCTGTCGGTCTGGATCGGGGCCAGGCCCCGCGGGCGCGCCGCGTGCAGGTACTCGGCGAGCACGTGGCCGAGGAACACCTTCGCAAGCGTCGGGCTCGCCGCTTCGACCTCCCGGAAGTCGAGCATGTGGACCGACCGCGCCGGGTTGATGCCCACGTTGCCGCGGAAGGTGTCGATGAAGAACGTCGGGTGATCTGCCTTCCCGAACGCGGTGATCCGCACGAGCTTGTCATCGCTGTGGATGGCGTCCAGAACGAGGTTCTGGAGCGTCGGCGACGCCGTGGGATCCATGAGGCCGTCCGGGTCTAGCGTCACGCGGCCCTCCTCGTCGAGCTCGAGGTCGAGGCCCGAGTGGCGGCTCACCATGTCCAAGAACTCCCTGGCCCGCGGTCCAGCCGCCTCGAATTCGAGCCCATCCGGATCGACGAGCGTCATCGGGTTGTTGCCGGCGTAGGCGTAGGTCGAGAGCTTGCGAGGGTCGGCCAGGAGCTGCCGGAGCCGGTCGGGCTCCAGCGCCTGGGTCTCGGCGTACAACGGATCCACGCTCAGGAAGCGGCCGATGGCGGCGGCGTAGTAGCGCGCGCCGAAGTACGTGAGGCCCGTCGCCTCGTCGCGCTCCTTCCCGGTGAAGCCGTAGTCGGCGGCCGCCGTGCCGCGACGCTCCTCGGCGAGCAAGCCTCCGAAGGGCGCGTAGAGCCTCTCCACGACGACCTCGCCGTAGGAGTCTGTGACGAGGACCGTCGATCCGAGGTGGTCGCCGTGGTAGTAGACGACGTCCTCGGCTGCGGCGGCGGCGGCATCGACCTCCACGGCGACCGGGGCGGCAACCCAGATGGCCGCCGCGGCATCGGCGCGGCGCATGTCGTTGAGGAAGAAGGGCAGCGAGTCGTCCGACCTCGACCAGCGGGCCGCCGGCGCGTCGAAGAAATGGAGGGGCGCCGGGTCGATGAGGTGGACCGGCGGGACCAGCGGCTCGAGGAGCGGCCAGGCAGCGTAGCCCTCTCCCGGCGAGAGGGTGAGCTTGCCCTCCGGGGGCGCGTAGGCGCCTCGGATCGACACCACGCGGGGCGCTGGGGCGAGCACGAGGAGCGCTCGTCCTGCGGGCGGCCGCGCCGCCGGATCGACGGGCAAGAACGAGCGCCCCTGGGCGACGCGGACCTCCGTCTCCTCGCCGAAGATCGAGGCGGTGGTCGAGCTGGCCTCGACGGCGATGCAGACCGGGTTCCAGCCCGCCGCGAGCCAGAGGCGCTGGACGCGCGGCGCTCCGGGATCGAGCGTGCCCTTGACGCGCGCGATGCGGCTCTCGCCGTTGAAGACGTACTTGATCGGAGCGTTCCCGGGGCGCACCTCGAACCACTGGTTGACCCAGCAGGTGACCTCGTCCTGACCCGTGCCGCTCGAGAGCTCCGTGGTGCGGCGGCCGCCGTGGTCGTACGTGAAACGAGCGCAGACGCCGTCGCGGTCGTGCGAGAGCAGGCGACTCTTCGCGTCCCACGCGAGGCGGGCGCCGCCGATCGAGGTGACGTTCCCGCGCCCGTCGTAGCCGTAGGCCCGCCCGTCCGGCGCCAGGGTCACCGCCCGCGGACCCGGCGGGTCGCCCGGGGCCCGGCCGGCGCGCCCCTGGCGGCCGCCGCCGTACACGAAGCCTCCGAAGACCAGGTCTCCGGAAGCCGGGACGTGGCCGGGCTGGCCGGGAGGGGGCGTCCGACGCGAGAGCAGGTTGCCGATCGCGTCGTAGGCGTAGTCGATCTGGCCGCGATGGACGCCGGGGTCATCGGGGTCCGTGCGGAGCATCCGCGCCAGCCGGTGGAGGTCGTCGTACGTGAAGGCCGCCGTGCGCCGGCGCGCCGACTCCCGCGGGACCGCCGGCGGCGGTCGGAGGTCGGTGATGCGCGTGACGTTCGAGACCCGGTCGAGCTCGTACGCGTCGTGAAGGAGCGGCGCGCCGCCCTGCCCCGTGACCCGCAGCGACCGCAGGCGGTCCCGCTCGTCGTGCTCCAGCTCGGTGACGACTCCATTCCCCCAATCCACCCGGGCGAGCTGCCCGGTCTCCGAGTAGGCCAGCCGCTCGACGATGGCGCGTCCCCGCTCGCCGCCGTCGATGCGCTCGAGGAGAGATGCCGCGTCGTAGATGTAGCGCAGGCGATCGCCATCCGGGTAGGTCACGCCGGCGAGCCGGTCCATGAGGTCGTGCTCGAACCGCGTGCCGAAGCTGGCGAGCACCCCGAGACGAGGGTCGCGGATGCGCTTGAGAGTCCAGACCGTGTTCCCGCGGGGGTCGTAGGACAGGTGCTCTTCCCCCGATGGATCGAACGCTGCGGCCAGGCGCCCGCCGGTGAACGCGGCGTTCTCGCGCGTCCCGTCGCCGAAGTCCAAGTCGGTGCTGGGCTCGTCGTAGCGGAACCGCACGTCGACGGGGTCTGCCGCCGCGCCCGGATCGACGTGGTCCTCGGTAAGGAGCCGGTTGGCGAAGTCGTAGCCGTACCGGATCACGTTGCCGTCGGCGTCGACCGTACGGACGAGGTTGCCGACGTCGTCGTACTCGTAGCTCTTCCGGCCGCCGTCGGGATCGTCCATCGCCACCTTGCGGCGCAGGGAGTCGTACGCCGCGGTCCGTACGTTGCCCTGGGCATCGGTGATCCGGACCAGGTCGCCCTGGGCGCTCCACTCGTACCGCGTGACGAGCTCGGCGCCGCCGATGCGCTGGGTGACCTCCACGAGGCGGCCCAGGCCGTCCATGCGCTGGGTGTCGGGCGTCCCGCCGCCGGCCGTGTCGTTCGCGTCGAAGAGGTCGACGGCGAGCGGACGGTGCACGGTCCGCTCGACGCTGCCGTCCGGGTGGATCCTCTCGACGGCGCGCCCCTGGGCATCGAAGCGCTCGGTCAGGTGCGGTCGGGTCTCCGCCGGAGCCTCCCAGGCGTTCGACCGACTCAGCCAGCTCAGCCAGCGCCCGCTGAGGAGCTTGCGGCCGTCGTACGCGACGGCGTCGAGGACGCGCCACCGGCCGTCCCCGTCCTCGACCTTCTTCGCCAGCCGCCGGCCGTAGCCGTCGTAGAAGGTGAAGGAGTCGTGGGTGCCGCCGTCCAGGTCCTCGATCACGCGCGTCATCGTGTGGCTGACGGGAGCCTGGAGCACGTAGGAATAGGTCTCGGCGCCGCCGCCGGGGTAGCGCGTCGCGACGATGCGGCCGAGCGCGTCGTATTCGTAGGTCGTCTCGGCGCCGGCGAAGTCGGTCGCCGAGGTGATGGCGCCGAAGGCGAGGTCGTAGGCCGCCGTCATCGAGAGGTTGCGATCCTCGAGGTGGACAGTCTCCCGCGTGTTGTAGGCGTGAAGGAGGCCGTCGAGCTCCAGCGAGCGGCGGTGGCCGTTGGCATCCATGGCCTCCACCAGGTTGCCGAGCTCGTCGTAGCGGTTCCGGAGCGTGACGACGAACCGGTCTTCGGCGTCGAGCCACGCCTCCTGGCGGATGAGGTGCCCGCGCGCATCGTAGGCGAGCCGTTGCTCCGCAACGCGATTCCCCGCCCCGTCAAGGGTCACCTTCCGTGACGTTCGGTCCATGATCCAGACGTCCGGACGGAGCTCGTACTCGCTGATGACGGTGACCTCATCGCCGGGAGCTCCGGCCACGCCGAGGTTGCGCTCGACCGTCGGGTTGCCGTAGTCGTCGAAGTCGCGCTCGACGCGCGCAGCCGCCGCGGCCTCGACCCCCTCGATGAGGAGCGTGTCGGTTGCCTCCGCGAAGGCGAAACAGACCGCGCGCTCGTCGTTCCCGACGGCGAGGACCCGGTGCGACCAGGCGCTCTCGCTCGAGCTGAAGACCTTGCCGATCTCGTCGAGCACCTCCTCGAGCAGGAGCTTGCCCTTCAGGCAGTCCGCGTCGGCGCCCGCGTCGAAGCGGTGGCGGACGATCCGGTCCGACGCCGTGCCGTCGCCGAGCTCCCTGAGCTCGACGGCGCGGAAGCCGCGGAGCTCCTGCTTCTCGGGGTCCCAGTAGGGGTCGCGGTAGGTCAGCTCGCGGACGTTCAGGTGGCCGAGACCATCGTCCTCCACGATGCGACGCACCACCGGTATCGAGAGCTGAATCGTCGAGGACCACGCCCTGCCTTCGCGCCGGGCGCGCACCATCTGCTCGACCGAGGTCTCCAGCTCGAGCTGCGTCGCGAGGCCGATGCCGTTGTCGGCCCGTGACAAGACGAAAGGCTTGCCCCCGGCGACGAGCTCGAGGAACAGGAGGCGCGACCCCGCGGGCCGCGCGCTGTTCGAGATGACGATGTCCGTCGAGCCGCTCCCGTTCATGTCGGCCCAGCGCAGCGCGTCGCCGCCGATCGCCGCCGGCAGCCCATCGAGGCGGCGCGGCCCTTCCAGGCCGCGCTCGAAGCGGTTGAGCCAGTAGAGGAGGCTCCCGGGCGCGCTTTCAGGGCGGACGACCGTCAGGTCGTCGAGACCGTCGCCGTCGATGTCCGAGAAGCCCGCCTTCTCGATGTCGGCGCTGGAAAGCGAGGTGCCCAGAGGCAGGACGCGCGCCTCGCCGAACTCGCCGCGGCCGCGGCCGGGGAACCAGACCACCCTGCCGGCTTCCACCCAGGCGAGGTCCTGGAGGCGGTCGCCGTTCAAGTCCGCGATGTGCGTCCCCGGCAGGTCGAAGCGGAACGTCTTGCCGTCGCAGAGGAGCGGCGCCAGGCGCACCTCGCGCGCGTACTGCCTTCCCGGGAGCAGCATCCAGAGCTGGTAGCCCGCCTCGGAGGTGAAGAGGACGTCGTTGTAGCGGTTGTGGTCGATGTCCATGGAGCGCGAGGCCGCGCCGCTCGAGCCTTCGAAGGGCCAGATGGGCCACGTGTCGGTGTTGCGGAGCGGCACGCCCACCGCCGACCAGGCGTTCTTGCCGGTGTTCTCGAAACAGAGGAAGCGCGTGTTGGTCGCCTTCACCAGCAGATCGGAGAGGCCGTCGGCGGTCTCGTCGGCGAGGTGGACCTGGGGGGACCCGATGTCGATGCTCGGCGCGCTGCCGACCGGGGACGGAGGGGCCCACTCCAGGCGGCCGTCCGCGGTCATTCCGAGGTTGAGCGCCACCCGGTGCTGGCTCGCCGACGTCGAGAGGAGGTCCGGCAGGGCATCCCCGTTCATGTCGCAGAGCTCGACGCTCGGCGAGCTAAGCGTCTCCGCAGGCTCTCCCGCGCTGGTGACGACGAGCGCTGCCGCGTCCTGGGGCGGCGTCCAGCGGGTGTACTCGAGCGTGACGGGGCGGAGCGCCGCGGCGCCGTCGCAGCCGAGCTGCGTCACGCGCTCGAGCAGAGAGACCGGCGCATCGTCGTGGTACTCGAGCACCCAGCGGCGCACGAGGGCGTCGGGGACGCCGTCCTCGTCCAGGTCGCCCGTGAGCGCGTCAGGGCGCGGCGGGATGCCCTGAGAGACCACATCGATGCGCACCAGGCGGAGGGCGGTGCGCACCTCGAAGCCCGGCCGAAAGTCCGAGGTGACGTCCGGCCGGCCCGCCTCGTAGCGCAGCACCACCGCGAAGGACGCTGCGGGCCGCCCCCAGCGGATCCGCCGGAGGTACTTCTGAGCGCTCGCCTCCGGATCGGAGGAGTACTCGAGCTCGATGGCGTTGCCGTCGGTGTCCACGATGCGGTCCACGAGCCAGGAGAACACGCGGCCGCCCTCCTCGATGCGTGACGAGACCGACGTGCCCAGCTCGAGCCGGGTGCCGTCCCTGCGCAGCGCCAGCCAGCCGCCGCCGCGGCGCTCGTAGCGGGTGAACGTGGCCTCGCTCTCGGCGCGGTAGGAGCCGCCGGGCATCGGCACGAGCTCCTCGCGGTCCATGCCGGAGTAGATGTCGACCTCCTGCGCGCCGTCGACGACTCCGTTCTGGTCGTCGTCTATGCCGTTGGGGCCCTCCACGTAGCGCGGGAGGCCGGCGTCTAGGTTCCTTGTGATCGAAGCGGCGCCGTCGAGGGTCCAGCCGAGCCCCAGCGGGCCGTTCGCAGCTCCCGAGTCGTAGACGAGCCGGAGCTCCGGCGTCCGTCCCGCCGTGCCCTTGGGGAGGGCGAGCGGGATCGAATAGGTCGCCGCCCCGGTGTTGAGCTGCGGCTGGAAGGACTCGCCCAGGCCCTGGATCGAGCCCGGACCGGAGGGGAGCGAGATGGCCTGCGGGGCGACGCCGTTCTTGTCGAGGGCGAGGAGCGGCGCCGGGAGGAGCGCAGCCAGAAGGAGCGATGTCCCGTGAATCATGGGCTCTTCTCGGGCTTGGGCTGGGGCAGGCCGATTTCTTTCTGGAAGCTCTGGTTCGCGGGGTGGATCCCCGTATCGAGAAGCTCGTGCAGCCCGAGGAAGGCTTTGGACGCGGAATGCGCCGCAGCCTCGCTGGCAGGGTCATTCCGAGCCCGGTGCTGATCGGCGCTCCGCTTGAACCAGTCCACGGCCGCGAAGATGTCGGCGTGGATGAGCTCATGATCTATGGAGTCGGCCAGCGACTTGATCATGAAATCCTTGTTCCGCAGCTTCGCCGTGTGGGCATCGACATCGACGATGATGTTGATCTCCTGGTATTCGTTGGCCGGTTTGGTGATCCCCCCGACGAAGGCCCCGGGTTTGTTCACGGGACGTGAGGACAGGTCTCCTCGCCGTATGAAGACCTTGTAGTCGGACCTCTCGAGCAGGTTGAAGATCTTCTTGCCCTCTTGCGTGCCGATGAACAGCTTGTACGCCTTCTTGAACGCCGGATCGTTCTGGAGGTCCTTGGAGATGATGACCTCGAGCCCGTCGGGGTCGACGTACTTGAGCGGGTTCCTGAGCCCGTAGGCATACAGGTTGCCCATCTGCGGGTTCTCGATGAACGCCGCGAACGACGCCTTGTCCGACTCGCTCCCCGCGGCGAGCTTGGCGATGTCCACCAGGCGCGGGTCCGGGCTCAGGAAGGTGCCGGCGGCATCGAGGTACGAGCGCGCGCCCAGGGCGGTGAGGCCGCTCTCGCCATCGCGCTCCTTGCCGGTGAAGTCGTAGTCCGTGCCGCCGCTCGCGCCCAGAGGGCGGTGGACGGCCCGCAGCACTCCGAACGGGTAGTGCGCTCGCTCCTCGATGAGGCGGCCGTCGCCGTCCGTGAGCGCGGCGGTGGAGCCCACCGAGTCCTGGTGGTAGTAGACGATCGAGGGCGGCTCCGCGGCCGCAGGCGCGAACGCGATGGCCCCGGCGGACCAGAACGCCTGGGCCGGCGCGAGCTCCTCGGCCGCATCCGAGAGGAATCCGGGCAAGCTCGGGTCGCGCAGGAGCCAACTCCGGCTCGCGGGGTCGAAGACGTGCACGCGGGGCGCGCCCGGGATGTGGTCCGACGGCCTGAGCGGCGCGAGGAACGGCCAGGCGTGGAGCGGCCCCGGCGACGGGTCGAGAGGCGCCGCCCCGAGAGGCGGGCCGCGAAGGACCGCCAGGCGAGGCGACGGCACGTGGACCCACAGCGCCTTGCCGGAAGGCACGGGGCCGGTGGTGCTCACGGCCGCGTAGGTCGCGCCGCGGGCCTCGTAGATCGAAGCGTCCGGGCCGAGGGCCTCGCGCAGCGAGAGCGCCGACTGCACGGCGGCGGCGACCAGGTTCCAGCCCGCGGCCAGGGGCAGCCGCTGGACCGCGTCGCGAGCGGGGTCGAGCCGGCCCTGGATCCTGGCGAGGCGCTTGCCATCGAGGAGCGCGTACTTGGCGGGCGAGCCATCGGCGACCTCGAACGCGCCGTCCACGTACAGGGTCTCGGAGCGGACGCGGCCGCGGGCGACGAGCTTCGCCACGCGGCGCTCGGCGTGGTCGTGGAGGTAGCGGGCGTCGATCCCGGGGCGCTTGTAGGCCGCGAGCCGGTCCTCGGGGTCCCAGGCGAGCTCGGCATCGTCGAGGGCCTTGACGTTGCCGTCCGCGTCGTAGCGCAGGCTGCGGCCGCTCGCGGTCCCGGTCAAGGCGTGCGGCCCGGGAGGGTCGGATGGCCCGCGCCCGCCTCGGGCCGTCCGCCCGCCCGCGTAGGAGACGGCGCCCAGGTTCACGGCGGGGTCCTCGATGTGCCCGGGCAGCCCCGCGCCGGGCGTCGTCTGCTCGAGGAGGTTCCCGATCGCGTCGTAGGCGTAGTCGATCCGTCCCCCCTCGCCCTCGGCGCCGTAGCGGACCAGGGTCAGGCGGTGGAGCTCGTCGTAGTCGAAGCGCGCGGTCGCCCGCCGCGGTGAATCGAGCGGCACTTCTGCCGCCGGCCGGCCATCGTCGATGGCGGCGACGTTGAAGGCCCGGTCGTAGGCCAGCGCCTGATGGACGATCGCGGTGCCCGCTGAATCGAGGGTCACCAAGCGCGTCAGGCGCTGGCTCGCGTCGTGGGCGAAGGAGGATTCGCAGCCGTTCCCGAGGCTCAGCCGCAGCGGTTGGCCGCTCGGGGCGTAGTCCGCCGCTTCGAGGATGAGTCCTCCGGCTGGACCGCCGCTGAGCCTCTCGACGAAGGAGCCCGGCCCGTGCTGCCGGACGATGCGGTCGTTGTCGGGGAAGACGACCTCCGCCTCGCGGTTCATGAGGTCGTAGGTCCGCTGCGTGCGGTAGGGGACCACGAGGTCGGTCTCGGGGTGCCGCAGGCGCTTCAGGACCCACTCGACGTTGCCGCGCTCGTCGTAGGAGAAGTGCTCCTCGCCGGTCGTGTCCTCGACCCAGGCCAGGCGCCCGAGGGTGTTCCGGGCGGTGCCCGCGGTCCCATCCCCGGAGTCGAGGCTCCCTGCCGCGACGTCGTAGTGGTAGGTGCTCTCGGCCGAGTCGGGGCCGCCTTGCGGGCTGCCCACATGGTCCTTCTCGAGTATGCGGTGCGCCGCGTCGTGAGCGTAGGTCGTGACGCGGCCCTTCGCGTCGGTGCGGCGGACCATGTCGCCCGCGTCGTCGTAGGCGTATCGCCGGAGCCCGCGGTCCGGGTCGTGGACCTCGATGAGCCGGCCTAGCGAATCGAAGCGGAAGCGCCGCGTGTTCCCGAGGGCGTCCACGATCCGCTCGAGCTCGCCCCGCGCGTTCCAGGCGTAGGTCGTCCGGTAGGTCTCGGCGCCGTTCCGCTCCTCGACCGAGACCAGGCGCTCCAGGCCGTCGCTGCGCCGGACGTCGGGTCCGCCCAGGCCCGCGAGGTCGTTCCCGTCGTAGCTCAGCCGCGCGAGCGGGCGGTACTCGGTCCGCGAGCGCGAGCCGTCGGCCTCGAGCGTCTCCGTGGGGCGGCCCAGCGCGTCGTACGCCGTCGCGTCGTGCGGATCGGTCTCCTCCGGCCGGGTATACTCCGGCGTGTCGCTCCAGTGCGCGAGCCAGGACCGCGCCGCGAGCTTGCGGGCGTTGTAGGCCTTGGCGTCGAGGAAGCGCCAGCGGCCGCCCTCGCCCTCGACCTTGGCTCCCAGCGGCCGCCCGCGGCCGTCCGAGTAGGTGTAGGAGTCGAACGTCCCGCCCATCAGGTCTTCCCGCACGCGCTTGACGACGCGGCTCACGGGGCTCCCGAGCTGGTACTCGTAGGACTCTCCCGCTCCGCCCGGGTCCCGGACGTCGATCAGCCTCCCCAGGGGGTCGTAGGCGTAATCGCGGCGCTGGGCCGAGAAGTCGACCGCGGCCGTGACCACGCCGAGACCAAGGTCGTAGTCCGCGGTCATGACCAGGTCGCTCGTGCCGAGGTGGATGGTCTCGGCGACGGGGTGGGCATGGAGGAGCGAGTCGAACTGGACGGTGCGCCGGTTCCCGCGCGCGTCCGTGGTCTCGATGACGTTCCCGAACGAGTCGAAGCGCTGGCGCAGGGTGGGGATCCTGCGGTCCTCGGTGTCGAGCCAGGCCTCGGTGCGCTCGCGGTTGCCGCGAGCGTCGTAGGCGTGGAGCAGCTCGCGGACGCGGTTCCCGGCTCCATCCCGCGTGGTCTCCCGCACGACGAGGTCCAGGCGCCAGTCCTCGAGCCGGAGCTCGAGCTCGCGATCGACGAGGACCTCATCGCCCGCCGTGTCGAGCACCCCCAGCCGCCTCTCGGCCACCGCGTTGCCGTAGTCGTCGTAGTCGGTCTCGCTCCGCAGCCGAATTCCCACCGCCTCGCCCTCGTGCACGAACCGGTCCTCCGCCTCGCCGTAGGCGTAGCAGACCCGCCGCCCGTCCACCCCCTCGGCCAGGACCCGCGTCCTCCAGGTCGTCACCGAGTGCTCGAAGAGCTTCCCGTCGTCCCCCAGCACCTCCTCGGAGAGCTGCTTGCCCTTCAAGCACGGCTCCTGGCGCCCCGTGTCGAAGACGAACCGGGCCCGCTTCGCCGCCACCGAGGCGTCGCCCTCCTCCCGCGCCTCGGCCCGCGCGAAGCCCCGGAACTCCTGCTTCTCCG
>JACQVW010000843.1 GCA_016209535.1 Planctomycetota bacterium | reverse complement strand
GACGGCGCGATCGACGAAGAGGATGTCGAGCGCCTCAAGGGCGTCTTCGGGCGGGTGATCGTTCACGTCGGCTCGCAGTACGCGGCCCAGGTGAGCCCGGGCGGCAGCGTGGCGCGGATCGGAGAGGGCCTCGCTGTGGTCTCTTCGCTCGAGGGACACACGGCCGGCGTCCTGCACCCCGGCCCGACCGCCTCCGTAGTCCGCTTCGAGGTGACGGAGGACAGAGGCACCGCGGTATGGGAAGGGCCCGAGTTCTCCTTCGTGTTCCCCTTCGGGGAGAACGCGGAAAACCCCTCCTGGATCGAGGTGGACCTCCACAGCGGCCGGGTGCTTGGCGGAAACCTCACCGTCCGCCTCACGATCGACCTCTTCGACCACCGAGTGGTCGAGGTCGCGGCGCCGATCCAGGACGGGTTCGTGGTCCTCAGGCCGCACGGCTTCGAGCTCTACCACCTCACGGGCATCCGCGGAACGCTCCCCGAGGACTTCCCCCTCTTTGGCGGGCAGGCCTTCCTACTTGGAAAGTGCGACATACCGAAGGCAGTTTCCGGTCACTGTTGTACAGTTGACTACGGCGTTCGGGAAGAGGCTGGGGAGATGTGGGCCTACATCGAGCTTTCAAGCGGAACTGAGTTGATCGCTGCGCCCTTCGACCCAGCCGACACTGAAGACTACAGTAGAGTCCGCTTGTTCGGACTAACGACTGCGCAAATGGCTGCACGTGAAGGGATGGACAACTCGGAGTACATAGGGCTACTGAGAAGTGACCCTGTTTCGCGCGCGAGCAAGCTGTGGGAAACTGGGTTCCCTAAGTTCAGGGGCACGGCGGGGCAAGATGCGATCCTCAATAGGCTGTCTCAGCACCTCACTTTCTTTGTAGGGAAGGCTCAGCAATTCCTTGCTCCTCCCTGGGTCGGCGACGGTTGCACTGGCGTTCCGGATTTTAACTTCGAGGATTGCTGCGATGCGCATGACGCATGCTACTGTCGCGGCGGGACCGAATTTGATCGGCTGGATTGTGACCTGGCACTGTACGCTTGCATTGCTACGACCCCTCCCCCGTGGTCGGCTCCCCTGAGGAACATTAAACTTGCCGGAGTCTACTTTTCTGGGGTCCGCGCGTTCGGGAGTGGTCACTTCAATTACTGACACGAAATACAAACCAACTAGAAAACAGGAGGGCCATATGATAAGAACAAGACGGAGGTTCACCATGAAGACCGCCATCCTTTTCCCCGTAGCCCTCTGGGCGTTCACCGCCCCCGCCCTTGGGTCCATCCAGGTCCAGTGGGGCGGCGTCGATCCGGCGACCGGCGCGCAGAAGATCGTTGCGTCCCTGGGAGCCGCCGGTGATCCGCAGCCCTTCGCATACATCTTCACGTTCACCTCGACAGGGGGCGTGACCCTGACGAGCTTTGCATGGCAGCTCCAGGGATACTCGGGCATCGGGACCTGCGGTGTCGACGTCGTCGATGAGAGCTTGGGCGGCAACCCTCCGAACGAGGTGGAGATCGGATCCCTGACCCAATTCTGCGACGACCTCACGGTCTGCCCCAAGGCCATTGCTGCCATGGCGCTCTCCGGCCCGGCGGGGGGCACGGTGACCTTGAGCTGGAAGTGCTGGGACCAGAACCTCAGCCAGTGGGCCGGGGTCGCTGCCCTCAACCTGGCGGCTCCTCCCGGGCCTCCTTTCCGGCACGGGTATATCAACGGAGACGGTGACCTCGACATCTCCGATGTGATCGGGCTCCTCATCTGCCTGTTCCCGCCCCCCACTCCTCCCCCGTACTGCAACGATTGCCATGACGCCATGGACGTCAACGACGACGGGCAGCTCGACGTCGCCGACGCGGTCTACCTCGCGTGGTACCTCTTCCTGGGAGGCCCGCCCCCTCCCCCGCCCTTTTTCTGCTGCGGGCCCGACCCGACACCGGACCTCCTCGGCTGCCAGTACTCGTCGTGCCCCTGAGGCTGCGCCAGGACCCGTCAAGACCGCATTCCAAAAAGGTGCCGCCATGAAGACCAAGACGAGATCGAGCGGACGACGCCTCCCCCGAGAGCTGAGGATCTGCGCTCCCCTGAGCCTTCTCGCAACCCTCTTCCTCGGGAGCCTCGCGCTCCCTGCCCGAGCCGGTGACTGCCCCGCGAACACCCTCTGCGAGCGGACCATCGAGCTCGCCCAGGGCTTGAACTTCGTCAGCCTCCCCCTCGTCGCGCCGACCTTGACGAGGGTCCACGAGATCGTCGCGGAGCTCGAGGCCCAGAACGGCCCGGGGTTCCTCGAGGAGTTTTGCTACTACGACGAGAGCAGCGGGTATTCGTGCTACGCTCAGCCTTGGCGCGATTTCGGCCCCACGGTGCGCCGCGAGGTGCGCCCCGGGGACGCTTTCTGGCTGAAGGTGAGCCGCCCCGGAAGCCTGCGCGTGCGCGGGTTCCTGCCGCGGACGATCCAACTGGAACTCCCGTGGGGCTACAGGACTTTCGGCATCCCTTTCGAGGGCTACACCGCAGAGAGCCTGCTCGAGCGTCTCAACCGCCAGATCTCCGGCTCCTCGACCGACTGGCCGGTCCAGATCTGGTGTCTTCTCCCCCAGGACAACCCCCCCGAGTGTGACCAGTACAACGGGCCCATCGAATCCGGAAAGGGTTACATCCTCCGGACCTCAGGCTACTGGAGTGTCACGGTGCCCTCGTCCCCCGCGCCGTCCCCCTTCCGTCTCCAGGTCGACGCTCCGCAGGTCGTCGAGGTCGCCCCCGGCCAGGAAGCCACTTTTGAGGCGACCGTCCACCTGTCGGTCGCGGGGGGAGCTGGGGCAGATGGCTGGTCGCTGGGGGTGAGCACGGGGCTCCGTGAGCTCGGGTCCGTGGATACCCCGATCGTGGGAGCCACCACGGCGGGCACCGTGGCGGCGGGAACCAGCGACAGGCCTCCAGGCCTCCGCAAGGGGGGCTTCGAGAGCACCGCTCTCGTAGGGGCCGGGACGAGGGAGGGGATCGGCGCCGTGAGCATCGTGGTCCTGGGCTTCAAGACGCCGATCGCCCTGGCCCCGAGGGAAGAGCCCTATCCGGTGCTCCGGCTGACCCTCAAGGCGAAGGGTGGGGACGCCGAGCGCCTCTCGAGGATCTACCTCCGGGACGGGCTCACAGCCTCGGAGGGCTCCCTGCCTGTCCTCAACGTCGTCTCCGAACGCGGGCTTTCGCGGGTGCCTGAGCTGGTCGGGGCGACGGTGGCCATCCGGCCACCGGAGACTGGAGTCCTCAGCGTCGACCCGCCGGAGCTGGTCCTGGCCTTGCCCCAGGCAGGGTGCGGCCCGCGGAAGCTCCCCATCGGGGTTGAGAACCGAGGCGGCGGCGCGCTGAGCTGGCAGATAGCGTCGGACATCCCCTTCGTGGCCTTCGCGCCAGCGAACGGCGCGGCTCCCTCGGTCGTCACCGCGTCCATGGACACGTCCCGCCTTGCCGCGGGGACCCACAAGGGGACGATCACCGTGAGCTCGCCCGAGGCCACGAACAGCCCCCTGCGCGTGCCGGTCACGATCGATGTCCTGTCCAACGCCGTCCTCGCCGGCTGCGCCGTGCCCCTGGCGCAGGGAGCGAGCCACCCGGTCGTGGTGACGGACGGCGCGGGCGGGGCCATCATCGTTTGGGCCGACGCGGGGGCCTGGGACGGTACGGGGACCACGCCCCTCTATGCGCAGCACTACGATGCGGCAGGGGATGTGAACTGGAGGGTCCCCCTCGGTGGCAGGGTTGTCCAGTACGGCAACCAGTATTACGATCTGGCGGCCTCGAGCGACGGCGCCGGGGGAGCGATCATTACCTGGAGAACTGGAGGCGCCAATCCTCCCTTCGAGGTGCGCGCGCAGCGCATCGATCGCCAGGGAAAGGTGCACTGGGGCGCAGCCGGCGTGCTCCTCGGGCGGGAGGCCTGGTACCCCAGGCCGGTCGCCGACGGGCAGAGCGGGGCCTTCGTGTTCTGGAACCATCGTTCCGGCATGAACCCCGACTCCTTCGTCATTCGCGCCCAGCGGGTCCACGTTTCCGGAGCGGCGCTCTGGGCCGACGGAGGCATGGCGCTCCCGGGGACGGAGAGCACCGGCGGCTTTGGATACAAGGACGCCATTACGGATGGCGCGGGCGGGGCTCTGATCGCCTGGAACCGCACGCAAGCAGGCGGCTCTAGAAGCGACGTTTATGCCCAGCGGATCACAGCGGCGGGCAGTATCCTGTGGGGAACCGGCGCGCCCATCTGTCGGGCGGCCGGAGACCAGTTCGGTCCGCTCCTTGTGAGCGACGGGGAGGGGGGCGCCATCATTGCCTGGAACGATGACCGGAGCTTCACCGGACAGTGGGACATCTTCGCCCAGCGCGTCGACGGCTCGGGGCGCACCCTCTGGGCCGAGGACGGGATTAACGTCACCCCGGGCCCCGGCAACCTTGAGTGGCCGTCCGCTGTCAGCGACGGAACGGGTGGAGCGATCATCGCTTGGATGCGTCAGGACCTTCCTTTGGTCCGAGGCGACATCTACGCGCAGCGTGTTGACAAGGAGGGCCTTCTCCGCTGGGGCGTCGAGGGGCTGGCCATCGCCTGGGGAGACACGCACCAGGTGGATCCGGCCATGATCGAGGACGGGAAGGGCGGCGCATTCCTGGCCTGGAGCCATCGGCGCTGGATAGACGACTACACCAGCCCAGTGCCTTCCCACGACATCTTCGCCCAGTGGCTGGACTCTGACGGAGGCGCGCGGTGGGGCTCCGGCGGTATCCCGATCTACCAGAACCTGGGGAGCCAGAGCGCTCCAACGCTGTTCTTGACCGGAGAGGGGCGGGACGAGCTCCTGGTGCTCTGGGATGACTTCACGAATCCCCTGGCTGGCTGCTGCGCCCCGGACCTTCTGGCGCAGAGGGTCCGGTTTCCAGGAGAAGGCGGGCTGCAGCAGCCCGGCGACTGCAACCAGGACGGCAAGCTGGACATCTCCGACCCCCGTTGCCTTCTCGACTACCTATTCCTCGGGACTAGACCCAGGCTGCCATGCGGGGATGGCACAACCCAGGACATGGCGAACATCGCCCTCTTGGACAGTAACGGCGACGGAAAGATCGATCTCTCCGATCCCGTCTACAGCCTCGGCTTCCTCTTCTTAGGAGGTCCACCGCCGCGGAGCTGCGGCCTCGGGGGGAGCGATCCCGCCTGTCCCTGCTTGCGCATCGCTGGCTGCCCGGAGTTTTGCTCGTCGTGAAGAGAGGTGGCGGTCCATGAGGGAACGAAGCAAGGGATCATGAGCTGCAGCCGGACTGGCTCCTGAGCACCAGGCGGCAGTAGCGCGGCCTTGACGGGCGAGCCGGGACTCGCTGGGATGGTGCGAGAGGACGAGGTCGCAGCGGACCCGGGTCGTCCCGGAAAGCTGACGATCCCCGTGCGAAGAGAGGTGAACCCGTGAAGAGATTCGAGGAAGCACCACCGCGCGTGCGGAAGGTCTACCCTGGGGATTACCCCGAGACCGACGAGGAGCTCCAGCTCACTTGCCGCGCCTGCGGCGCGACTCTCGGCTACCGCGTGGGTGCGGTCTTCCTGGAGGGGCCCAGCGTGCCTTTGGGTGGCGCGGAGGCTTCGCTTGAGGACCGGGTGGGCTTCACCGGTTACTTCCATTGCGCCGCGTGCGGTGCCGGCGGCCCCTGGGACCTTCCGGAGACGACCGTCACCAGGCTCGAAGGACTGCTCCTGAGCCGCACCCTTGGACAGGAGGTTCCGCTGGTTCTTGGGCATCTGCAGCTCTTCGACGGCACCACCGTGCGCTACGCGACGGAGGGTGAGGCGCACCTCAAGGGCCTGATCGCGCAGGACCCCGGGAACGCCTTCCTCTGGAGCCGCCTCGGCAACCTCTATCGCGCCGGCGGCCGGCCGGACCTCGCAGCCGGTGCCTACAGGAAGGCGGTGGAGCTGGATCCCCACGAGATCGAGAGCCTCCACTCCCTCGCCGAGATCCTGCGGAAGCGAGGCGAGCTGGAGGAGAGCGCCCGGCACTTTCGCGCGGCTCTCCAGCATGCCTGGGAGCGCAAGGAAGTCGGGCACGAGATGCGCCGCGCCATCGTGCGGAACTGCTTGAGCGAGCTCTTGGAAATCCACGAGGAGACCGAAGGGACCGTCCCCTTCTCCTTGCGTCCCGAGTCCGCAGGACCGGCCTTCTCTTCCTCGAAGGAGGAGGCGGTGACGCTCGAGCTTCATCAGCTCGACCTCTCGGAAGAGGACGATCAGGAGCGGCTCGTCTCGCTGCTCCTGCGCGAGCCACCGCCGGCGCGCCGGTTTCAGCGGCTGCGACACCGGCTTGCGGAGCCCCAGGACTTCCAGATCGGCCGCCCCACGCGCAACGGACCGTGCCCTTGCGGGAGCGGGCGCAAGTACAAGAACTGCTGTGGCCGGGCCGCGCCGTAGCGCGGGCGCACCGGCCGCGGCCCCGCCTCTGAGGATCGCGTAGATCGGGCTCTCCTGGCGGCCGCTCACGTCGCCCGTGACGTAGACCACGGGCAGGAGGTTCTTGTGGTGGATGCTCTTCTCGACGAGCGTCCGCTCGACGCGCGCCACCTCCCCGACGGGCACGAGCTGCCCCGAGGCCGCGAGGCCGCTCTCGCCCGCAGCCCCGCGGCCCCGGATCCGGAGGGCGAGGGCGCCGGACGCCGAGGCGCGTCGCTCGCGGGGCAGGCGCAGGACGATGTCCACGTCCTCCCGCTTGTCCTCGTCGTGCAGGAGGCCCGCCGCTCTCGCCTCGAGACTGATCGCGACGGCCTCCCGGACCGCGTCCACCTCGACGCCGCTCAAGGCGGCCTCCTCCGCGTCCACGACGACCTCGTCGCGGGGCTGGTCGTCCTCGACATACCAGTCGACGTCGGCGACGCCCTCCGTGGTCTCGAAGACCTCGCGCACTCGCCTCGCGAGCTCGATGCGTTCCTCTCCGTCGGGCCCGTAGACCTCCGCCACGAGCGTCTGGAGCACGGGCGGGCCCGGCGGCTCCTCGGCTGAAGTGAAGACAGGAATGGTCCGCCGGCCGGGGCTGGCGAGACTGGCCTGTACCGGCCACAACGTATGGAGTAACGTATTCCTGGCTCCAGGAGTAACGTATTCCTGGCACCAGGAGGCGTGAAACATGTCGGTGACGAGAACCGCACTGGCTCGAAGGGCCCGTCAGCCCGCCGTGGTCGTCGCGATCCTGGGCCTGACCCCGGGTTGCGCCGGCCCCGGCGCAGCACCCGCGTCTTCCCCGGACGCTGCCATGGTCGCGCGCGACGACGAGGCGCTCCGGGAGTTCGTTCGAGCATTCAACTACGGGTCGGCCCGCGGCCTGTACCTGCGGCAGGATCTGGCGCCGAAGGCGCCCAGCGGGAAGGGCGAGCTCGCCTTGCCGGACATGCTGGGCGATGGCCGCGAGCTCGAGAAGCTCCTTTCCCCTCGCTGCCGGGTCCAGGTCGAGATCGAGGGCAAGCGGGAATCCCAGAGCAGCGCGGAGTACGTGAACCTGATACAGCGCAATCGGTTCATGTGGAAAGTGCGTGAGGGGCTTCTCGACGGACCGCATTTCACCGTCCGGGGCTCGCAGACATTGGTGAAGATGGCGAAGTCGTACCTGGAGCCTGACCGTGCCGGGTCCACGTATGTTCAGGACTGCCATCTCACGGTGGAGCGCGAGGACGAGCGTTTCGTCGCCACCGAGATCCGGGCCGAGTATCGCAAGGCGAGCGAAGAAGAGGCGGCCCGGATCGCCAGCCTTCCGCCGTTCGAACGTCCCTCGACGACGCGTGGAGCCAGGATCCTGACGACGGAGGAAGACTTCAAGAAAAGCGTGGAAACAGTCCCTCCGCGGCCGGCCGACCCGGTGGAGATCAGGGCCTTGATCCAGACCCTCGAGGCCGTGAGCACACGGGGCCGAGGCGACCGGGCCCTCGCCGCCTTCCAGCTCGGGACGTTCGGGCCCGGCGCCGCCGCGGCCGTCCCCGCCCTCATGAAGGCCCTCGGTGACAAGGAATGGTGCCTGCGCCGCGCGGCCGCGGAAGCTCTCGGCAACATGGGCCCGCCCGCAAGGGTCGCAGTTCCCGCGTTGGAGAAGCTTCTTGCCGACGAGAGCGGAGACGTCCGTTACCACGCCCGCTGGGCTCTCGATCGCCTGGCGGGACAGCCGGCGGCTCCAGCCAAGGAGGATGTCCACTTCGCCCGACCCTCGAGCGCCGAGGTGCCAACCTTTGCCGCTCCGGAGGTCTCACTGCGAGTGGCGACCTTCGACATCGACGCAACGCCTCCGGTGGGCAGTTTCCTTGCCTACGATCCCGCCATCGGGAGGTGGGAGCTCGGTCTCCGCGCACGTGGCATAGTCTTGATCGGCGCAGGCGAGCCTGTCGTCCTCTGCGCCATCGACTGGATCGGCATCGCGAACGAGTCCCACGACGTATTCCGAAGCTCCCTCGCGAAGGCGGCTGGGACAACCCCGGTTCGCGTCGCTGTGCACGCCCTCCATCAACACGACGCCCCGGACTCCGATTTTTCTGCGGAACAGATCCTCAAAGATGCGAGGGTCGATCCCCGGCAATACGAAGGAACCTATCAGCGCCAACTTCTGGCCGAGCTCGCGGCTGCGGTTCACGATGCGGTAGGGAAGGCTCAGCCCGTCAGCCACCTCGGGCTTGGCAGCGCCGAGGTCAAGGAAGTTGCATCCAACCGACGGGTTCTCGGGCCTGACGGAAAGGTCCGCGCGGTGCGTTACACGGCCTGCGGCGATCCGCAGCTACGCGCCGAGCCCGAGGGCACGATCGACCCGGTCGTGTCCCTGGTCAGCTTCTGGAACGGGAATCAGCCCGTTGCCGTCCTCAGCTACTTCGCCACGCATCCCCAGAGCTACTACCGGACCGGGCTTCCCAATCCCGATTTTCCCGGGCTTGCGCGCTTTCTCCGGCAGCTGGCGGTGCCAGCCGCCCTTCACGTCCATTTCAATGGAGCGGGAGGCAACATTGGAGCGGGGAAGTACAACGATGGCTCGCCGGGAAATCGTCTTGTCCTCGCCGAGCGGCTTGCGGACGGCATGCGACGGGCGTGGGAATCCGCCCGCCGGGAACCGATCACCCCGGAATCGGTGGGATGGGCGGTCGAGCCGGTCGTCCTGCCGGCGGCCAAGCACCTCGCGATTCCCGAATTCGAGGCCCTCGTGCAGGCGAAGGATCCCTCGCTCACGCTCAAGGGAAGCGCGAGTCGCATGGCGTGGCTGCGCCGCGCCCAGTCGGGTCGTCCCATCGACGTCATGTGCCTCACCCTCGGCCGCGCCCGCATCCTCCACATGCCGGGCGAGCTTTTCGTGGAGTACCAGCTCGCCGCAAAGTCCCTGCGCCCGGACCTCTTCGTGTGCATGGCCGCTTACGCAGATTACGGACCGTGGTATATCGGCACGGCCGTCGCCTACGAGCAAGGAGGCTACGAGACGGGCCCCACCGCGTCCAACGTGGCTCCCGAGGTGGAGGCGGTGCTGATGGGAGCCATCCGGAAACTGCTTGGGGGGAAGCCGTAGGATCCAGACGGAACGGCGCGTGATCGAGGGTCGTCCTTTACGGACTGCTCTCGAGGAATGATTCCATGAACCCGAGCCTCTCCTTCGTCTCCTCCCGATGTCGTTGATCGTGATCCACCAGCAACCGGGATTCCTTGGATCTTCCCGTCCGGTCGTCGTTCAGGATCACCTTCACGATGAGGAGGCTCACCCCCAGATCGGCCCAGCCCGGTTCGTAGTCGCCTCTTGCCTCCACCCGCTCGAGGATGCCGAAGCTCGCCTCATCGACAAGGCTCGACAGGCAGACACAGAGCAGGGCTCTCTCGGCGCCATCGCGGGACTTCTCGAGACGCCGGAGGCAGAACCTCCGGACGGCTTCGTGCTTGATCGAGGGGATGGCCTCCAGGGTCTGCATGAGGCGCTCGCCCCCTCGCCGCTCGGCCTCGGCGATAAGACGCTCCGCGAGGGCGGGATCGCCGATCTCCTTGACCGTGTAGATGATGGCATCGCCCGCCGGAGAGCCGGTATGGCCGAGGTGGCGGACGATCCCCATCAGGTCGACATGAAGATTCTGGCGAATCGCCTCATGGAGAAGGATGGCGGGCCATCGGTCCCAATGGTTCGGGTCCGCGCAGATGGCGCCGAGCTCGGCAAGAAATGCCCCTTGAGCGATCCGCCCCAACTGCCTCCCCAGGAACCTCCCGTAGTCATAGGGCATGTTCCGGAACCCCACGACGATCCTCGGATCCGCTGCGCAGCGCATCAGCTCTTCGAAGAGGGATCGTGCGCTGATCTCGCGGAGCGCGAAGAACCTCTCGAGGATGGTGCGGTGGTGCTCGGTGAACGGGCAACGGAGGAGCCTCTCCCGGTGCTCAAGCAAGAACGCGGACGGCGAGGCGCAGAGCAGGAGGAACTCGTACTGCTTCTTCAGCAGATTGCCGAGGGCGGATCCATCCTCCCCCCTCGTGGCCTCCAGGCCCTCGACGACCCTCAGCAACTGGTCCTCCCTCCACTCGTAATACCGGGCCGTGCTCAGGAGGTGCGTGCAGGCCTTACCGCCGTGGAGATCCACGGCCTTGAGGACCTGTTCCACCAGGTCCGGGGGCTGGTAGCGGCGATTGTAGAAGTAGTCTCCAGCGAAGTTCCGCAGCGATTCAACAGGGTGGAGCAGGAATGGCTTGATCTTGTCCGGGTAGTACATGCGCTCACCTCGTTCCTATGCCGACAGGAAGTCTCGCCGGACGTTGACCCCGTGGCAATGGGCTTGTCAGGGCTTCCAGGGGCCCCCGAGAAACCGAACTGGCAGCCAGGCCACGCCCCTCGGGGCCCTCGAGGGCCACGAGGGGCGTGGTCGGGGGCGCGGAAGCTCCTCGAGGGAGAGCGGCCCCGAGGGGCTCTCCGGCTCGGGGAGCTCTGGCTCGAGGGCCGAGCAGCCGGCGGCGCAAAGGCCTGCGGCGCAGACCAGCGCCCGGGTGGTGGCGGGATGGGTCCTCACTTCCTGTGGCTCTCGATGTACGCCTTCGCCCTCTCCTCGAGGGCGGGGGTCCTGAGGCCGACCGCCTTGGCCTCGGCGAGGGCGTCCTCGTAGCTCAAGCCGCCGTCGAGGACGCGGTGGGGGAGCCAGACCGCCCCGACGCGGTTCGCCGACCCGCAGTGGAGGAGGAGCGGGCGCTTCGAGGGGTCCTCGAGGAGCTTCCGGACCGAGTCGAAGACCTCGTCGGTCAGCTCGGCCGGCTCGTGGAAAGGCAGGCTGTGGAACTCCATGCCCAGGTCCCGCACGAGCATCTCCTCGTCCCAGGGGATCTCCTGCCTCCTCCGGAGGCTCACCACCGCCTTCACGCCCTTCTCCTTCACGAGCTTCAGGTCCTCCTCGGAGGGCTGGCTCGCGAGGAAAACTCCCTGGTGGGCGTGGATGTTCTTCACGGAGCCGCACGATGCGGGCTCGAGCTGGCCCAGGGCGGCCTTCTGGCCGCCCGCGCCGGCGCAGGAGGCGAGCCCGAGGGCCGCGCCGAGGGCGAAGGGGATCGCGGTCGCGAGGTGGTCGAGATGGACTCGTGTCATGGGGTCCTCCTTGGGGTTGGCTGAGGGTTCCGGCCGCCGAAGCGCGCCTCCATGCAGCGGAGGAGCTCACCGAGGTGCGGATCGGCGACGGCGTAGTAGATGTACCGCCCGTGCCGTTCGCTCCCGAGGAGGCCGCAGCGCTGCATGAGCCGCAGGTGCTCCGAGGCCACGTGGCTCGCGACGCCGCAGGCCTCCGCCAGCTCCCCCACGGTGTATCGCCCCCGCAGGAGCATCTGCACCATGCGGAGGCGCACGGGATGGGCCAGCGTCCTGAGGCACTCGGCCGCGAGGGCGAGCGCGTCGAGGTCGAGGAGCTTGGCGCGGGGTGTCTTGCGCATCGAACTATCAACATATCGTTAGCTTGCGATATGTAAACAGGAATTCCCCGCTACCGCCGAGCTCGGGACGAGATGGCTGAGGCCATGCCCTGGTTGGTCCGGAGCCCAGGCTTGGAAACGGAGACAGGTGAGGTAGACTCAGGCCATGAAGACGCCGGTGCAGGAAAACAACCTCGTCAGCATCCCGCAGGACATCGTTCGCGAGCTCAACATCCACCCTGGGACTCTCCTGGAGTTGGACAAGGCAGGCGGCGGTGCGATCCTGGTCAAGCCCGTGCCGAACCGCGGCGAGATGGCTGGCCGGCTCCTGGGGGCCGGGCGACACCTGTTGAAGGCGGGCTCGGATCCCATCGGGGACCTCGTGAGCGAACGGGAGGGCGATGATGAGCTGGACCAGCTCGACGACGTGCGATGACGCACCTGCTGGACACCTCCGCCCTGCTTGCGCACTTCCTTAATGAGCCCGGGGCTAACCGCGTGCAATCCTTGTTCGAAGACCCGGCCACCTCTCTTGGAACGTCTATCCTGGTCCTCAGCAGGAGGTCCTCCCGAAGAAGTAGGCCTACCGCCGCCGCCTCTCTCTCCGCCTCTCGACCAGCCTGCCGCGCGTGATCGCACCGTCCCCGAGCCTCTCCCGGACCGCGTCCTCGGCGCGGGCGAGGCGCTCGAGTCGCTCCCGCGCGCCGGCGTCCGCGCCGAAGAGCTCGAGCTGGCGCATGGGCTCCCGCGTGAGGCCCGCGACGCCGACCCCGAGGAGGCGCACCGCGTGGGCTCCGAACCGCACGCGCTCGCGGAAGAGGCCGACGGCCGCAGCCGAGATCTCCTCGACGAGCTGGGTGGGGGCCCCGAGGGTCAGGGCCCGCGTGCACGTGCGGAACTGGTCGTCGCGCGCCTTGAGCTTCACCGTACGGCCCCAGAGCCCTTCCTGGCGCAGGCGGAGCGCGACCCCCTCGGAGAGGTCGAAGATCTCGCGCTCGATCCGCTCGAGATCGCCCGGCGGGATGAACTCCGCGAAGGTCGTCTCCTGGCTCACCGACCTCGCCTCCCAGTCCGTCACGACGGGCCTGTCGTCGGCGCCGTGGGAGAGGCGGTGGAGGTGCCGGCCCAGCTCGCGCCCGAGGATCATCTCCAGGTCGCGCTCCGGCGTGCGAGCGACTTGACCGATCGCATCGAGGCCCAGCTCGCGGAGCCTGGCCGCCGTCTTGGGCCCGACTCCCCACAGCTTCTCGATCGGCAGCGGCGCGAGGAAGGCGGCCCCCCGGCCCCGCGGCACGACGACGAGGCCGCGGGGCTTCTCGAGGTCGCTCGCCACCTTGGCGAGGAACTTGTTCTCGGCCACGCCGATCGAGCAGGTGAGCCCGCCCGTGGCCCGCTCGATCCTCGACCGGAGCTCCCGCGCGAGGTGCTCCGCGGGCCCCGGGCAACCCGTCACGTCGAGGAACGCCTCGTCGATCGAGAGAGGCTCGACGAGGGGCGTCACGTCCCGCAGGACGGCGAAGACGCGCTCCGAGGCGTCGAGATACCGGCCCATGCGCGGCCGGAGAAAGACCCCCTGGGGGCAGAGGCGCACGGCCTGAGCGGCCGGCATGGCGCTCCGCACGCCGAAGGCCCTCGCCTCGTAGCTCGCGGTGGCCACGACGCCGCGCCCCTCGGGCGTCCCGCCCACGATGACGGGCCTCCCCGCGAGCCGCGGGGCGTCGAGGACCTCGACGGCCGCGAAGAAGGCGTCCATGTCCACGTGGAGGATCGAGCGCTCGCCGGTGGGGGGCATTTTTCGTTAGACAACCTCCTCGCGGTCTTCCTAAAATCGCTCGCCACCGTTATCGCTGATGCCCACAGGACAAGCAACGCCCCCAAGTACCGCCCCGCGAGGAAGTGAGCAGCCCATGGCGCAGGAAGAGACCCAGGCCCAAGCCCAGGCGTCGATCCCCCAGGACCTCCTCGAGATCCTCGTCTGCCCCCTCGGGAAGGCGCCCTTGCGCCTCGAGGGGAGCGCCCTCGTGTGCACCCGCTGCGGCCTGACCTACGCGATCGAGGACGGCATCCCCAACATGCTCATCGACGAGGCGAGGCTGCCGGCGGGGGTGACGGACCTGAAGCAGCTCGCGTGCTATCCGGGAGAGGCGGGAGGGCGATAGCGTCCCTCACCACGGCTTGCTCGCCGAGCGTTACGAGCAAAAGCACCGTCCGCGCGATGTTCGGGCTCGAGGAGCTTTGTGCAGTCGAGGTCTGGCCGCGCGCCGGCGATGAGCTCCCTGTCGACACCGCCGGGGAGGATGGCGCTCACCCGGATCCCGTGCTCGTGGGCCTTGGCGGCCAGGGACTTCGTGAGGCCCATGATCGCGTGCTTGCTCGCGGTGTAGGCGGCCTGGTTCGAGTAGCCTTGTCGATTGTCCGTTCCCCCGAGTGGAGCCTGAGCAGAGCATAGCCCTTCTCGGCGCCGGAGGGAACGGCGAGGGTGGGGTGCATGCAGGCCGGGCAGACGCGGTCATGACTGTAGAGGATCTTGTGAAACACGGCACCCACTTCAGGGCTGCTGGGATCGAGGGTCCTTGACCTGCCAGCCTGCGGATCGGATCATCGACTGCCGTCCGCGGGGGGCTTGCCCAGCCGTCGGCCCAAGCGCATGCCGATGGGTACAACCGAGGATTGAGCCATGGAGAACTGCACACGCCATCGAAACGCCGCTTCCGTCTGGAACCTGAGCCTCCTCTGTGCGCTTGCAGGCGGAGCCCTGCGAACCCTTGACGCCGGCGACTGCAACCAGAACGGGGTCGAGGATGGGCTCGACGTCCTCGCGCAGGTCCGGCCCGCCGTGCCTACCCGCCTCGCGACGGAATTCGCGGCTCCCTGGCTCGCCGCCGTCGAACTCACCGGAGACGGCGACCTCGATCTCGCCGCCACGACCTACCAGAAGAAGATCATCCTCTTCTCCGGAGCCCAAGGCGGGGATTTCCGCGAGGCCTGGAGCGTCGCCCTCGACCTCACGCCCACGGCCATCGTCGCTGGCGACCTGGACGCCGATGCCGATCCCGACCTCGCCGTCGCTGCGCTCGACCCCGCGGCGGGCCATGTCACCGGGGCGGTCTACGTCCTCGAGAACCGAGGGGGTGAGCCGTTCCTGGAGCCTCAGGCCCTGGAGCCGGGTTACGGACCTCGAGCGCTCCTCGCGCTCGATCTGGACCGCGACGGCGACCTCGACCTCGCAACGCTCAACCGTGCGTCCAGGACCCTGTCCCTGTTCTACAACCTCGGAGAAGGAGGATTCCGCAAGGTTTCGACAGAAGAGTTCACTCCGGCGCCCTACGGCTTTTCCTCCGACTCCTTTGCGTCCACCGACTTGGACGGCGACAGCCACCTCGATCTCCTCCTTGTCGCGGGGAGCCCGCTGCGTCTCTTGTTGATCCGCGGTCTGCCTGAGGGCAAGCTCGCCGAGCCCGTGGCTGTGGACCTCGGGTTCGAGGTCTGGGGCGCATACGTCGCGGACATGGACGGCGACGGCCGCGACGACGTCCTCACGAGCAAGCTGGAGATCGGATCGTTGGCCCTCTTCCGCAATCGGGGGGAGGGGTCAGTCGAGGCGGCGCACGCGATCGACACCGTTGGTTTCCCGCTCGGGGTCCTGGCCGTGGACCTGGACCGCGACAGTGCGCTCGACCTGGCCATTCCCACGGGGGACGGGACGTCCTTCAACCTGCTGTTCCAGGGTGCGGAAGGCGCCTTCGGCAAACCCGTCAGCTATTACGTGGGGCCAACCGACGGGCGCCAGGTCGTCTCGGGCGACTTCGACGGCGATGGGCACACCGACTTTGCGTTGGCGCTCCAGTCGGGCGAAGCGGTGGTGGCAGTATCAACCCTCGAGGGCCGACGCGTCGCTGCTCCCGAGGAGTCCGCGGGTGAGCGGTTGCGGCGCTCGTTTCTGAGGAGCACCGACTTCGATGGTGACGGCGACATCGATCTTGCCTTTGTCAGCGGGGCTTCTGACCCTAGCAGGACAGTCGTTGCCGTCGATCTCAACGACGGGCGCGGACGGCTCTCGCCGGCGGTTGAGCTCCGGTTGGAGGACTCCGTCCACGCGCTGGAACCGATGGACCTCGAAGGGGATGGAGACGCGGACCTCGTCCTCGCGGAACGTTCCCGCTACCGCGGCGTGCTCCTCTCCCGGAACCCCGGGGACGGCAAGTTCGAGGCCCTGGTCAACTCTGTCCGGGTGGGCACGATGACCTCGCTCCGGACGGCTGACTTCGATGGAGACGGCGCCCAAGATCTCGCCCTGCCCATCGAGTTCCCTGCAAGCGTCGCCGTGTGCCTGAACGCTCGCGATGGCACCTTCAAGGACCCGAGCGTGATCTCCTGGACGCAAAGGGTCTTCAGCCCGCCGGTCTACATGGTCGCTGGTGACTTCAGCGGAGACGGCCTCGCCGACGTGATCGTCGGACCGTACCACGACTTGCCTTCTACGCTCTACCTGAACGAGCGAGAAGGAAGGTTCTCCGCGCCGAGGACTCTCAGCAACTTGGTGTTCATCGATCGCGTGACGGTCGCCGACCTCGACCGAGATGGTGACCTTGACATCGCATCCGGATGGAATGACACGGTCCGGGTCCACCTGAACGACGGGAACCTGGGATTCTTCGATCCGGTCTCGTACCCGGTCGCCGCGAACCCGGTCTGGATCGATACCGATGACTTGAACCAGGACGGGGCCGCTGACCTCCTTGTCGCTTCGCAGCCTTCCGTGAACGGCTTCAGGCTGGAGGGCGAGCTGGCGTTGTTCCTGAACGACGGCAGGGGCTCGTTCCAGGACGTCCGACACCTCAACGTGGGCTACCGCCCGGCGGAGGCGGTGCTGGGGGACTTCGACTCCGACGGAGCCCTCGACCTTCTCGCGCTGAACGACGGCACTGGACGGCCGACGACGAAAGCGCACAAGCCGATCGTGCTCTCGCTGCTCCGTGGAGTCGCTCAACCCCCCTTCAGCCGGGACGAGAACCGCACGGGGGCCCCTGACGAGTGCGAGTCGATCGCCTTCCACCGCGGCGACTGGAACGCGGACGATCGGCTCGACATCAGCGATGGCGTGTGCGTCCTCCGCTTCCTCTTCCAAAGCGGGAGCGGACCCATGTGCTTGGAAGCTGCCGACGCCAACAACGATGGCGAGGTCAACTGCTCCGATGCGTTCGTCACCTTGAGCTTCCTTTTCCTCGGCACCGAGCCTCCGGGACCACCGGGTCCTCCGGGCCTCGCCTGCGCCCCCGACACGGATCTCAAGGGGTCACCAGGGTTTCTGGGCTGCGACGTGTACCCGGCCTGTCCCTGACTCGCGTCCCGATGTGGTCGCCGAAAGGTGGATGGCGCAGGGGGAGGGAGGCCGCCATCCCTCAGCCCCAGCCTCAACTCGACGCTCGCGTCCGTCACGAGCTCGTGAACCCGAAGTCGTGCGCCAGCTCGTCGACGACGCCGTCCGAGTCCACGGTGATCACGAAGGGCGGCGGGGGCGTCACGCCCGGTGACGCGCCGTCGAGCTCCGCGGTGATCGTCAGGTCCCCGGCCGGCAAGTACAGGTCGTAGGTGCCTCCGAAGACGACCTGGAAGCTCACCTCGACGCCGCCCGACTCGACGATGATCTCGCCGCCGGCGGGGGCGCCGTCGAGGGTGAGCTGGCCCGTGAGGTGGGCCTGGCCCTGCTCCAGCGTCCAGTCGAGGAGGCCGTCGGGGCTCGGGGATCCCCCGACCAGGAGGGAGAAGACGCCGCCCGAATCGACCACCTCGAAATCGACGACGCCCGGCCGCACGAGGCCTCCGGGCAGGCCCGCCGCGACCTCGACCGAGTACTGGCCCGCCTGGGTGAACACGAGGCTGTACTGGCCCGTGTAGTCGCTCACCGTCGACGGGCCCGGGAACCCGCTCGGCTCCTGGCTCGATGCGATCTGGACGCCCCCGAAGGGCGTGGTGTCGGCGCCCTGGACGGCGCCGTGGAGCACGACGCCCGAGAGGCCCACGTCGAAGTTGAGGACGAACCCGCCCGCGAGGGGCGCGATGCCCGTGCCCGTGATGCCGGCGCCGTCGACCGAGGCCGCCACGAAGGGCGGAGCCGTGTAGCCCGGCGGCAGGTCGAAGGGCAGGACGCCCACCTCGAAGTCCCGCGGAGCGTCGGCCTGGAGCGCGAGCTGGTACTGGCCGCTCGAGGTCTCGACGAGGGCCATGGGCAGGCCCGCGAAGAGGACGATGATCTCGGTCTCGAAGGCCACGCCGCCCGCGGTGACGACGCCCGTGAGCGTGTGGGCCGGGGGCGCCGGGCCGATGTTCGGAACCTCGAAGGCGAAGTCGAGCGCCAGCGACGCGGGCGGGCCGCTCGAGGGCACGTCGATCGACGCCGGGAGCGGATAGATCAAGAGCGGCGGCGCGCTCCAGATCTCGGCGATGGCCGTGAAGGTGCCCGCGGGCAGCGCCACGGAGTAGCCTCCGCTCGAGTCCGTGTCGACCGAGGTCACCTCCTCGAAGGAGCCGAAGCCGTCGGGCTCGAGCACGGTCACGGAGCCCTGCGCACCGGCACCGCTCAAGTTCACGACGCCGCTCAGGGTGCCGCGGGCCGAGGCCACGAAGAGGTCGATCGTGCCGGGGGGCTCGATGGAGCCGTCGGGCAGGACGCGGACGAGGAACGGCGCCGGGCTCACGGTGCCCGCCGGCAGCCCCTCGGTGACCTCGAGGTCGAGCTCGCCGCCGGGAAGGTTCAGCGAGAAGGATCCGTCGGGGGCCGTGAACGCGCTCGCCACCTCGAACCCGTCGTCGTGCATCGCCGCGACGCGCACTCCGGGGAGCGGCGTGGGAGGCGCGCCCTCGAGGAGCACCCTGCCATGGAGCGCGCTCGAGGCGGACTCGACGACGAGGGTGATGTACCCGTCGTCCGGGAAGCCCGAGCTGTCCGTCACGGAGCCGTCGGCGGCGACCGTGAGCGTCGCCGGCGCGGGCGGCGTGGTGCCCGGGGGGAGGCTCCAGCCCGCGACGCGCACCTCGAAGGAGCCCTCGGGCAGGCTGATGCCCGTCGGGGCCCCGAAGGTGTCGCCTCCGGCTACGATGGATCCGCTGGACGGGTCGGCCACCTCGACCTTGGTCCACAGGTAGAAGCCCGAGCTGTCCTGGACCGCGACGGTCACGGTGGCCGCCGCCTGGCCCACGGTCAGGTCGAGGTCGGTGATGACCACGCCGCCGGCGGTGATCGTGTCGCCCGAGACGACGATCTCGACGGGGGTGGGGGGCGTCGCGCCGAAGGGCAGCGACCAGGGCTCGATCCTCACGAGGAACGTCCCGTCGATGAGGGGCACGAGGAACTGGCCCTGCTCGTTGGTGTTGACGCCCGAGACGAAGAAGAGCGTCTGGGAGTCGACGATCTGGACGAAGGCCCAGGGCACGGG
>JACQVW010000076.1 GCA_016209535.1 Planctomycetota bacterium | reverse complement strand
TTCGGCAAGACTCGCGTGCGAGTCCCGTGGCTCGGAGGGAAGCACATCGAGTTCGCCTTCGGGTAGGCAACGAGGCCCGTAGTGTTAGGTCGCAAAGCTGCCGTGGGAAGCCAGGCTAGCTGCGGGAACTCCTCCAGGGGGAACCGGTAGATGCGTTGGACCCCGAGCTCGTCGCTCCGCCGGAGGTGGAAGATCCCCTTGCCCGAGACGCTGAACCGTCGGAGCGTGTCCTCGTCCGCCGTCAGGGGCAGCTCCACGTGAGTGCCGGCGTCCGTTGCCGCCTCGACCAGTTCTTGGACCGCGACCCTCTCCGCTTGGTTGATCAGGCCGACGGTGGCCTTGTAGAGGGAGAAGAGCTGCTCGAGGCCGTCGCGCACCTCGGGCCCGAGGCTTGCCAGGGAGGTGGGTAACAACTCCGCCTCAACCGCGTAGGTGACGAACTCTTCGAATCCTCCTTCGGCCAGGCCCCGCGTGGAGAACCGGTCCGCCTTGGCGCGCAGCTTCGGCGCAAGCTCGATCGGCTCGGTCCGCGGGGTCGTCACCTGGGGGGCGAGCTCGCCGGGTTGCAGGGCGGCCTCGGGGACTGCCTGCGGGGGTGTCGCGACCTGCTCTTCCAGAGCCCGGACACGCTGGGTGAGGTCCTCGATCCGCATGAGGATTTCCGCGGCGCGGTCGCTGTAGCCATTGAGCTGTTCGTGAAGGCTGCCCAGAAGGTCAGGGATGGCGTCCACCGTGCGCAGGATGGCCGCCCGGCGACGGCCTTCTTCGCCTTCCATGCTGCTCGAGGCTTCGACGCGCTCGAGCCGGTTGGCAAGCTTCTTGTGCTCACCCTCGAGGCTGCCTTGGCGCACCACAAGGGTTTGGTAGTTGAACCGCGGCATGCCCAGGAGGCCTGCTGCGATCACGCCAAGGAGCACGATCGTGAGGACGTTCAGGGTGGGGGTGCGCATAGAGCTTTCTCACGCGGGGTCTCCCCTCGAGAGGCCCCACGTTTTCAAGGATGAAATGCCCGAGGGCGCGACCACCGGCACGCTCCCCAATGGCCGTAGGGGTCGATCCCCAGGAGCTTCAGGGCCTCGTCAGGGGCGGTGCTGGGCAGCCGCCGAAGACGACACGAAAACCAAAGTTGAAGCCCCCGGTACCGATCTCAGGTAGAGAGCGCGGGCGGGCAGCAGATCGGCCCCACACAGGCAGGACGATGGCGTTTCCCCGAATGACTTTCTCGGTTCCATGCTTCGGCCCTGAGGGGTCCGTCACCTCGCCCTTGGGGTACGGTCCGTACCAATCCTGGCACCACTCCGCGAGGCCTCCGTGCATGTCGTGAAGACCCCACGGGTTGGGAGGCTTGGTACCGACCGCGGGAGGCCAGACGCCGGCGACATTGCCGTTGTACCACATGTTCTCGTCAAAGATCTCGCAGAGCCCGTCGATGTCGTCGCAGTCGAGGGCGTCCCCGAACGAGTAGCGGGTGGTCGTCCCGGCCCGACAGGCGTACTCCCACTCGGCCTCGGTCGGCAGGCGGTAGACTCGCCCGGGCTCCGTGAGCTCCTCGCGCGCCGTGAGCTTCGCACAGAAGGCGACCGCCTCGCGCCAGGACACCCTGTTGACCGCCAGGCCCGGGCGCGCCGTGGGCTCCGAGGGGTTGTACCCCATGACCGCCCTGAACTCCTCCTGGGTCACCTCCGTGGCTGACATGTAGAACCCGCAGGTGATGTGCACGAGGTGGAGGTCCTCGTCGGGCACCCGCGTCATGCCAAGGGAGAAGATGTCGCGACCGCGCTCGCTCTCGGGCGAGCCCATCGAGAAGTCCCCGGGCTCGATCCAGACGAAGGGCATCTTGATCGAGTTGACGAACTCCGGCAGCGGCGCGCAGCCGCCGTAGCGCTCGCAGCCGAGGTCCCCAGGATCATCGAGGGTGGGGTCTTCCCCGCAGCTTGGATACGGCGCCGGGGGAAGCCGCCGCGGCCTGGCGGCCTTGGTGACGAAGGCGAAGTTGAGGATGTAGATCGCGTCGGTGATGTCGATCTTGCCGTTGTCATCCGCGTCGGCAGCGTCGGCGCAGGCAAAGGGCTCGCCCCCCTCAAAGAGCCGCTGGAGGATGAAGATCGCATCGTAGACGTGCACCGCCTGGTTATCGTCCGCGTCCCCGCGGATGAACCGCGGGGCCGGAGGGCGCGGAAGAGGCTCCGGGGGGCCACCTTGACCAGGCAACGGTGAGGCCGAAGAGAGCAGGGCAACCCAGCCGAAGCTTGCGATCTTAACGCCCATGGGAAACCTCCTTGCCGGCAGCGGCAGTCTCGGCCGCGCCCCGGCGCTCACTGATTGCAGATGGCCTGCGCGACCAGGACGTCCAGGGGGGTGCAGGTAGAACAGCTCCCATCTCCCGTTTCCTTGCCAATGGCGACGTAGATGACGTCGCCGGAGGTGACGCAACCGTGGGTCTTACTCACCGAAGAATTGAAGAGGCCGGTGCCGGCCGTGGAATTGCCGCAATTCGCGATGCCGCACCTGGGCTTCCACTTAACGACGCAACCGACCTGGTTGACCGCGAGCGTAGCCGTAACGGTTATCTCGCACTTGCCGGAGGTCGCACTCACGCTGCAGTCGATGACCCGGTAGATGGCCACCTGGTCACTGTCCAGGCAATCCGTGCAGCGCTGCACACCGGGTCCATTCGCCGCGCAGCAGGTCGCTGGAGTGCCGCAACCGGCGTAGATGAAGGGGATTCCGTCGGGGAGCAGCAGGAACAGCACCGGCAGGGCCGCCAGTACGATGGCGCGCGGGCTCACCGACTCGAGTATGGGGCGGGCGTTCATGGCATGGACCTCCTGGATTCCACGGCAGAGCCGACACAGACTTCAGGTTCCGCAGGTTCCGCACAAACAACTCCGAACGGAAGCCTTCCATGTCGCGAAAAATCCGGAAACCCAAAAAATCTGTGCGGCGCTCCGTGACGCAGGTCACACCAAGCTGGCTCCTCAGACGGTCATGAGGCAGAGAGAGAGAGAGAGAGACAAAAGGCAGCGTCGGGCCAAGCCGCTCCCGCAGCTTCCTGTGAAGCCGCGCCAGCGCTGACGAAATGCTCCCGCGGGTCCGCCCGCGGCGCCTCGCGCACTCCTCGATCGAGAGGCCCTCCACGTATCTCCAGACAAAGAGCTCGCGCTGCCTGCCCTGGAGGATCGACCGACACCGGGCGAGCAGCCCGGGATCGTCCGGATCGTCATCAAGCCCCTCCGGATCAAGCTCGCGACGCGGGGCCCGCGCCCCGCGCCTGTCGACCAGAGCACCCGTGCTCGCGAGCATGTCACGCACCACGTTGCGGGCGACCCTCCCGATGTAGCGGTCCAGCTCCGTGCCTTCTGCCGGCAGCCGGCGCAGGTGGCGCCAGACGCGCAGCGCGGTCTCCAGGAGGACGTCGTCCAGCTCGACGCACCGAGGCACATGCGCCACCAGGTAAGGTTTCACTCGGTCGACGACGCGACGGTACAACCACTGGAGAGCCAGCGGACTCGCCTCCCCGCTCTCCCTGAGCCACTCAGGCACAACGTCTTGATCCGCCATCGCGATACCCCTCTCGCTTCCCGGCCAACAGCCGCACGCTCCCAGCCGCGCGGAACGCCACGGCGATAGGCGAACCCTACCCCCGTCCGGCGCGGCCTGTCAAGGCAATTCCCCCCCGCACCCCAGCCCGTCCGGCGTCGCGTCGAGGCCCGGCTCGGGGTAGGGCGGCGGCAGCGGCGGGCCGCCCGCGAAGAGGTGGAGGAGGAGGCGGATGGGATCGGTCAAGACCAGGGCGCCGTCGTCATCGGCGTCGGCGGCGTCGAGGCACGGGACCGCCGCGGTCCCGGCGAAGAGGTAGAGCAGCGTGGCCACCGGGTCGGCGATGTCGAGCGAGCCGTCGCCGTTCGAGTCGCCGCGGAGGAACAGGGGCGCGCCCTCGGCGACCGCGAGGGCCTCCCCCTCGACCGGCGCGCCGAAGAGCGGCGTCTCGACGCCCGCCGCGACGTCCAGGAGCGCGTAGGCGTTCCCACCGGAGGCAGGGCGCGCGAACACCACCTGGCGGCCGCCGCTGCCAAGCACGGCCGAGACCACGGGGCCGGCCGCGGGGGCGAGGAGGCGCGGGTCCGACGCGGCTCGCAGCTCGATCAGGCCCGTGCCCGGGAGCGAGGCCAGGGCGCGATCGCCCTCCTGGAGGAGGAGCCGCGGCGAGGCGCCGCCCGCCGGCGCGCGGCCCACCTGGCCTTGGGCCCCGGCCCGGACGCGGAGGAGCGCGCTCTCGCCACCCTGGAGCGCCGCCGTGTAGTAGAGGTCCGCCCCGAGCGCGAAGAAGCCCGAGGCGCGGTCAAGCCCGCGCTCCACGAAGAGCGTCGCGCCCGTGGCCACGTCCACGCCGGCGACCACGCTTGGCCGCGCGCCCAGGATGTCCGAAGCGGCCACCACGGCGACGCCCCCCGACGCCGCGAGGGCGCTCACCGCGAGCGTCCCCTTCACGAGGAACGGCGGCTCGAGGCCGCTCCCGGTCCGCGTCAGGTTGATCGCCGGCGAGGCCAGGGCGCCGTTCACGCGGAAGACGTCCGTCGTCACGGGGTCGTGGCCCGCGGCGAAGAGGAGGCTCCCCTCGGCGGCGAAGAAGATCCAGCTCTCCTGGTCGATGTACGGGTTGAAGCGGTCGTCGGAGGTGATCTGCGCCCCGCCTCCTGGGCCCGGCGCCCGGACGTCGTGGACGAATGTCTCGGGCTCGCCCCGGACCTCGAGCGAGTAGGCGACGGTGAGCCCGTCGGAGGACACGGCGAGCCTCGGGCTCTCGGGGTCGTGGAGGAGGATCGGTCCAGCCCCTGCGCTTCCATCGCTCGAGGTCACGTTGACGGCGGGGCCGAGGCCGCGGGCGACGAACAGGTCGAGCTCGTCCTCACGGGGACCGCCGAGGAACGCGACGGCCTCCTCCGAGGAGGCCATGTGCGAGCCGAGGGACTCGAAGGGGCCCGCGATCCGCTCGGCAGCGACCGAGGCGGGCGGTCCGGCGGGCGGCGCGGCGGCCGCAGGAGCCCGGTACACGGCCCACGAGCCGTCCTCGAGGCGGCCCGAGAAGAAGACCGCATCGCGCGTCACTGAAAGGGACCAGGGCTCGAGCCGCTCGGCCTCGAGCGGGACGATCACCTCGACGGCCGCGGGCTCGGCGCCGGACAGATCGAGGAGCAGGACCTCCTCCCGCTCCTCGCCGCGCACGACGAGGCCGAGGCGCCGGCCCCCCGGCTCGAGGTACGCGCCGCCGTCGCGGACCCGGTAGCGCTCGTCCGCGGCGGAGCGGAGGACCTTCACGCCTCGGGCTCCGACCGCGGCGATCCCCGAGGCGTCCGTGCCAATGCTCTCGAAGAGGACGAGCTGGAAGTCGGACCTCACCTGGAGACGCGGCAGGTCGCCCTCGATCTCGAATACGCCGCCCGTGTCCTCGAGGGACGCGCGTCCGGCCGTGCGGACCCCGAAGGGCCGCCACTCGGAGCCCGAGGGCCCGGGGAGGTCCGTCCCGACGCGCACGGCGGTCGGCGCCGACCGCAGCACGAGGTCGACGCCGCCCTCGGGCCTGCGCACTGCGAGATAGCCCGCCGGACCCGAGGCGATGGCGCACGGCGCCAGCGCCGTGGCCGCGCCGAGGGCCAGGACCCGGGCCAGCGATCGTCGTCGGGTTGTCTTCAGGGCACGCGCCATGGCGAGGACCTCAGGACCCAGGCACTTCCCCGGTGAACTTCACGGAGCCTCCTTCGAGCCGGACCTCGATGGGCCGCCCGAAGAGGAGGCTCACGTCGGAGACCCCGAAGGGCAAGGGCGCTCCATCCCGAGTCTCGAGCTCGACCTCGGCCTCCCCCTCCCCGCTGGCCCTCAGGATCGTAGCCTCTTCGAGCTCTCCCGTGGCGGGGTTCTCGATCCAGACCTCGAAGCGGGTGTCCGGGGGCACGTTCTCGACCTCCACCTTGAGTTTACTCCTCCCCTCGGCGGGACGGAAGTCCACGTCGGTGTCGCATGTCGATTCTCTTGGGTAGGGGTCCGGCGGAATCCGTGGAAAGAGCCCCGTCCGGCGGGGAGGGCCCCTCGCCGGACGGAAGCTACCAGAACAGAAACCGTAGAGCTGCAGCGGGGGGTCACGAGTCGCTGCAGTAGAGGGCGTCCGCCGTGCTGTCGAAGCCGGCGATGCGGGCGCCGGGGAAAGCCGGCTCCCGGCCGCCTGAGAAGAGGTGGAGCAGGGTGTGGATCGGGTCGGCGATGTCCACGTCGCCGTCATCGTTCGAGTCGAGAGGGTCCCCGCACGCCGGGAAGGGCCTCCCGACGAAGAGGACCTCGAGGGTGTGGATCGGGTCGGCGATGTCCACCCGCCGGTCGCGGTTCGAGTCGGCGCGCAGGAACGGCGCGTCGTACTCTCCCACCATGGTGAAGGACACGAGGAGCGCGGCGCCGCCGCCCGAGCCCGGGATCGAGACCGTGCCCTGGAGCACCACCGCACCCGAGGCGTCCAGCACCACGATGGTGAATCCGTCGTAGGCGCGGAAGCTCGCGACGCCGAAGGGCAGCGGCTCGTCGCCGAGGAGGACGATCTCCTTCCGCAGGTCTCCCTCGGCGCCTGCAGGGCCCTCGGCGAGGACCTCGGCAGCACCCGAAGGATCGCGTAGCTCGACGCGGAACGTCTGGCCTGGGACGAGGTCCTGCACCTCGACCTCGATCTCGTGCTCGTCGCCCTCCTCCTCGAGCTCGACCTTGCCGTGTGCGTCGGGGAGGACCGCCGGGTCGGGCCGCACGAGCGCGACCTCGAGCTCCAGGCGCTCCACCTCGGGGGGCGGCGGAGGCGGCGGGGCCCCGACCTGGGGGATCGTCCCGGAGAGGACGAGCCGGCCCTCCGAGTCCAGGACCTCGATGACGACGCCGCCGAGCTCGGAGAGGGCCGCAGCTCCCAGGGGCAGGACCGCCTTCCCCCGGCGCTCGACCTCGGCCTCGCCCTCGGCGTCCGTCGTGAGCTCGGCGATGGTCTCGCGCGCCGGCGACACGGACAAGTCGGGCCTGTGGACCGTGGCGGTGTAGCTCGCCAGCGGATCGGCGTCCTTGATCCGAACGCGTACCTTGTCGTCGCCGCCGCGCTCGGTCTCGATCCGTACGTCGCCCTCGATGTCATCGTCGGGGCCTCCCTCGGGCCGCTCGAGGTCGAGCTCGACCTCGGCCTCGTCTTCCTCGACCTCCACCTGGCCCAGAGAGGGGATCCTCCCCTCGAGGAGGACCGTGCCGTCCTCGGCCTTCACCTGCAGCGCGAGGCCCGCGAGCTCACCGATCCCCGAGGCGCCGAAGGGCAGGGCGCCCCCGTCGTGGGTGTCGATCTCGAGGGCGCCGTTCCCGTCGCCCGTCGTGGTGATCTTGCCGATCGGCTCCACGGCGCCCGTCCCGTCGATGACGCAGACCGCGTAGACCACGTTCGGGGCGAGGCCACGCACCTTCACCTCGAGGGCGTGGCGTCCCGCCTCGGCCTTCGCCTTGATCCTTCCCGAGGCGCCGGGCAAGAGCGAGCCCGCGGGAGGCGTCAGGCTCGACGTCCCGGCGCCGACCTCCGAGACCGCGGGCTCGCCCGGGAAGCTCCCTTCGAGCTCGATCGCGCCTTCGGCGTCCCTCACCTCGACCCTCCGCCCCCGGAAGGCCGCCTCGTCCGCCGACTGGCGAACCTCGAAGCTCCCGTTCGACTCGGTCTTGACCGAGAAAGCCTGGGCGAGGGCGCCGTCCGCCCCCTCGATCCAGATCGTGAAGGTCGCGTCCCCGGGCAGCCGGTCTCCGCGGACGCGGATCTCGCCGTCGCCGAGGCGAGCCTCGCCGCGGGGGCTGTCGGAGCCGTCCGGGGCGCGCAGGAGAGCAGTCTCATGGGCAGAGATCGGCGGGTGCAGGACAAGAAAGGTGAGCAGGGCGAGCGGCAAGTGAAAACGCAGCATGTTGGAACCTCCAGGAAGGCGACCGTGTCCCGCGCCAGCAGCCACCATGGCCATATGGGCGAGGCATGGAGCATGTAAGCAATGGGCGAGCCATGGCCGGAGAGAATGACTCAACCCATTCCCATGACAGTTGATAAGTCGTTCTGAGCGCTCCGAGCACCCCGAGGCCGCTGGAGACCGTTGATCGGTTTTCGATCCGCAGGATAATCAGCTTTCGATCAACCACCGTGCAGACCCTACCCCAAAGCCCTGCTGACTCCGAGACCCAGGTCCCGAGCCTGGGCCGCTTCCGGTCCGTCGCGTTCCTCGGACGGGGAGGGTTCGGCTCGGTCTGGCGAGTCGAGGATCCGCTCCGGCCGGGGGCTGACCTCGCTCTGAAGGTGCTCGAGGCCCGGGGGGCCCGCGGCGCACGGTCGGTGGCCCTCGAGCTCCGGGCGTGGAGGGCCGTGCGGCACCCGGCCCTCGCGCAGGTCCTCGAGGCGGGTTTCTTCGAGGCGCCCGGCGGCTCCCGCTTCCCCTATCTCCTTTCCGAGCTCGTCCCCGGCAGCCCGCTGAGGCCCCTCTGGAGCACCGAGGATCTCCTCCCGGTGGCCGCGGACCTCCTCGCGGCGCTCGATGCGATCCACTCCGCCGGGTGGCGCCACGGCGACCTCAAGCCAGAGAACATCCTCGCCTGGCGCTCCGAGGGGGCCCGGCGTCACGAGGCGCGAATCCTCGACTTCGGCCTGGCCGAAGAGCTCGGCCTCGAGGGTGCCCGCGCGGCCACGGCGGGGACGCCGCGGTACTTCGCCCCGGAGGTGCTCCGCGGCTCGCGCCCCGGCGTCGGGGCGGACCTCTACGCGCTCGGGCTCATCCTCTACGAGTCGCTCGGCGGCGTCCTCCCCGCGAGCGCGAGCGAGCACTTCCTGAAGACGCGGCAGGGACGCATCCACGAGGAAGCCTCGAAGGCAGCGATCCCGGAGCCCCTCGGGCGGCTCGTGAGGCTCCTCCTCGAGCCCGACCCGGCGAGCCGCCTGGCATCGGCGCGCGAGGGCCTCGAGGTCATCGGTCCCTCGGGGCGCGCCGCCCGCCGCCCGCCGAGCTTCGAGGCGCCGCGCCCCGTGGGGCGCGCGGAGGCCCTCGAGGCGCTTGCGGCGGGCCTCCGGGCCGCGGCGGAAGGGCGCTCGCCCCCGCCGGTGATCGCGCTCGTGGGCGCCACCGGCCTCGGGAAGACACGCCTCCTCCGCGAGGCGGAGCTCGAGGCCTTCGCGGCGGGCGTGCGGCCGCTCCCCTGGGATCGAGCCCTGGGCCTCCTGCGGCTCCGGCGCGTGACGGCTCCCGAGCCTTCCTCGGGCCTCGGGTCGCCGGCGCCGGAGGAGGAGCCCTCCGATGCCGCATCGAGGGCCGCCGACGAGGCGAGCGGGCGCCTCGTCGAGCTCCTCACGGAGGTCCCGAGCGCGCTCCTCGTGGACGATGCCGATGCGCTGCGCCCCGGGGACGTCGCGCTCCTGCGCTCGCTCCTCGAGAAGCTGCGGGGCGCGCGCCTCGCGCCGCGCGGGCGGGCCCCGAGGCGCGGAGCGCCGCTCGTGGCCATCGCGCTCGAGGCACGGCGGCCGCGGCGCGCCGCGGCGGCCGCCCTCGTACGGACCCTCGAGGGACTGCCCTGGACCGCGTGGCACGCGCTCGAGCCCTGGTCCCTCGGCGAGGCGGCGGCCTGCCTCGACCAGGTCCTGCGGCCCCGCCGCTCCCTGGGGCCCTGGGAGGGCGCGTTGCTCGAGGATGCGCGCGGCGAGCCGGGGCGCCTGCGCCGCTCGCTCGCCGCCCTCGCGCGGGGGGGCGAGCTCCGGCTCGAGGGCGAGGAGTGGAGGTGCACGCGCGACCCCGCGAAGGGCCTCCCGCCCGCCGAGGGGCAGCGGGAGGCCGTGGAGAGCGAGTGGCGGCGGCTCGACGCGCGCTCCCAGGAAGTCCTCGGCCTCTGCGCCGTCCTCTCGGAGGGGGACGGCGCCGTCGTGCTCGAGGACCTGGCGGCCGCGGCCGGGCTGGGGCCGCACGAGACCGGGCGCACCCTGCGCGAGCTCGAGGCCCTGGAGCCCTTCTCGCGGATCGGCGGCCCTGGCGGTGCCGGGACGTTCCGCTCGAGGCTCGACCGGGCCGCGCGGGCCTGGGTCCTCCGCGCGGCGGGCCCGGGCTCCCGGCGACGCTGGCGCGAGGGCGCGGCGAGGACGCCCGCTCGAGCCGCCGCGTTCACCCTCCAGCGCGTCCGGGCCGGCTCGGCGCGCCTCGAGGAGGTCCTGGAAGCCTCCCGCGAAGGCTCGGAGGCCGCGGTCCGTGCCCTCGCGCGGCACGCGACGTCCCCGCGCTTCGCCTCGAGCGACCGCACCGTGACCGCCTTGAGGCTCGGAGAGGTCCTGGCCACCCGCGGCGGGCACGCGCGGGCTCGGGACTTCCTCGAGCGCGCCCTCGACGGCCCGGCGGCGCCGCGCGACGCGGCGCGGGCCCGGATCCTCCTCGGGGAGATCGCGATCGCCCGGCGCGATGGCGAGGCCGCCGCCGTGTACTTCGACGCGGCGGCTGCGGGTCCCCTCGACCCCGGGGACGCGGTGCACGCCGCCGTGGGCCGGGCCGTCGCCGATGTCCTGCGCGGCCGTCTCGAGGAAGCCGCCCGGTCGGCCGAGGAGGCCATGGCGCGATTCCCGGACCTCCCGGCCACCCACGGCCTGCGCGGGAACATCGCGCTCGTCCGCGGCGACATCGGCGAGGCCGAGCGCTCCCTCCTCGAGGCCGCGAGGCTCTCCTGCGGGCGCGGGAGCCCGCGGGAGGAGGGCGCGGCGCGCACGAACCTGGGGAGGCTCCTCGCGCGTGCGGGCCGCCTCGAGGAGGCTGCCGCGGCGCACCGACAGGCCGCGGCGTGTTTCGAGCGCGCGGGCTCGCGGGTCGAGGCCGCGCGGGCTCTGGCAAACCTCGGGGCCGCCCTCCGCCGCCTCGGGGACCACGAGGGTTCCGCCGGCGCGGCGCTCCGCAGCCTCGAGGTCCGCAGGGAGCTCGGCGACGACGCCGGCATCGCCGTCGCCGAGGCCAACCTCGGCTTCCTGGCGCGCGAGCTCGGCCTGCCCGGCACGGCGAGGCGCCGGTTCCGAGCGGCGGACGAGGCGGCCCGCGCCGCCGGGAAGGGTGCCGCGGCGGATCTGCGCTCGAGCGAGCTCCTCCTCGAGAGCCGGGCCGTCCTCGAGCTGGACCTCGGCCGGCGCGATGAGGCGGAGGCGCTGGCGTCGCGTGCCCGCGAGGCGCGCGAGCGGCGCGGTGAAGCGGCGTCGCCGGAGGCCTTCCTCCTCGAGGCGAGGCTCGCGGCGGGCTCGGGCGGCGCGGCGCCCCTCTTCCCGGCGCGGCCCCTCGACGAGCGCGACGCGCCGGCCCTCGCCGAGCTCGCGCTGGCGAGGGCGCTCCCCCCTCGAGTCCGCGACCCTGCGCGGGAGGCGCTCGAGGGCCTCGCGGAGCGGTCCGAGATCGCGCGCGTCTGGCGGTGGATCGTGGAGGCCGAGGAGCCGCGCGCCGATGCGGAGCGGGCCGCGGCCGCGGCGGCCTTGCGGGACAGGGTGCCGAGGCTCCCGCCGCGCGACGCACGGAGGCGCGCGCTCGTCGCGGCCCTGCGGGCCGCCGAGGCCGAGGACGCGTGGACCGAGGAGGCACGCGGGCAGCTCCGCAGGCTCCTCGACGAGGTGCTGTACGACGTCGCGCCGGAGGAGCGCGAGGGGTTCCAGGCTCGAGACGAGATCCAGGAGGCGATGCGCATGGCGAGTCCGGCGGCTGGCAAGGACAGGAGGGCCGAGCGGGGGGATGCCCTGCTCCGCGAGGTCCTGAGGCTCAACCGCGAGATCCTCGGCGAGCGCCGCCTCGAGCGGGTCCTCGAGAGGATCGTCGACGCCGCGGCGGCGCTCACGCGGGCCGAGCGTGGGGCCCTCTTCCTCCGCCGGGAGGGGAGGCTCGTCCTCGCGGCGGCACGCTCCCAGGGACGCCCGCTGCCCGGCGCCGAGCGGCAGGTGAGCCGCACCATCGTCGACCGCGTCCTCGCGGAGGGCACCGCGTGCATCGCCACGGACGCGCGCGAGGAGATCACCCTCCGTTCCATCGCCAGCATCGAGGAGCTGGGGCTCCGCTCGGTCCTCTGCGTCCCGCTGCGCGTCGAGCGCCGGGTCGCGGGCGCCCTCTACCTCGACAACCCCTTCGAGAGGGCCGTGTTCGAGCCGGGGGACCTCGAGGTCACCGAGAGCTTCTGCGCGCAGGCGGTCCTCGCCTGGAGGGCCGCCGAGCGCCGCCAGCAGGTGGCGGGGCTTCTCAGGAGGCTCCGCGAGGCGAACCGCAAGCTCCACGGCGAGCTCCGGCTCTCGCGCCGCGACGCGGGGCGCCGGTCGGGGCTCGAGGGGCGGCCCTTCCACGGCATCGTGGGCGAGAGCGCGGCCATGCGGCGAGTCTTCGAGCTGGTCCAGGCCGTGGCTCCGACGGACATCCCGGTCCTGATCACGGGCGAGAGCGGCACCGGAAAGGAGCTCGTGGCGAGGGCGCTGTGCCGCGAGTCGCCGCGGGCCGAGCGGCCCTTCGTGGCGGAGAACTGCGCCGCCGTCCCCGAGGGACTCCTCGAGAGCTCCCTCTTCGGGCACGTGAAGGGGGCCTTCACCGGTGCCGAGAGCGACCGGGCCGGCATCTTCGAGCTCTCGGACGGCGGCACGCTTTTCCTCGACGAGGTCGCCGAGATGCCCCTCGAGCTCCAGACGCGCCTCCTTCGCGCTCTCCAGGAGGGCGAAGTGCGGCCGCTGGGCTCGAAGCGCATCCTGAAGGTCGACGTGCGCGTCGTCGCCGCGACGAACCGCGACGCGCGCCGGGCCGTGGCCGAGGGCAGGCTGCGGGAGGACCTGTACTACCGGCTCCAGGGGGCCGAGATCCGGGTGCCGCCCTTGCGCGAGCGCGCCGAGGACATCCCCCTCCTCGCGGAGCACTTCCTCGTGCTGGCCGCGAGGGGCGCGAGGCCGAAGCGGCTCGAGCCGGAAGCCATGGACCGGATGCTCCGCTACCCGTGGCCGGGGAACGTCCGCGAGCTCTCGAACGAGGTGCGCCGCCTCGCGCTCCTCGCGCCGGGCGAGGAGATCGGCATCGAGCACCTCTCCCCCCACGTGCGCGAGGGCGCCGTCTTGCGCCCCGCCGCACCCGGCGACGGCGCCCCGGTCCGCACCCTCGCCGAGGCCGAGCGCGAGGCGATCCGCGCCGCGCTCCGCGCCACCGGCGGCCACCGCGGCAAGGCGGCGGCAGCGCTGGGGATCTCGAGGTCGACCCTGTACTTGAAGCTCAAGGAGATGGGGGAGGCGGGCGAGGCTGGGTGATGGATTCCTGACCCTGGAGAATCCAGGCAATCAGGCATGACACCATGGCTCACGTGAAGACCACCGTCTCGCTGCCGGCCACCCTCTTCAAGCGGCTGGAAGGGACGGCTCGCAAGCTGAAGATCCCCCGCAGCCGTCTCTTCGTACACGCGCTGGACGAGTTTCAGCGGCGCCAGGAGAGCCGAGACTTGCTCGAGCGCATCAACGCGGCCTACGCGGAGGTGGGGACGGACCCTGAGGAGGAGCAGCTCCTGCAGCGAATGGTGAAGACCGTCACTCCTTCGCCTTCGCCGCGAAGTCGTCGAAGCGCGTCTGCGCGTCGGCCTTGGTCCAGAGGCCGACCTTCCCGGCCTCCGCGAACGTCCCGTCCTTCACCTCGAGGTGCTTCTTCCCGTCGAAGGAGCACTCGATCTTGTCCCCCACCATGACCACCTTGAGGTCGTGCCACCCGCCGGGGACGTCGACGTCCGCGCTCCCGAGCTGCGTGCGCTTCCCACCGACCACCTTGTAGACGCGGAAGTTATCCTCGAGGGGGTTGTGCCGCGCGACGTAGTAGTTCTTCGCGTCCTTCGCGCGCCAGACGACGCCCCCGCCCTGGTCCGTCTCGCCCGCGACGGCCTTCAGCTTGACCGAGACCTCGAGGTCCTTGAGCTTCGACTCCGCGGCGAGGGCCACGTTGAAGACAGGCCCCGCGCTCTTCGCGCGTTGCGCGAGCACGTGGGGCTTGGACGGCGCCTCCGCGTCGGCCTCGACCTTCCACTCCCCCACCTCGGCGGTGAAGCCCTTCGCGGCCTCGCCGGGCTTGTCCGCGTCGAAGGACCAAGATGCCCCCGCCACGACCCCCAGCGTCACGACCAGTACTCTCAGCATGGATCCCTCCTCTCGATGATCTGCGGGACAAGCTACTGCCCCTCCGGCGCGCCAGGCGGTACATTCTCGCCGCGATGGACGCGAAGGCAACGGAACGGATCAGCGCTCAAGGATCTCGCGGTACTTCTCCGCCATGAGCAGGAACGCGTCGCCGTATGTACGTTCGAGGGGGAGCCGCAGGAAACGTCGCGGCAAGAGATAGAGAGGCATCTCGGACAACGAGTCGCCGAGGCGGACCTGCACGAGGTGGGCACGTGGGTATCCGCTCTCTCGGACCTGGTACGAGACCACCTGCCGGTCCATGCCGGGCGAAAGCGCAGGAGGTTGGTGTCCCAGGGCCTCGCAGATGAGGCCATGGAAACCGTTCGGGACGAGGTTCGTGGGCTTGAGGACGTCGATGACCAGGAGGTGCACACCGAGCTCGAGGTACCCAAGCGCCTTGTCGAGCAACTGGGTCACCTTGGTGCGGCTCTCCTTGTTCCCGGGGGAGACCAGCTCTATCACCGCAACGACTCGGTCCCCGTCCCACTCGCTGCGGACGACGATCTGCCTCTGGAGCTTCGTGTAGTCCGGGCCGAGATCCTGGATCACCACGGGCTGTGTCGCCAAGGCCACGGTCGCTCCTGGGTCGTCATCTCGCGAGAGCTGGGGAGATTCCGATGCCTCCTCGATGGCCGTCCCTTGAGCCTGGAGCGTGAGCACATCCGGGACTGCCTCACCAGCCACGGGCTCCACCATCGCATGGAATCCCCGCGGCAGCAGCCCAAGCTGGAGAGCCTCGCACATCCTGGCTACCCAGAAGTAGTGGAAATGGTGAAAGACCCCCGGCCCGACTCGAGACCAGTCGTGGATCGGCATAGCCGACAGTCTACCACGCCGGTCCCGCCCGTGCGCTCTCACACCCTCGCAAAGGCCGACGCGCTCAGCCCCTGGTAGGGCCGCGCCGGCTCCGGCGCGACCCGAGGCGCTCGCCGGGGCGGGCGCGGGCCTTCACGAAGGCCTCCAGGTGGCCTCTCGATCATCTGTAGGGGAAGCTACTGCCCCTCCAGGGCGTTGCGCGGTACATTCTCGCCGCGATGGACGCGAACGCAACGGTTAGGTCCTGGACGACCGGCGCGCTGCCGGTCCTGACGCTCGTCGCGGCCTACGTCCTCGTCGAGGCGTACCTAGTCTACTGGACGGTCTGCCCGGCACGGGACGGTGCCCGGTACCTCACCTACGCGCTCCGGCTCGAGGAGGAGCCCTGGATCGACGTCGTGCGGACGTCGGTCGACCACCCGGGCTACCCCTTCCTCCTCCACGCGACGTTCGGGGCCGCGAGGGCCCTGGGGATCGAGTCGCCCGCGGCGCGGGTCGCCCTCGCGCAGGCGGCCACGGCCGTCGCGGGCCTCCTCCTCGTCCTCGCCGCCTTCGCGGCGGCCCGCAGGCTCTGGGGCCTCGTACCCGCGTGGGCCGGGACTCTCGCCTTCCTCCTCCTCCCACGGCCTGCCGAGCACATGGGCGACGTCCTCTCGGACCCGCTCCACGCGCTCCTCTGGGTCCTCGCCGCGGCGCTGGTCCTCCGCGGGCTCGAGGACCTGCCTGCGCGGGCAGGCGGGCGCGCGAGCCTGTTCGGCCTCGCCGGCCTCGCGGCGGGCTTCGCCTACTGGGTGCGCGCGGACGCGCTCACACTGCCCGCGGCGGTGGTCGCCCTCGCCGGCGTCCTGGCCCTCGCCGGGACGAAGCTCGGCGCCCCGCGGCTCCTCTGCGGCATCCGCGCCGCCGTGCCCGCGGCTGCATTCCTCGCGACCTTCGGCGCCTGCCTCGCCCTCTTCGTGGCCGCCGTCGGCAAGTGGAGCCCGAAGCCATCGGCGGAGGACCTGATCCTGGGCCTTGCCGCGCCGCCCGCGCTGGCGGGCCCCGTCATCGCGAGCGCCGCGCTGCCGGCCGCCGCGACGGGCGCGGCGCAGAGCGCCTGGCACGTCCTCAAGGACCTGGCCCAGGAGCTGCGCTTCGTGCACGCCGCCACGGCGGCCCTCGCCCTCGTCCTCGCCTTGAGGGCGAGCCGGCCGCGCCCGGGCGCCGCGTTCCTCGCCTTGACCTTCGCGGCCTACCTCGCCGCGACGAGCGTCCTCGAGGCGCGGAGCGGGTACACGACGGGGCGGTACTTCCTGCCGCTCCTCCCGTTCATCGCCTCCTTCGGCATGGCGGGACTCGAGGCGGCCGGCAGGCTCTGGCTCCGGAGCCCCGCGGCGCCGCGGTGGCTCGTGGGCGCGGGGCTCGCGGCCTCGCTCGCCTGCTCGGTCCCGTCGCTCCTCAAGGAGGGCCTCCACGAGAACGCGCACGGCCGGCTCGAGGCGGCTCGGTGGATCGCGGCGCGGATCGAGCCCGGGGACACGGTGTGCGACCCCTACTTCTTCCCGAGCTACCTCGCGGGCCTGCGCGGCCGGACCGCGCCCTCGGCCGCCCCGCCGCCGGGGTCCAGGGCGCACTACGTCATCGCCGAGGACCGGCACGCCGCCAAGGTGAAAGGGCTCGGCGCGCTCCTCGAGGAGAAGCGCGCCGAGCGCGTGGCGGAATTCCCGCGCAGGCCGGGGGAGAGCGAGAGAGCGGCGGTGTACCTCGTGCGGGGGTGACCGGTCGGCAAACCGCAAGGCGGCATCCCTCCGGAAGGGAGACCGCGTCGTCGTCTCACCAGACGTTCGGATCGCTGTCGTTGCGGTCTCCTTGGTCCGGGGTCCTGCCGTCGCCGTCCAGGTCCGAACGGCCCGGCATGAGCCCGGCCCCGTTGATCGCCAAGGTCGCGGTGCGGGCCACCGAGGGCACGCCGGGGTCGCACTGCGTGCTGATGCGGAGCGTGACCGTGTACGCCAGATCTCCAGGCTTGACGCCCGCGATCGTGTCGCTCCACGTGAAGCTGCGGACTTTGTCGGCCGCCCGTGCCCCGCACTCATTGTCCACGGGCCGGTCATCTTGCCAGACCACGCGCCCGCCGTAGATCTCCTCGGCGAAGATCCTCCCCGTGCACTGGCCGCCGCCCGCCGTGCAGAGGATCTCGGTCTGGACCCAGAACCTCACGGTGATCCTGGAGTCCAGGCCTCCCCTTGCGCCCGCCACCGTGACATCCGTGACACCGAACCCCAGGAAGCGGTGCGAGGCGCAGTCGCACCCGCCTTGCTGGCAAGCAGGAACGGTGGTGCAGGTGTGGCCGTCCGGTGTGGGGTCCAGGCCGCACCCCGGGAACGGCTCCGGCGGCGCGGCCCCGCCCAGGAAGCCGTAGGAGAGCAGGTAGACGGCGTCGGAGAGGTCCACGGCGCCGGAATCGTTGGCGTCCGCGGCGTCCCGGCAGGCCGGGAGCTGCCCTGTGATGAACAGCCCCGTGAGGATCGCCACCGCGTCCGAGATGTCGATCGCGCCGTCGCCGCTCGCGTCGCCCCGGAGGAAGTAGGGCAGCGGGTCCGGGCCCGGCCACGGCGGCGGCTCGCAAGCATCGTCCTTGCCGTTGCCGTCGGAGTCCCCCAGGCATGCACCGACCGGCGAGCCCTGCTTGAGGCAGCAGTCCCGACACGTGAGCCCGCAGGTCCCGTCGGCGAAGCAGCAGTGGACGAGGGCGCAGAGCTCCGCGGGGTAGCCCGCGCTCGAGAGTCCGTCGGAGGTCGGGTCGAGCCCGCAGTCGCCAGCGCCCGGCGCGGGGAGCTGGACCCCGTGCGCGACGTGCTCGAGGATCGCCACGGCGTCGGACACGCTGATCTCGCCGTCGTCGTTCGAGTCGGCGGCGTCGGGGCAGGGGAACAGATCCGGGACAGCCACGAAGCCCGGGCCGATGACCCCCCCCGTGGTGAGGCGCCAGAGGATGAAGTCCGCGTCGGCCTCGTCCACCGCGCCGTTCGCATCGGCATCCCCTCGCCGGAAGTAGCCCTCCCCCTCGCCGGGGTGCTGCGCGGGGAGCCACGGGCCGCAGAGCCCCATGGCGAACAGGGAGAGCGAGCTCAGGTAGCATCCGAATCGATTCATGACGACCTCCTTCGCGGCCAGTGCCCCGCGGACTTGCCTCGGACCCGGGCCATTCCCGGCTCCTACGGTGATGAACGCCTTCCGCCCTGCGCCTTGCCCCGGAAGGAGCGCCCAGGTACAACCGAGGCATTCCCTCCAGGCGGGTGGAGGGGCTCCTGGAGGCTGCGGCACGGGGATGTCATGTCCGAGGTCTTGCGCCCACTCATCGAAGCGGCCCGCTCTGGCGACCCGCGGGCCCGGAATGCGCTCGCGGGGTGCCTGGAGCGATTCCTGCGCCTCTTCTCGGGCACCCTGACCCGGCAGGTGCGGCGTGCCCAAGGGTCCACGCTGGACTTCGTCAACGAGGGCCTGGCCGAGGCCCTCGCCCGCCTGGGCGAGTTCGAGTACCGGACCGACGAGGAGTTCTACGCCTGGGTCGGACGCCTGATCCGGAGCCGCATGGTCGACGCGATCCGCCGCGAGGCGCGGAAGAAGCGGGACGGGAAGCCCGCGGCCATCGAGGGCGGCTCCGCCGGCCCGGCCGCCCGGGGGCCCACCCCCTCGGAGGCGGTGTCGGCAGCGGAGGTCCGCGACGTGGTGCGGCGCGCTCTCCTCGAGCTTCAGGTCGACCACCCCCAGGAGATGGAGGTCGTCTTGCTCAAGGTCTTCGAGGACGAGAGCTGGCGGTCGATCCAGGAGACGCTCGGACTCTCCTCCATGAAGCGCGCCCGGACGCTGTGCGCCAGGGGCCTCGACCTCCTGCGGCCGCGCATCGAGGAGAGCCTGGGACCGACGGCCTTCGAGGAGTACCTCGGGCTATGATCGAGGAGACCGAGCACGAGGACCCGCGCTACGACGCGTTCGTCGAGCGCTACCTCGAGACGGGCGCGCGCGACGTCCCTGAGGACTGGCCGCGGGATCTGCGGAAGCGCTGCCTCTTCTTCCTCCGAATGATGGAGGCCGAGGCCTCCGGGCCCGGCGCGAAGCCAAACGTCGCGCTCCTCGAGTCCTCGAGTGCCCTGACGATCCCCGAGCCCGCCGCCGCGGCCGGCCCGGAGCCTGCGCGGCCGCGGGAGGACGAGGACCGGTACGTCGTCGAGGGCGAGATCGCCCGGGGCGGCATGGGCAGGGTCCTCCTGGCCTACGACCGCGACTTCCGCCGCAAGATCGCCATGAAGGTGATGCTCGGGGACGAGCGAGACCCGGCGCGGGCCTCGAGGTTCGTGCAGGAGGCCCAGACGACGGCACAGCTCGAGCACCCGAACATCGCGCCCGTCTACGACATCGGCCTCGACGAGGACGGCCCCCCCTTCTTCACCATGAAGTGGATCCACGGGCGGAACCTCGCCGAGGTCCTGCGATCGGGCGGCGACGAGTACTCCTTGACGCGGCTCGTCCAGGTCCTCCAGCAGGCGGCCATGGCCGTCCACTTCGCGCACACGAAAGGGGTGATCCACCGCGACCTGAAGCCCCAGAACGTCATGCTCGGCGACTTCGGTGAGGTGCTCGTCGTCGACTGGGGGCTCGCGAAGGTCAGCCGCGCCGAGGTCGGCTCCTCGGACAGCGGCGCCGCGATCTCCACGAGCCGGAGCGACGGCGGCGAGCGGACCCTCGACGGGTCCGTGCAGGGGAGCGCACCGTACATGGCGCCGGAGCAGGCGCGGGGCGAGGTGGCCGCCATCGACCAGCGCACCGACGTCTTCGGCCTCGGGGCGATCCTCTACGAGGTCTTGACGGGCCAGCCCCCCTATGCGGCCGAGTCGCCGCGCGCCGTGCTCGCGAAGGCCCGCCGCGGGGAGATCATCCCTCCCTCGGAGCGGGCGCCCGGCCGCGCCGTCCCGAGGATCCTCGAGCAGATCTGCCTGAAGGCGCTCTCCCCGCGCAGGGAGGACCGCTACCGCGACGCGGGCGAGCTCCACCAGGCGCTCCAGGAGTACCTCGAGGGCATCCACTCCGCGGAGCAGCAGGCCGCCGAGGCGAACCGCCTCCTCTGGGTGGCCGAGAAGCTTCACGAGGAGCTGCGGGCGGCGGAGAAACGCGAGGCCGAGCTCCGCGCCGAGGAGGCATCGCTCCGCCCCTCGGTGAAGTCCTACGACCCCGAGGAGAGGAAGAAGCGCCTCTGGGAGCTCTCCGAGGAGCACGGCGTGGCCCGCGAGGCCGCGGCCCGCGAGCTCACGCGCACGGCGGCGGCCTACCTGGCGGTCCTGAGCATCGCCCCCGGCCACCGGCAGGCGCGCTCGCGCCTCGCCGAGGTCTACCACCACCGGCTCGCCGCGGCGGAGGAGCGCGGCGACCGGGAGGCCGCCGCGACCTACCGGAGCTTCGTCGAGCAGTACGACGACGGCCAGTATGCGGCGGAGCTCAGCGGGGAAGGCCTCTTGCGGCTCGAGTCGAGCCCGGCGGGCGCGACGGTCCTCCTCTGCCGCTTCGAGGAGCGGGGGCTGCTCCTGCGTGAGGGCGGCTGGGAGACGATCGGCACGACGCCGCTCGAGCGGGCCCTGCCGCGGGGCTCCTACCTGGCGGTCCTCTGGAAGGAGGGCTGCGCGGAGACGCGATGGCCCTTCGTGATCGACCCGCGGCGGCCTTGCTCCGGGCGGGTGCGGCTCGTCCCTGCGCGGGACATCCCCGAGGGCTTCGTCCAGGTCCCCGGCGGGCTGACCCTCGTGGGGACGGACTCCAGGAGCTTCCTCGGCCTCGAGCGTCGCCTGGTGGACGTGGGCGAGATCTTCGTGGGCCGCTTCCCGGTCACCTTCGGCGAGTACTGCGCGTTCTTGAACGAGCGGTGCCCCGGGGCCGAGGACCCGCCCGAGGAGCTCCGGGCCGCCTTCGGGAGGGAGCAGTACGTCCTGCGCGGGCCCGAGGGCTTCGCGCCGGTGAGCCACCTGGACCCGCGCATGCCTGTCCTGGCCGTGACCCGGGCGGCGGCCCTCGCGTACGCAGCGTGGCTGGGACAGAAGGTCGGCAAGCGCGTGCGCCTACTCCGGGAGGAGGAGTGGGAGCGCTGCGCGCGGGGCGCCGACGGCCGCCTCTACCCGTGGGGGAACGGCTTCGACTGGACCTTCTCCAAGGGCGCCCTCTCGCGCCCCGGGGAGCCCTTCCCCGAGCCCGTGGGAGCCTTTCCGAGGGACGTCTCGGTCTTCGGGATCCGGGACCTCGCCGGCACGGTCCGGGAGCTGTGCGACGGTTGGGCCAACGAGGGCTACCGTCCGGTGCGCGGCGGTTCCTGGTTCAGCCCTTTCCCCAGCGCGTTCCGGGCGGACACCCGCACGGTCCAGAGGGACGCGAACCGGAGCACTGACGCCGGCTTCCGGGTTTGCTATGATGAGGAGGCTCCGGGGAGGGGAGGGTGAGCCCGGCCCCGGGGGCGGGTCGAGACGACGACGGAGGGGTGCACGGAGGCGGGGTCCAGCACGCGGCGCCCGGGGCAAGTCGCCCGCCGGACGGCGTTCTAGAAGCCGGAAGGAGCGCTGAAGCCATGATCGAAAGACATCGGACGCTTGGGATCACGACGGCTTGCCTGGCCTTCGTCCTTGCCTCCGCCGGTGCCCGAGGCCAGGACGGGGCCGGGGCCGCCGCGGAGTTCATCCGCGGCGACGCGGACATGGACGGGCGGGTCACGATCTCGGACGGGTTCCACCTGGCAAGGGCCCTCTTCGTAGCCGGCGTCCTGCGCTGCTTCGACGCGGCGGACTACAACGACGACGGCGGCCTCAACTTGAGCGACCTGCTCCTGTTCCTGAACTGGGCCTACCTCGCCGTGGGATCGCCGCCCGGGCCGCCCTTCCCCTCGAAGGGTCCCGACCCGACCCCCAACGACGGCCTGGACTGCGCCGACCCGAACGTGGTCCCTCCGGTCGCGGATTCGGCTTACCGCATGGAGTGGATCCACCCTCCTCAGGTCCGGCCAGGGCTGAAGGACGTGGAGGTCTTCCTCTCGGCCACCACGGCGGGCGCGATCGGGTGCCTGTACCTGGCCTACCGGGTGGACCGCCGCTACTTCGAGAACGCCCGAGTAGACTTCGAGGGCACGATCCTGCCCCCGCCCGAGCGCGAGCCCTTGAGACTCAACAAGCTCTTCTTCCTGGCCGAGGTCACGCCTCTCGCCCATCCCAGATTCGACCTCCTCCGCGTGCAGGTCATCTTCAACAGGACCCCCAACGAGCAGATCCCCTTCCCGGCCACGTTGGGACCCATGCCCGGGCCTCTCCCTCTCTTGCGGCTCCTCGTGGACGTCCTGCCCGACGCCCCGGTGGGGCCAGCCCAGCCCGTCATGATCTCGGCGGCCCCCGCTGACCTGGAGCCGAACCGCCCCGCGGGCCTCAACGAGTACTGCCGCGCTCAGGGCGCGGTGATCCCCGGGACCCTGGGCACGGTGCGCCTCGAGGTCGCGCAGGCGCCCGAGTTCGTCCGCGGCGACGCCAACATGAGCGGCCGCGTGAGCCCCGTGGACCCGACCTTCATCCTCGAGTACGTGTTCAAGGGGGGCCCGGCGCCCCGGTGCAAGGACGCGGCGGACTCGAACAACGACGGGGAGATCACCGTCGCCGACGCGCTCCACCTCCTCAATTTCCTCTTCCTGGCCGGCCAGCCGCCGCCCGCGCCCTTCCCCACCCCCGGGACGGACCCTGCCGACCCCCCCGACGCGCTCGATTGCGCCGAGACCGTCGTCGTCCCGCCGCCCCTGGACCCCGCCTACGGGATCGCCTGGGAAAACAAGCCTCTCGTGCCCCGAGGCTGGAAGGACTTCGAGATGTTCATGCTGGCCACGACGGCGGCCCCCATCGAGTGCTTCGCGCTCGCCTACCGCCTGGACCGCCGCCTGGCCAAGAACGTGCGGGTCGACTTCAAGGACACGCTCTTCCCGCAAGACAAGCGAGAGGCCTTCGAGAAGAACGGCTTCTTCGAGCATCGGGTAACCCCCATCGTCGGCACGGACTTCGACTTGCTCCAGGTTGGGGCCACCTTCGCGGAGCCCAGGGGCGGTCCCGGCAGCCCCTTCCAAACGATCGAATTCGACGCGACGCAAAGAGCTCTCCACCGCGAGCGGCTCCTCCGGGTCGTCTTCGACATCCCCGCGGACGCTCCCGTGGGCCCCGCCACCTTCCTCGAGCCGGTCCCTATCGACCAGGTGCCGCCGGGGACCGGTTTCTACAACGAGTTGACGGCG
>JACQVW010000848.1 GCA_016209535.1 Planctomycetota bacterium | reverse complement strand
GTCCAGGGGAGGACGCTCCAGGAAATCCTGGACGAGGTCGAGGAGGGCCGCACCACCGGGCTCGGCCCCGAGCGAGCCTCCGAGAGTCCGCAGGAGGCGCTGGCGAGACTGCTTGGCGTCTTCGTGAAGGTGTGCGAGGCCGTCGCCTACGCTCACGCCAAGGGCGTGATCCACCGCGACCTCAAGCCCGCCAACATCATGGTGGGCCGCCTGGGCGAGACCTACGTCATGGACTGGGGGCTCGCCAAGGTGGAGGGGATGCCCGATGCGCGCGCCCCGGCTGCCGAGCTCGAGGCGAGGGACGGGCTCGATCCGAGCGACGCGACCGCAAGCCTCGTGTGCACTGCACACGGCGCCGCGGGCGCTGGCGCGGCGGCCTCCTCCCGGACCCTCCAGGGGACCATCATGGGCACGCCGGCCTACATGCCTCCCGAGCAGGCGCAGGGCAAGATCGAGTCCCTCGATGCGCGCTCCGACGTCTACTCGCTGGGCGCCATGCTCTACGAGCTCTTGACCGGCCGGCCTCCGTACGCCGAAGCGGGCAAGGACCCGCTGGCCGTCCTCGAGGCGGTGCGGCGCGGCCCCCCCGCTCCCACCCGCGCGCTCGCACGGCGGCTGCCCGCCGAGCTGGAGGCCATCTGCGAGAAGGCCATGGCGCGCCGCCCCGAGGACCGCTACCCGAGCTCCGCCGAGTTGTCCGCGGACCTGCAGGCGTTCCTCGAGGTCCGCGTGGTGCACGCCCACCGGACGGGTCCGCTCGTGGAGCTCGAGAAGTGGACGTTGCGCAACAAGGGGACGGCCGCGTCGCTCGCAGCGGCGGTGGCCGCCGCGGTCGTGGCGGCGGCCTTGAGGCTGAACGCGAGCTGGGAGCTCACGCTGCGCTCGGACAGGTACCTGCTCCAGGGCCTCGCCACGAGCGCGGAGAGAGACCTCTGGCCAGCCAATCCCCGCAAGGTGCGCGAGATGGAGTCGTGGCTCGAGAAGGCGCGGGAGATCTCCGCGCGCCTGCCATATCACCGCGAGAGGCTGCGGGACGCGGCGCCGGAAGACAAGCTGGAGCGCGACACCCTTGCCCAGCTCGTTTCGGGGCTCGAAGCCTTCAACGCTCCGATCGACGGGACGATCGCGCGCGTGGAGCGGTGGCACGACTTCGCGCGCACGCTGTGGCGCCGGAGCCTCGAGGAGCCTCGCGACCGCTGGGAGCGCGCCATCGCCTCCATCTCGAGCCGCGATGAGTGCCCCGCCTACGGCGGGCTGCGCATCGTTCCCCAGCTCGGGCTCGTCCCTGTGGGGCGCGACCCGTCCTCGGGTCTCTGGGAGTTCGCGGTCCTCGGCACCGGCGCCCTCCCCGAACGGGGCCCCGACGGCCGGCTCCGGCTCGACGGCGATCCGGCCGTCATCCTCGTCCTCCTCCCGGGAGGGACCTACCGCATGGGCGCCGAGCGGCCTTCGGAGGAGAAGCCTCTAGGGTCTCCCAACGTCGATCCCCACGCGGTGGAGAGGGAAGGCCCGGCCCACGAGGTCCAGCTCGATCCGTTCTTCCTCGCCAAGCACGAGGTGACGCAGGGCCAGTGGACGCGGCTTGCGGGAGAGAATCCCAGCTACTACCACGCGGGCAGGAGGCTGAAGCCGAGCCGGGAGGGACAGCCGGACATCACCATCACTGTCCTGCACCCGGTCGAGCAGGTGAGCTGGGAGATGTGCCAGGAGGTGCTCGCCCGAGTCGGGCTCACGCTGCCGACGGAAGCGCAGTGGGAGTACGGCGCGCGCGGCGGCACGGGCACGGTGTGGTGGTGCGGGGACGAGCGGGAAAGCCTCCTTGGCCCCCCGGCGAAGGCGAACCTGGCGGACCGCAGCGCGCGCGACTACGGCGCCACCTGGGTGGCGATCGAGGAGTGGCCCGGATATGACGACGGCCACCCCTTCCATGCTCCCGCCGGCGCCTTCCCGGCCAACCCCTTCGGTCTCCACGACGTGATGGGGAACGTCTGGGAGTGGTGCCGGGAGCCGACGAGCGTCGACGCGTACAAGCGGCCGAGCCTGCGGCCGGGGGACGGGGAGCAGCTCGAAGGCAACCGCGCCCTGCGCGCCGACCGCGGCAGCAGCTATTCCAACACGGCCTTGAACGCTCGCTCGGCCTGCCGGAACGTGCGCGTGCCGGGGATGCGCTCGGCCGACCTGGGCGTTCGGGCCGCCAGGCCCTTGGTGCGAGGGGAGGAGTCGACCCATGCGGAATGACGGCGCATCGAAGCTCTCGATCGTGGCGGCGGCGGCCCTGCCTCTCTGGCCTGTTGCCGCCCTCGCCTTCGCCGCCGTCGAGAACGGCGCCACCGGTTTCGCCATCGCCATCGACGGCCGCTTCTCGGGCGGCATCCGCTTCCCCGAGGGCAGGATCCTGCGGGAGTGGTCCGACGTCGACCCCATGGGCTTCGTCGCTCCCACCGCTCCGGGCGAGACGCTGCTCCATGCCCGCCTGGACCACCCCCGCCTCAACTCGCTCCTTGCCGCCGTTGCCAAGGTCGGCGCGCTGCCGGCGAGGCATCTCTACACCTGCTGCGTCTACCTCCCCCGCAAGACGCTCACGCTCGCGGGCGAGCCGGAGGTCGTGGCCGCGATCCGGGTCCCCTACACGGTTGCGGGGACGCTCTACCCCGACTTCACCTTGACGCTGGAGCTGGTGGCGGGTGTCGCCGGCGGCCGGCAGTTCCGCTACGACCTTCAGGGGGACGGCGCGCCGGAGGGCCTGGCCGCCGCCGCAGGCATCGAGGCCGCCGCCGAGGTCTCGCCGTCCCCCCTCGACTCGACCCCGCACCTCGTGATCGAGATCAAGTGGCCCCTGCTTCCCGAGGGGGCCGGAGGCGGGCTCGCCGGCGCGGGCGGGGGCACCGGGCCCAGCGGGCTCGCGCGCGGGACTCCCCTGAGACTGCGGAGCGAGTTCCGCCCGGAGGGAGAGCAGGACTTCCCGCCGAGGCCTGGGAACGACGTCACGCTGACCATCACCACCTCGGAGGCCGTGGCCCTGGCAGCCGAGGTCCCCCCGGCCGGTGGGGATCCGTTCCGCCGGGCCGACGCGAACGCTGCCGACAAGGTGGGCCTGAGCGATGCGGTCTACACCCTCGGCTGGCTCTTCCTGGGCGGCCCCCCGCCGGCCTGCCCCGATGCCGCGGACGCGAACGACGATGGGCAGATCGGCTTGAGCGACACGATCTTCACCCTGGGGTGGCTCTTCCTCGGGGGCCCCGCGCCGCCCGCCCCCGGCCCCGAGGCCTGCGGTCAAGACGCCACGCCCGGCGACACGCTGGGCCACTGCACGTACCAACCTCCAGGCGGGTGCTGAGACTGAGCGCCGGAGCCCTGAGGATCCGACCCGCCTTGACGCTGGCCCGAGGGCGGCCTTAGCATGCCGCCATGGCTCCTCCGCCCGGGTTCGAGGGGGACTTCGGCACGACGCTGCGCCTCGTCGATGCCGCGCAGAAGGGAGACTCGCGGGCGCTCGAGGACCTGTTCACGAGGTACCTCCCGCGGGTGCGGCAGATCGTGGCCTTGCGCCTCGGCCGCAAGCTGCGCCAGCTCCTCGAGGTCGAGGACGTGGTCCAGGAGACGCTCCTCGTGGTCCTGCGCGGCCTCCATCGCTTCGAGGCGCGCGACGAAGGGAGCTTCCGCAACTGGCTGGCGCGCTGCGTCGAGTGCGAGATCGCGACCCAGGCGCGCAAGCACGGGGCCAAGAAGCGGGGGGCGGGCAAGGCGCTACGCTTCGGCGACCGCGACGCCACGCTCCTGCACTCCTCGATGATAGCCGCCCCCGGGGCGAGCCCCAGCCAGCTCGCTCGGGCCCGCGAGCTGAGCGAGCGGATCGAGGCGGCGCTCCTGGACATGCCCGAGCACTCCCGCGAGCTCATCGTCCTGCGGAACCTCTGCGGCATGTCGTACGCCGAGGTCGCCGCCGCGCTCGGCTTCGCCCGGGAGTCCAGCGCCCGCGTGGCCTACTTCCGGGCGCTCAAGAAGCTCAAGGAGAAGGTGGGGGCGGACTGACCTTGCCGGCGGGCATGAATTGGCGTAGGCTCGAGCTCGTCCCACGGCGCGAGAGAGTCTCTGGAGGGTGAATCCACCCCGGGAGGTCTGCACCATGGCAGGGTCGATGTCGCTGTGCGTCTTGTTCGCTGTCCTCGCCGGCCAGGAGGGGGAGCAGGAGGGGGAGGGGCAACCCGTCGAGCGCGGCCACGAGATCGAGGATCTCCTCCAGCCGCTCGAGCAACCCGGCCGCCGCGGGTGGCCGTCCGAGGGCCGCGGATGGCCGTCGGCGGGCGAGCTCTTGATCCCGGCCTGGACGCAACCGAACGTCGGGCCGATCACGTTCGCGCCGGAGGAAGCCGAGGGCGGCGCCCCTCCGCTCGAGCCCGGAGCCGGGTATGGCGCCGACGCCCTCGAGGCCCTGGTGCGGGCCCACGTGGCGCCGGGGAGCTGGGGCGCGGGCGGAAACAGCGTGGTCGTCGCGCCGTTCTGGAGCCAGCTCCGCGTCACGGCTCCGCCGGCGGTGCAGGAGGCGGTCGCCGGCTTCCTCCAGGCGCTCCGGGCGCGGCGCGCTCGGCCGGTCCAGGTCGACGTCGCCTGCGTGCCCGCCGAGGCCCTTGGCGAGGCGGCGGGGAAGGTCGGCGCGCCGCTCCCCTCGGGCGAGCTCGAGGTCGCGCTCGGCCGCGCCGGCGAGCGGGGCCTGCGGGTCTCGCTCACGACGCCGAACGAGGTCCGCCGCCGCGCCTTCGGCGGGCGCTCGCGCACGTACCTCTCCGACTTCGAGGTCAACCAGACCGGCGTCGTGCCGGTCATGAACCCCGTGGTCGGCGTGCTGCCCCTGGGGATCACCGTCGAGGCCCTGCCCGAGGCGATCGCCGAGAGCGGGCTCTGGAAGCTCGAGCTGCGGGCCACGGTCCTGAGCGAGGCCGGCGCGGCGGCGCGGCGCGAGACCTGCTTCGGCACGATCGAGCTGCCGCGGGTCGCGGAGGACACGCTCGAGACCGTGCTCTCCCTGCCCGCCGAGGCCGCCGTCGTGGCCGGCCTCTTCGCGGCGGGCCAGGGCCCCGAGCGGCGCAGCTTCGCGCTCGTCGCCCGGCTGCGGCCCGCCGCGGCGCCGGACCTGCCCGCGCCCGGGGCCGCCGGCGAGGACCTCCCCGCCCGCGTCCACGACCTGGCCTTCCTCCTCGAGCCCCTCGCGGGCGAGGAGCCGATCGAGGAGGCGCTGCTCCTCAATGAGATCGAGGCCGCAGTCGACCCGCTGGTCTGGCAGGAAGGAGAGTCGCGGCTCCGGTGGAGCCAGGACGGCCGCCATCTCCTCGCGACCGCCCCCGCCGCGACGCAGGCGAGGCTCAAGGCCTACGTCGATGGCCTCATCGCTGCGCGGGCGGCGCTCGCGGCCCACGAGGTCCGCGTGCTCGAGGGGCCCCTTGAGGACGTCCTCGCGGCGCGGCGCGAGGCCGAGGGCGGGGTCCTCCTGCCCGAGGGCTGGACGCCGGGCGGAGCGCTTCGCGAGGCGCTTCGAGCCGCCGCCGCCTCGATCCCCGGCGCGCGCCTGCGCGCTCGCGGCCTCTCGACGCGCGCCTACGTCGGTGACTGGAACGTAGTGAGCGGCGGCACGGGGTTCTCCATCCTGAGCGTCCCCGATCCGGAGGTCCACACCGCTGGCGAAGGGTTCACGCTGGAGGCGGACGGCGCCCGCGTCGAGGCCGGCGGCGCGCTGCGGGCGGACCTGGCCCTCGACGAGTGCCGGACGAGGCTCGAAGCATCGGCGGAGATGCTCCTCCCGGCCGACATCGGCCCCGTGGAGGCCGCGCCGGGGCGCCGCGTGGCGCCGGGACCCGATGGCGCGCCGGCGCCCGCGCCGCAGCCGCGAGCCGCCACGGTCTGGGCGCCCTTCACGCTCGACCTGCCGCGCCAGGAGCGCCGCCACGCCGCGGGCCGGCTCGTTTTGCCGCCCGGCCGGGCCGCGGTCGTCAAGGCCGAGGAGATCACCGGGGGCCTCGGGCGCCTGGTCCTCCTGTCGGCGAGCTGGCCGCAGGCGCCTCCTCCGCCACCGGCGAGCCGGGGGGCGCGGCCCGAGGCCGGCCGCGAGCCGGGGCCCACGGGCCGCGTCCTCG
>JACQVW010000841.1 GCA_016209535.1 Planctomycetota bacterium | reverse complement strand
CGCGCCGCAAGCAAGCACGCCAGGAGGACCGCCGCGGACGGAAAGCGACCGCGTGCACGCAGTGCAAGATGGTGCCTGGATGTGCGCATCGTGGACCTTGGGGCTTGGCGGCAGGCGCGGTCCATTATACGGGGGGCCCCTGCTGGGGAGGAGGACGCGGCGTTCGATCCGATGATCGTCTACCCGGCCCCGAGCTCCTACGGCTCCGTGGCCGCGATCGCCTTCCAGGGAAACGGCATCGTGAGCCCGCCGCTCCCCGTCGGCGAGCACGTGCTCAAGCTCTACGAGCCCTACATCGTCGACGACGTCCTGGGCTTCAGCTTCGGCGTGATCTACGACAACACGTGGAAGATCACCGTGGCCCCGTAGCGGGCCGGACGTTGAACTCTTGAGCGGCTACTCCCCCCTCCCCCGGCCGGGCCGCGCGCCCCGCCGGGGGGAGCCGCCCTCAGCCCTCGCCACCGCTCCTTCACGGGGCCTTGAAGACCACCTTGCCCTCGCCGTCGCGCATCTCGAGGCGCGGCGAGCCGTCGGGGTCCAGCTTGAGGACTACGCGCTCGCGGCCCTCGGCGTCGAAGAGGGTCAAGCTGGGCTGCCTCTCGGGCGTGAAGGCGAGCCGGGCGCGCAAGGCGTCGCGGTCGTCAAGGAGCTCGATGGGGTCCCAGCTCGGGTCTTCAGGCCTCTCCCCGGCCAGGCCGGGCATGGACCGACGCCGGCGTGCGGGCTCGCCCAGGAGCTCGAGCACCTCGGCGCGGGCGTCCTCGAGCTTCAAGTTGAGCTCGAGCAGCACTTGGGCCGCCACGCCGTCGTTTTCGCGGATGAGGCCCAGGAGGAGGTGCTCGGTGCCGATGTAGTTGTGGCCCAGCTCGTTGGCCTCCTCCATGGACAGCTCGAGCACCTTCTTCGCCCTCGCCGTGAAAGGAAGCTGGCCCATGGTCACCACGATGGGCCCCGACTGTACGTTCTTCTCGATCTCGCGGCGGATCCTGTCGATCTCGACCCCGAGGCTCTTCAGCACCTTGGCCGCGCACCCTGCGCCTTCCTGGATGAGTCCAAGGAGCAGGTGCTCCGTGCCGATGTAGTCATGGTTGAGCCTCTGGGCCTCCTTGCGGGCCAAGGCCATCACCCTGCGTGCGCGGTCCGTGAAGCGGTCGAACATGGGCGCCTCCTTTCCGGCACGCCATCCTCGTGCCCCGAGGGGGCGCGGGCAAGGGCCCGCGGGCCCCCGGACGCTGTCCTCCGGTCCTCCGACGGGGCCTCCTCCGATTGTCCCCCGCAGCGGGGAGCGGCCGAGGCACTGGCCCCGCCCGTCAGCCCCGAGCAACCCCGCATCGCCGCCGTGAGCGCGCTCGACCTCTAGTCCTTCCACGTCTACGTCGTGGACGGCAACGGCAGGCCCGCCTTGAGCCCCTTCGTGTTCCTGGCGACGGCGAGGTAGGGGCGCGCGGGGGCTGCCTCAAGCCGTCTCAAGCCCCGCGCTCGCCCTTCTGCCGCCGGATGAACTCGCCGACGCGCGGCACGGCCAAGGAATAGCGGCCGTGCCGGTTCTTGTAGGCGGGTTCAGCGTCCGTCAAGGCAGCGAGGATTCGCCGCTTGCGGACGTTTCCGGTCGGTGAGAAGATGCCCGGCACAGGATCTCGGCCGACATGAAACTTGATCGGATCACGGTGAACGCGCGGCAGATGAACGGTCAGCCTTGCATCCGCGGCATGCGGCTCACTGTCAAACGCGTTCTGGAGGCCCTCTCCACGTATCCCGACCGGGCCGAGCTGAAGAGGGAATACCCGGAGCTGGAAGAAGAAGACATCCGTCAGGCCCTCGCGTACGCGGCGGCCCACCTGGATGACGCAGTCATCGAGCTCGCAGGGAAGCCTTGAAGCTCCTGCTCGACCAGGGGCTGCCGCGCTCGGCCGTGGAGCACTTGAAAGACGCGGGGTTTCCGGCAGTGCACGAGTGCGGGTCGAAGGCCTGAAGGGCAAGGATCTGGCCGCGTTCTTGTTGCCAGTGCTTCGAATCTGCGGGCCGCAGCTCGATGCGGGCGCAATGGTCACGGTCGATCACCGTCGCGCTCGTCTCCGCAAGCTCCCGCTTGTGAGGTAGCTGAGCTGCGGTCCTGCTCTTCTTCAGGACGCCGGCGCGGGCTGCGCGGACTACGATGGCGGCCATGAGCCATGGCGCACGCGGCGGGAAGGCGGCCCTCGCGGCCGAGCTCGGCCTCGTGGCCGTGGCCGGCGCCGCTCCTCAAGCTCATGCCGTCCGCATCGGGGGCCGCAAGCTTCTGGGCGGGCAGACTCGAGGTCACGGTGACCGGCCTCGAGGTTCTCGCCTGGAAGCGAGACTGGATCGATGCCCACGGCGGGATCGAGCGCTGGCTCGGCGGCGTGCACCTCCAGGGTCCGAAGGCCCGCTGGCGCTGGGACGAAGCGGTCCGGAGGATCGTGGAGGGCTGAGGGCCTCAAGCCCCGCGCTCGCCCTTCTGCCGCCGGATGAACTCGCCGAGGAGCGGGACAGCGAAGGAATAGCGGCCGTGCCGGTTCTTGTAGACGAGCCCGCTCTCGGCGAGCTTGGCGAGGAGCTGCGTCACGTGGCTGGGGCTGAACGGCTTCGACTGGACTTTCCTCGATTTCGCCACGATGGCTTGCACCGTGAACTCCACGTCGCAGTCCGGCAGCTCGGCGACAACGTCGAGCAGCTCACGCTGGCGATCCGTGATCCGGTTCCAGCGCCCTGCGAAGAAATCGGAGTCGAGCTTGCGGATCGACTGCTCCACCGTCGCCGTGGGGTTCAAGGCCCCCCTCGCTTTCTGCTGAAGGCACGAGTCGAACATCTCGCGGCAAAGGAACTGGATGAAGTAGGGATAGCCGCCCGAGTGCTTGATGATCTCCCGGACCGTGACGTCGCTGAACTTCACCGGACGCGGCTGCTTGTCGATCGGCTTCAGGATCGCTTGCTGGCTTTCCGACTCAGACAGGCGTCCGAGCGTCGTCACGTGGAACATGCGCTCCGCGAACGTGCGCGCCTCGACGAGCTTGGGGAACAAGGTCGGCAGGCCGGCCAGGATCAAGAGGTAGGGGATCTCCTTGCGCTGGATGGACTGGAAAACGTCCAGGAGAAGCGACAGGGGATACTGCCCGCGAGGCGCATGATCGCTGAGGTTCTGGGCCTCGTCGTAGGCCAGGACGACCCCGCGGCACCTGGTCGGGCTCAGGGAAGCCCACACCAGCTCGAGGACAGCCTTGAGCTTGTCCGCCACGAGGCCAGGAGTTCCATCGTAGACCTGCTTCATCAGACCGTAGTCGAGCTTGATCCCTCGCCGGAGCGGCGCGCTCTTGAAGCCGATGCGGGGGACCTCCTCCACCGCGACGGTCAGCGGAGCCACCAGCGGGGCCAGGTCGGCGAGTATGCGGACCGCCAGGGCCTGCTCCCCGACGCTGGCGGACTCCGACAGGTCCGTCCCGGCCCAGATCCACTCCCGCTGGATGGCGATGGGCTTGAAGGTCTCCAGGAGCACGGTCTTGCCTACGCCGCGCAGCCCCGTCAAGACGAGGTTCGTCAGCACCGGACTTTGCTTGAGAAGGCGGCTGAGCTCCTGTTTCTCCTCCTCGCGGCCTGCGAGGTAAGGAGGCGGGTGTCCGGCGCCGGGGCGGAACGGGTTGGAAGCCAGCGGGGTACGCGAATTCATGCCGATGCACTCCTCGGACTAAATTTAGGATGAATTCTAAATTTAGTCAATACACTTGGTCCGCCTTGATTCGCGGCGGCTCGACCTTGGCCGACGCTTCCGTAGCCTGCGCGAGTCCTCCGCCGAGGAAACCGCCGCGGGATCCCTGTCGCGTCCATGAGGTCGGCTCTCACCGCCCTCTCACAATGACCATCGGGTGCGGGGCCGGCAGGGAGGGAGCGCGCCGCCTGGGACCGCGAGCGCACCGCTCTCGTCGTCTGCGACAGGATCCGCTCACGGCGTACGGTACAATGCCTCCTGCCATGGCACCCTCGACACCGAGGCCCGTGACCCGCACCCTGCCCTCCCGCCGCCGGTTCCTCCGAGGCGTCGCGACCGCCGCAGCCCTCGCCGGGCTTCCCGTGCCGTGCTCGTTTCGCCGAGCCCGCGCCGGGGCCTCGAGCTCGCTGCGCCTCGGGCTGATCGGCTGCGGCGGGCGCGGGCGGCAGCTCCTCGAGGTCTTCGGGAGCTTCGGCGGCGTCGAGGTGCCCGTCGTCTCGGACGTGAACGCGCCGCGGATGGAGCTCGCGGCCAAGGTCCTCGTGTCGAAGGGCCGTCCCGAGCCCGCGGAGGCGCAGGACCACCGGCGGATCCTCGACCGGAAGGACATCGACGCCGTCGCCATCGCCACCTGCGAGCACTGGCACGGGATTCCCTTCATCGAGGCGTGCCTCGCGCGCAAGCACGTCTTCGTCGAGAAGCCCCTCTCGCACACCGTCCGCGAGGGCCGCGCGATGGTCGAGGGGGCGAGGAAGGCGGGTATCGTCGCCCTCATGGGGACCCAGCAGCGCGCCGGCGAGCACTTCCAGCGCGCCGCCGAGATCGTGCGCTCGGGCAGGATCGGCCGGGTCGGCAAGGTCGAGTGCTGGAACTACCACGACGCGCGCCCCCGGGGCGGCCGGCCTCCCGACGCGCCCGCTCCGGCGGGCCTCGACTGGAACCGCTGGCTCGGCCCAGCCCGCTCGGTGCCCTTCAACCCCCTGCGCATCCCGTACTCGTGGTGGTTCGACTACGGTGGAGGCATGGTGACGAACTGGGCCGTGCACCACGTCGACACGATCCTCTGGGCCATGGCGGCCGGCTCGGGCTCGCGCGGGGCGGCGCCGGCGCTCGCGCCGACCTCCGCGAGCTGCACGGGCGGCCTCCTCGCCACGGACACCGCGAGCGACGCGCCGGACACGGTCGAGGCGACCTGGGAGCTTCCCGGCTGGGTGCTCAGCTACTCCTACTGCGGCTACTCGAACGTCCACCGCGTCCCCTCGCGCCCGCACCACCACGGGATTCTCTTCACGGGCGACCGCGGCTCGCTCCTCCTCGACCGCGAAGGCTACGAGGTCTTCGACTCCGCGTCGCCGAGGAAGCCCACCGAGCGCGCCGGCAAGTCGCCGCAGGACGGGCCGTGGCAGCGGCACTTCGTCGACTGCGTCGTGGATGGGAAGGAGCAGGCGGTCAGCCTCGAGGAGAGCCATCGCGCCACGCTGGTCTGCTTGCTGGGGAACATCGCCTACCACACCCGCCGGAGGATCCCCTGGGACGCCGCGATGGAGACGATCCCGGGCGATGCGGAGGCCGCGGCGATGCTCTCGCGGCCCCGGAGGAAGGGGTTCGAGCTGCCCGCGTCTTGAGCCATGGACCCCCGGCCCCGGGCGCAAACCGAAACGCGCCCGCGCCGCGGCGGCCTCGAAGGGACGCGCGCGGCGCGGGCGGCGCAAAGGTCGCCAGGGGCGGAGGGTCCGCTCACTGGAAGGTGATCACGTCCCAGTCCGGGCAGTCTGCCAGGCACCGGACGCGCTTCGTCTCGCACGTCAAGTAGCAATCCAGGTTGTCCTCGGTGACCTCGTCGCCGGGGCATGCGTCGATGCACTCGTCATACTCCTTCTCGCAGTCCGCCTCGCAGCACGACTTGGGGTAGAGCCGGCAGATCCAGTCGTTCAGCGTCCCGAGGAGGCCCCCCGCCATGACGACCGCGTGCGCGTACAGCCTGAGCTCGGCGAAGGTCCAGCCCGACGAAGCGGTGACCGCGTAATGGAAGGTCTGGCGCACGCCCGCGATGGCGCCCGCGATCCGCTGCGGCAGCATGGCGGCTTGCGAGTCCGTGGGGAGCATCGCGTGGCTCCCGGGCGCCTTGAAGGCGTGCTCCGCCGTGGGGGAGTCGGCTTCGACGAGGGCGCCGTCGACGGTCCAGGCGAAGGAGCCGGCGTTGGGGCCGCTCGAGATCGAATTCCTGAAGGGCCAGGTTCCCGTCGTAGGGGTTCGTGAGCTTGCGGATGCGGACCGCGATGGGCTCCTGTGGCTCCTGTGCCGGGTTCTCGTCCATCCGGGACTCATTGTGATTCGCAGCTTCCTTGTTCGACGATTGCAGCTTGACTGACGGGGTGCAATGCTGGGACCCTATCGTCGGTGGCGGAGGAGGTGCGGGAGCCAAATGATCCTCTCAGAGTCTTCAAGGTGCTCGGTGGCCGTCGCGGCGGCCTGTGCGCTCGTTCTTGGAGCCCCCTTACGCTCGGAGGCTCAAGAAGGCGTCCCGGAGCTCGAGCTCGGGAAGCCCTTCCAGGGCGCTCTCACGGATGTGGGTCCAGCGCCCTTCTTCCGCGGACGGTACCAGACCTTCCGCTACGCTGCCAAGGCGAGCGGGCCCGTCACGGTGACCCTCAGCTCCTGGCACTTCGACGCCGACCTCGAGGTCCGGGACGCAAGGGGCCGCGTGATCGCCAAGGACGAAGACAGCGGGCCGGGCGACAGCGCCCGGCTGGTGGTGGAGGCGAAGGAGGGGGAGACATACGTGATCCGAGCCATCAGCTCGGACAGCCCAAGAAGGCCTTGCGTTTCTACGAGGAAGCGCTCTCGACCTCGGGGGAGCGGGGCAAGCCTGAGGATAAGATCGCTGTTCTGGTCTCCCTGGGCAAGGTCCACAGGCAGATAGGGCAGCCGGAGCGCGCTGTCATCCGCTACAGGGAAGCACTCGATATGGCGCGACGACAAGCGGATCTGTTTGCCCTCTTCCCGATTCCAATCATGGCCGCCATCGCTTGCGCCTTGGCGGAGGCAGGGGACTTCGACATGGCCGGTCGACGGTTCGAGGAGTGCCTGCGTGTGTGCAGGGAGAGGAATCTGCGTTGGGTCGAGGCGATCGTTGAAAGTGCAATAGGCGATGCGCTATGCGAGCAGGGGAAGCTCCAGGATTCCCTTCAGCACTGTGAGGCGGCGTTGGTGATTCTTGAAGGGTTTCACTACCCAACGGGCAAGGCAGCGACGCTCTACCGGATTGCCCGCACCCGCGCGGCCTTGGGCCAAGTACAACCAGCTCTCGCAGCGTTCCGCGAGGCTCGCCAGCTCACGAGGGACACGATCCTGGGTATCGAGGTCGCGCTCGAGGAGTCCGCCATCGTCTCCTACCAGAGCACGAAGGGGCAACAAGCCCTCGAGGGCTACCTCAAGCTCCTGGCGAAGTGCGCCCGGGAAGAGACCTCCGAGGCGGCCCGGCAGGCGCAAGTCTTCGAGGCCTTGCAGGCGGCGGAGGACTTCCGGGCGCGGGGGCTTACAAGCGCCGTGCGGTGGGGGGGGGCTGCGGGACTCCTTGAGCCGGGAGGGGAAGGCGCTCTGGGACGAAATCCGGGCCCAGCGGGCGAACCTCTCGTCGTCCAGGGCCTTCAGAACCGGGGGACTCCCGGCACGGAAAGCCGAGAAGCCGGAATCCCTGGCCGAGCTCGACCGACTGGAGCGGAAGCTCAAGGAAACAGAGCCCAAGCTCGCGGCGCTTTGCACGGGGGGTGAACCCGTCGATGCGGCGCGGCTCGCCGCCCTGCTCGGGAAGCGCGAGGCGATGCTTCACTACACGCTTGCGGGCAAGGATGTTATCCTCCTGGCGTGGCACCGGGGCAAGGAACCCCGGTTGCACACGCTTGAGGGAAGAAGAGAGGCCCTCGAGGAGAAGGCCCGAGCCGTCCTCGACAGGATCCAGCGGATGGCGCCCGCCAAGGAGGTCCGGGAGGGCCTGGCGGCGCTAGCACACATGCTCCTGGGCGAGGTCGAGGGGACCATCGAGGAGGCGGAGGGGCTACTCGTGGTCCCCGACGGGATCCTCCACCTCTTTCCCTTCGAGGCCCTCCTCCTCGAAGACGGTAGGCACCTGATCGAGCGCTGCGCTGTGCGCTATGCCCCGTCCCTCAAGGTCCTCTTCGAGGTTCGATCGCGAGAGCGTCTGGGCTCGGAGCTTGAGCTGGTGGCCTACGGGGATCCGGACCCCGGCCGGCCTGGGGAGGAGGCAGTCCCTTCGGCTGCGATCCGTGGAGGCAAGGTATTCGGGCCGCTTCCGTACGCATTGAAGGAGGTCGAGGACGTGGAGAAGCTCTTCCGGACGAAGCTCGTGCGCAGGGGGGCCGAAGCGACGGAGCAGGCCTTTAAGCGCGAGGCGGGGCTGGGGAAGGTGCTCCACGTGGCGGCCCATGGCGAGTTCTCTCTGGGCCCGGAGTCCCGGGAGGCGCGTGGGGGCGATCCACTCTTCTACTCCGGGATCGTCTTCTCGAAGTACCACGAAGGTGGAGATGGCAAAGAGGACGGCTTTCTGACGGCCGGAGAAGTCCTTGGGCTGGACCTGCGCCGGGTCGAGGTCGCGGTGCTCTCGGCCTGCGAGTCGTCCCTGGGAGATGTGCGAGATCACGAGGGTAAGCTCGGACTCGAGAGGGCCCTCTTCATCGCCGGGGTCCGCGCCATCATCGGCTCCCTCTGGTCCGTGAGCGACGCCGCCACGGCCGGCCTGATGGCCGACTTCTACGGCGAGCTCTGCGCAGGGGCCCCCAAGGCGGAAGCCCTGCGCCGCGCCAAGCTTCGGATGATCGGGAAGCGAGGCGGGGAGTCCGCTGGATCGGAAAAGCGAGGGGTCGTGAGGGAACGCATGGCGGACGCGCTGGCGCATCCATACTTCTGGGCGGCTTTCGTCCTATCGGGGGAAGGCAGGGAAGGTCTGCCCCGGCAAAACCCGAGGGCAAGTGAGGCTGAGGACACTGTCCGCACAGCCTCCCCCGCGCCCTCAGGGTACGGGCGCCAGCCTCACTCTTGCCTGGAGGTCGCAGCCCAAGGTCAAGCAGTCGCCGGGGAAGTCCAGCTTCCCGTTGCCGTTTCGCTCCAGGTATCCGATCCAATCGCCAGTCGTGACGTCTGCGTTGCCGTCGACGTCCTTCCAGAAGAGGAGCGGCCCCCAGGCCGTGCCACAGGACAACGGGAGCTCGAGGTTGCCCTGAGCGTCCGCGGTCCAGCAGAGCACGGAAGCCTGTGCGTCCTGTGCACAGGAGCGGAGCACGATCGGCACGGTCCCTCGGGGGTTGCCCGGAGCCTGGAGGGTCAGCGTGACCAGATCCCGCTTCTCCACGGCCATGGCGATGTCCGCCTGGCTGCTGCTGCCTGCCTGGACGTTGACCGCGTCCGGTGTCCGGTCCCCGTTGGAGTCGTGGAAGCCGTAGCAGAGGCTGCAGCAGGTCTGCTGCCTCCTGTAGGCTCGGAGCTGGTAGGCCCCGTTGGGGAGGCCTTCGAAGCAGAACTTCCCCGCGGCGTCGGTGACCGCCCGCTCCTGGACCGCCAGACAGTCGGCGTCATCCCATACGACCACGGTCGCCCGCTCGACGGGCTTGCCCTGGCAGGTCACGGCGCCGTGGAGCAAGTTGCAGACCCCCTTGGGCTTCACGAGCCGCACGGGACCCACGACATCCCCCGGTCGGCTCACGGAGAGCCCATCGGGTTTTCCATCTCCGTCCGGGTCGTGGATGTACCTCCCGTCCTCGGTCTCAAGCCGGTACTGGCCGGGGGGGAGCGAGACGGCGAACATGCCCTCCGACACGGTCAGTGCGGCGACGAGGGCGTCCTGGGCTGAGTAGACCGCGACGGCCGAAGGGGCGTCCCCCGTCTCGAGCGCGATGGCGCCGAAGACGACCGGCGTGGGGCCCGGGATCGGCGCCCCGCGCGTGAGGTGCGCCAGCACCGGAAGGATCGTGTCCTGGATCAGGGCCACCACGTCCGACACGTTGACCTTGCCGTCCCCATTGAGGTCCCAGTACTCGAGGAGCGCCCTGACCTGGGAGCGAGGGACCTGAACGGCCTGCCCCGGGCCGCCCCTCGCCTGGGCCTCCTCCACGACGGCGCCGTGGCTGTCGAGGAGCTCGCGGAACGATCGAAGATCGACACCGCGAAGCCCCTGCATGGTGTCCTCGGGCGTGTCCAGGGCCGCTCCCTGCGACAGGACGATTGGACTCGGAAGAAAGAACGCCATGGCCAAGAGAATTTTTTCTCGGGACATGATCCCCTCCGCTGGTTGGACGACAGAGACCGACAAGTTCACGCACACCGGAAGAGGAGAGTCCCAGGAGGATGGATCCTTACAGCGCCCCGGCCTGAGATGGAACGCCATACCCCTGTGTTTGATGACCTCGATCCGTGTAAAATGGCGTCCGCCGGGATTGCCGGGGACGATCTGGACTCTTTTCTCGGTAAGAAGTCGGGTGGACACGACTCCTGAAGCCAAGGCGGCGCCTGCCGCCCCCATGCCTTGCCTCGACCCGTTCTTCGAACGTGACGTTCGGCTCGTGGAGGCTTGGAAGAGAGGTGACCGGAATGCCCTGGCAACGCTGTTCGAGCACTACGAGGAGTTCTTCCATTCCGTTTTTGGGGGAAAGGTGGAGCACCTCTCGGAGGCGAAGAGTGAGCTACGGCAGGAGACGCACTTCCAGATGATCGTGGCTCTCGACAAGTACGGGCTCAAGTCTTCCTTCCGTGGCCTATACCGCCGCGTCTTGAGGACGGTCCTCCGGAAGAATCGCCGCAGGAAGCCTCAGCGCCTCCTCGATGTGATCGAGGAGCGGCTCGCGGCCTCGGAGCCGTCCCCAGTAGATCTCCAGGCGAGCAGAGAGCGGAGGGATGCCCTCCTGGAATGCCGCGAGCGGCTGCGAGAAGATCTCAAGAGGGCGCTGATCGAGCACTACGATCACCAAATCCGGGTCAAACTGCTCGCCGAGCGGTTTGGAATCTCGGAAAGCAACCTCGGGGTACAGCTTCACCGCGCCCGGAGGTTGATGCGCGAGTGCATGGAATCGAAAGGATACCGCGATGCCCTCTGAACTGGATCCAGGAGAGCATTGCGAGGAGTTCCAGGGGGCCCTCCTGCGCCTCAGCGCGGGAGAGCTTGACGCCGATGCCGGCGAGCGGCTCCGGGCGCACCTGACGGCCTGTGGCAAGTGCCGGGCATCCTACGACGAGATGCGGCGTTTCGAGGATGGCTACCGCCGGATCCTGAGGTCGGGGGCCCAGGATGAGCTGCCCGCGGAGTCGAGGGCTCAGCTCAAGAGAGCTTTCGAGGCGGCCTACGAGCGCTGGGAGGGCTCCCGGCGACGCCGGCGATGGGTACTCTGGGCCGCAGCCGCGGTCCTGGTCCTCGGCGCCATCATCGCCGTGAACATTCCCGGCGGGGCGCCTCGGATCGAGCTGGCCATGGCTGAGGTCATGGGCACCAGAGGGGGCGAGCCGGGAGAGCCACGGATCTGGAGGGACGGGGAAGAGTTTCAGCTCAAGCTGAGCCTTTCTCGTCCGATGTACCTTCACCTGGTCAACATCGACGCGCTTGGCGCCGTGGAGTTCTACTTCCCGTACCAAGATGCGGAGAAGGGACAGTGGGACTACTGGGGCTACGAGGACAACTTCGTGAGCGGTGGGAGGCTCGTCCTCCCACGTCCCGGCAAGGCCGACGATCGGGACCGCCTCGCGCTCAGGATCCGCGCCTCCGTCCGCGAGCCGAGCACGGAGTTCTTCGTCGCCTTTGCAAACCCCCGCAGGATGGCCTCGGAGAATCTTCTCCGCCTGCGGGATGAGCTGCGGCAGCTCGCGGCCACCTCGGGGAGCGATGTCGCTCGTGCCGCATCCAGCATCCGCGAGGCTCTCGACCAGCGTTTTCCAGGCGCCGCGCTCATTCCGTACTCCGTGGCGGCAAAAGAGTAGGCTTCCGTCAGCTCGGCGCGGGTTTCACTGGGTGGACACGGCCGAGAATTGAAGCGAGGAAGCCCCTTCCCCGGAGAGGACGAAGGGCGCCCAGTAGTTGGGGTGCGGGGGGTCCGGCTTGACCTTGCGCGTCCTTCCGGGGGCTCGCTCGGAGGAGGGTGAGGCACCTGCGGTCATTTCTCGGGAGGAGTTCCAGCTTCGCTCGCCGGAGCGCCTCCGCCCTGCCCTCACCCTTCTTGAGCCGCCGGTAGAACTCCACCATGAGCCGGCTCGTGGCCTGATCGTCCACCCGGGCATCAGAGTATCCCCCCGGGGGCAGGTGCGACAAGTCCACGGGATGGCGCGGTCAAGCTGTAAGAAAGCCGGTGCCCGGATCTCCATCTCCACGAACAGGATGATGAGCGCCCCCGTGGCGGCATGGTTGCCGCCTCGCCCGGGCTGGTCCAAGGAAACCCTGAAGGAGGTCCCCATGAAAACGTTTCTCTGTGGCTCTTTCCTCGCGCTCGCGGGTGCCCCCTCCTCCGGGTGCATTTCCGTGGCCGGCGACAAGCTGCCAGAATACGGCCCGGCCTTGGCTCGAGGAGGGGAGAGACGGAATCCGAAGACCGTCGCCCTCACGACCAACTGGAGGGCCGACATCTCTGGGGCGGCTTCCACCAGCTCCGAGGCGAGCGGTTACTTCGAGAAGGCCGCCCTGGACGCCTTCGAGCGATCGGGGTCCTTCCGGGGCGTTTCCTCCGGCGGGGAGGCTGACGCGTACGTCGAGCTCGACATGCTCAACACCGGGCGGTCGAGCGGCGCCCTGGTGCTGCTCTGCGGGTTCACTTTCGGATTGATCCCGGCCTGGGCGACGGACGAGTACCACCTGTCCGTGGAGGTGCTTGACGGCAAGGGCCGCAGGCTCGACGAGTTCGTGGTCGAGGACGAGATGACCACGTACTTCCAGCTCTTCCTCCTCTTCGGTATGCCCTTCGCCTCGCCGGGCTCGGTCGTCCATAAGGTCCACGAGAACATGCTCCTCAACGCAGCGGCCCGCGTCCGCGAGGCCGTTGGGAGGAGGGCATGATGTGCGCGCCTCGAACTGTCCGGCGGCTCACCTGCTGCCTGGTTCTTGCCTTCGCAGCCTTGGGATGCACTCACCAGCTCGTCCTGGAAGCCCGGCTGCCTCTTCGGAGGATCGCCGAGGTCAAGAAGATCCCAGGCGGAGTGGCGGTTGTCTGCGAGCCCGAGCCCCAGGCGAGGAAGTACCAGACGAGGATCGTCGGCCACACCTACATCTTCGACTACGACAAGGCGCTCGTGGAGTGGGCTCGCAAGGGCTTCGAGCAAGCCTTCCGTGGCCCCGTCGCCGTGAAGGACCGAGCGGCGAGCTCGGGGAGCGAGCGCTTCCTGACGCTTGAGGTCTCCTCCGTGACGTCGGGCTACGAGATCGTCGCCTACAAGCCTTGGGCGGACGTCAGCGCCGCGGTGCATCTGACTCTCTCCTTGAGAGCCGTTGGCGTAGAAAGGATGCTCGAGGCCCAGGGTCGCTCCACGTTGATGGCGGATAGCACTGGCTTGCCTGGAGACTTCGTCAAGAAAGCACTCGAGCAGGCCTTCACTGAAGCGCTGAACCGACTGCTGGAGCAACTGATCGCCCGCAAGGAAGAGCTGTGTGGTGCGAGGCCGCAAAATCCACAGAGAACAGGAGGAGGTGATTCATGCAGATCAGGACGGCGAAGAGACGACGGGGAATTCTGGTTGCCGTTGCGATGCTTGCCCTCTGGGGGTGCAAGGATGGCGATGGCCGCGGCGGGAGAGGAAAGGCCAAGGGAGACGAAGGACCGATCTT
>JACQVW010000840.1 GCA_016209535.1 Planctomycetota bacterium | reverse complement strand
CTTCCGCGCGAACGATCCGAGCCGCCAGTACCTGGCCGAGGACTGGGGGAGGAACATCCTCGGGAGCTTGAAGCCCGGCGCCATCATCGTGCCCTCGGCGGACCACTCGACGTTTCCCCTTCTCTACCTCCAGGCAGCCGAAGGCTTCCGGCCCGATGTCCTCGTCGCGAACAAGTACGGGACCATCGACGACGCGGTCTTCCGCGAGCTTCTCCTCGGGAAGGACCCGCCCCGCGTGCCGCCGCCGAGGGGCAAGAGCTCGGCCGAGAAGGAGCGCTACCTTGTGCAGTGCTCGGGCCGGCCCGTCTACTTCACCACGAAGACCCGCCTCGAGGGCCTGCCCGGCTGGGAGCTCGAGCCCTGGGGCCTCGTCTTCGAGGCCGTGGCGAAGAGCACAAAGCCCGACGAGAAGGCGCACGAGGCTCTCTGGGCTTCCTTCCGCTTCCGCGAGGGGAGCCTCCGCCACGCGCCGGGGGATTTCTCCTACGACTTGATCCTCGCCGACTACCACTACGCGCGGGCCCGCTGGGCGCCCCTCTTCGCGCGCCTCGGGGAGGCTTGCTCGGAGCTCGAGCTTGCGGCGCGCCACGGCCGCGGCATCAAAGAGGTCCTCAACAACCTCGGGGGCACGCTGGCCGAGGCCGGGAAGCCCGAGCTCGCGCTCCGCTACCTCCGCCAGGCCCTCGAAGTGGATCCGGAGTACGACCTCGCGCTCAAGAACCTGGCGAGCGCCCACTTCGCCCTCAAGCGCTACCGCGAGGGGCTCGTGTGGTTCGAACGCGCGCTCGAGCTCGAGCCCCGGGGCATCCCCCTATGGCTCGGGAAGGCGCGAGGGCTCAAGGAGCTCGGGCTCGAGGCCTCGGCCTACGAGGCCTACCTGCACGCCTGGCGCCTGAGCCCCCGGAGCCCGGAGCTCCGCGAGGAGATCGAGGCCTTCGCCCGGAAGCTCTTCGGCGAGACCTCGAGCCTCGCGAAGCTCGGGCCCTTGCCCGAGCCCCGCACGCCGGGGGCGGAAGCCGAGCTCGGGTACGACCCCGGCGCGGATCTCCCGGGTCCCGCGGCCCCCTCCGGCCGCGAGCCGGAAGCCTGGGAGGCGCAGCCGGGCCTGAGCCCGCTCTCGAGCATCAGGGACGGAACCGGGGGACGCAGCCCTTATGACCCTCCCGCAACGCCTTGACAGCTTCTCGGGCTTTCACTGGCTCGTGCGCTCGCTCGGGCTACGGCCCCTCGTGGGCCTCGCGCTCGGGCTCTGTCCCCTCGAGCGCACCCTGCCGGGGAGCGGCGTGCGGTACCGGTGCCGGTCGCTCGAGAGCTTTTACCTATCGGACGAGATCTTCCGCCGCGGCGTGTATGGGCGCGCCCTCGACCCCGACGGCACGCGCACCTTCTGCGACCTCGGCTCGAACGCGGGGCTCTTCGCGGCGCTCCTCGCCCACCGGACCGGCCGCCGGGACCTCCGGGGGCTCATGGTCGATGCGAACCCGGCCATGGTGGAGGAGACGCGCTGGCACCTCGAGGCGAACGAGCTCCACGGCGTGGTCGCGCTCCACGGCCTCGCCGGGGCCTCGGCCGAGGACACGACCGGGGCGTTCTACCTCTTACCGTCGAGCCTGGGCTCCTCCCGGTTCCCCGTCCACGAGCCGGGTAAACTGCCCAAGGGGGCCTGGAGGAGGATCGTGGTGCCGCGCATCCGGCTCGAGCGGGCCTGGCGGGAGCACTTGGGCGAGGAGCGCTGTCGCCTCCTCAAGGTCGACATCGAGGGCTCGGAGGAGGAGCTCTTCCGCTCGGAGGGGGACTTCCTCCGGCGCGTCGATCGGATCGTGGTCGAGTGGCACAAGTGGCTCGTAGCGCGCGAGGGCATGGAGGCGGCGCTCCGCGCCCAGGGGTTTTCCCTGGACGCGGTGCTCGAGGAGCGGGAGACGACGGGGGTTGCGCTTTACCGGCGGAGCGCGTAGGCCAAACTCCCTCGCCAGGCTTGACCAGCGACTTGCTGTGGATTCTGGCCGGCGCTGATTCTCTGGCTTCTCCCGTCACCTTCTGGACGCGCCGCGCCTCCGCGCACGCTTGCGGCGCTTGACATCCACGTCGAGCCCGTAGGGCGGCGCGGCGATCGCGATCTCCGGTGCGACACGGTGCCGCAGGCGATGCGCGATGGTCACCATCGTGACCCGGCAACGGCGGTCACGGCTCCAGTCCGTCAGGTTCTTCGTCATGCCGAAGGCCTTCACCAGCACCTTGGGCTCAACATTCCCCACCCTTGTTCGCGGGCGCGTGATGGCTTCAGCCGGCTTGATCCCCGATCGCAGCCGCTTGATCAGGGAGGGGAGCCGCACGGCGCACCTGGGATCCTTGGACCACGCGGTCGGCCCCTTCGTCTCCCCGAAGGCGCTAATCGTCCAGCGGGGCGGGCGTGGCCGGTTGGGTGGCCGCTTGCGGCGGGAAATCTCGGCTCGCGTCGCCCAGCGGCAGTTGTTCGGCGAGTATTCGGCCTCGCGGTCTACCCGGCTGAGGCAGAGACCCTTGCGATAGCCGGACTGGGTTGCCCAGGCGTAGAAAGGCTCGAATCTGTCCCACTCCTTCGAGACGAGGACACCCTTGCGGCCAGAATCGGCGCTGCGCCGGCGATCACTCGATCCGCTCCGCAACTCGTACCATATACGGTAGAGGGACCTTCCCAGGCGGGAGGCCGGCCTCTTTCGCTTCTGCGGTCGATAGATGCCCATGCGCTTCAGCCGCGCTCGGACCCCAGAGATGGTGCTGCCAAGGAGCTGGGCAATCTTCCCCGGCGGGAGACCCTCGACGGTGTGGAGCCGCGCAGCCGCCTCCCCGTCGATCTTGTGCCAGGGTCTGGCCCGAGGGCGCCGGACAGAGACGCGAAGCCTGCGCTTGCGCGGACTCGGCGTTGCGCCTTCCGGCAGCGTGATCGCCTCCTCGGGAGAATACCCAGCATCGAGCCGCCGGTAGAGGAGAGCGAACTTCACCCGGCAGCGAGGATCCCGAGCCCAGGCGGCCACGCCCTTCGTCTCGCCAAAGGCGTTGACGAGCCGCCAAGCGCGCGGTGGAGCCAGCCTGAGGCGCCTCCGCACCTTCTCCTCCGCGCTCACCCACCGGCACGTCCTCGGCGAGAAAACCGTCGCTCCCGCCTTGAGGGCGAGGCTTCTGCCGGGCTTGTAACCCGCCTTGATCGCCCACCCACGAAACGATTCGAACTGCTCCCATTCGGAACAGTAGTCGATTCCCTTGGCGCCATAGTACTGATAGCTCTGCAGCCGCGGGCGCCGGCACCGATTCTTCACGCTCTGCCAGATCGCGTAGAGCCTCTCACCCCACTTTCGACGCCTCACCGGCAATCGCCGACGGCGCGGAACGCCACGGGCGCGGAGGCCTTGACCAATCGCGTGCGGATCGCGACCCATCCTCCGGGCGACCTCGGCGCAGGAGAGGCCCTCGTCGACGTAAAGACTCGCTGCCTCATCCCAATCGATTGGGCCTGGAGGGTCTGGGATGACCTGAGGCAACTCCTGCTTGGCCTTCACGCGAGCATTGTACACGACAGGCGGGATTGCACCGGATCACGATTGCCCAGGCACTCGACCCGCGCCTCCGAATGTGAAAGCCCACGCCCGACCTGCCGCCAGCGCTCGAGCCTCACGCGGCGCCCCCCTCGCTCGCCTCCTCGAGGGTGCCCCCGACGTCCACGATCGCGTCCAGGACCGCGCGGCCGCCGCATGGAGTTCGGCGACCTCCTCGTCCTCGACATCGGCGCCGAGTACGGCTGGTACGCGGCCGACGTGACGCGCACGGTCCCCGTGGGCGGGAGGTTCACGCCGCGCCAGCGCGCGCTCTACGAGATCGTCCTCCGCGCCCAGGAGGCGGCGATCCGCGAGGTGCGCCCCGGGGCCCCGTGGTCCAGGGTCCACGAGACGGCGGCCCGGGAGGTCGCGAGGGGCCTCAAGGCCCTCGGCCTCATCCGCGAGGACGCCGAGGCCGGCAAGTACTTCCCCCACGGCGCCTCCCACGGCCTCGGCCTCGACGTCCACGACCCGATGCCCCGGGGCACCCTCGAGCCGGGCATGGTGATCACGGTCGAGCCGGGGATCTACATCCGCGAGGAAAGCCTCGG
>JACQVW010000839.1 GCA_016209535.1 Planctomycetota bacterium | reverse complement strand
TCCCAGCCCCGAGCCGGCGAGGCCTACCATGGCCGCCCCGCTCGCCGCGAGGAACCCTCGACGCGATGCGATGCTATTCCCGTCGCTTGGCATGCGGCACCTCCAGCCATCGGAGGCCCAGGCTAATGGACTGGCTCCGCCGACGCAAGCGGCCTGCGGTGCGCCGGTGCGCGGCGCCTCCCGGCGGCGGAGCCCTGGCGGGGCCGCGGGCGGTCGTGCTATAGGTCACGGAACGCCGCGCCGCGCGCGGGCAAACAAGATCGGGGCGCTTCTCACGGGACGATCGAAGGAAGGACATACGAAGGAGAGCCGATGGACCGACCCACGAGCCAACCTCGAGCGAGCAACCGCACGACGAGCCGCCCGACCACCCGCCGCCAGTTCCTCCGGAAGAGCGCCGTCACGGCCTTCACCATCGTCCCGGCCTCCGCCCTCGGTCTCGGCGGGGCCCTGGCGCCGAGCGAGCGCCTGAACATCGCCGGGATCGGCGTCGGCGGCCAGGGAGGCGCCGATCTGGGCCAGATGACGAGCGAGAGCATCGTGGCCCTCTGCGACGTCGACTGGGCGCACGCCGCCGGCACCTTCAACCGCTTCCCGGCCGCGAAGCGCTACAAGGACTTCCGCAAGATGCTCGAGGAGGAGAAGGGGATCGACGCGGTCGTGGTCGCCACGCCGGACCACACGCACGCCGTCGCCTCCATGGCGGCGATCAAGCTCGGCAAGCACGTCTACTGCGAGAAGCCGCTCACGCACTCCGTCCTCGAGGCGCGCAAGGTGGCCGAGGCGGCGCGCGAGAGGAAGGTCGCGACGCAGATGGGGAACCAGGGGCAGGCCTCGGAGGAGACGCGGCGGCTCTGCGAGGCCGTCTGGGCCGGCGCGATCGGCCCGGTGCGCGAGGCGCACGTCTGGACCGACCGCCCGTCGCAAGGGCTCTTCAACGAGTACTGGCCGCAGGGAGTCGACCGGCCCAAGGACCAACCGGCGGCCCCCGAGACGCTCGACTGGGACCTGTGGCTGGGCCCCGCCCCGAGCCGGCCCTACCACCCGGCGTACCTGCCCTTTCGCTGGCGCGGATGGTGGGACTTCGGCACGGGCGCCTTGGGCGACATCGGCTGCCACGCCCTGGACCCGGTCTTCCGCGCCCTCAAGCTCGGCCACCCGCTGAGCGTGCAGGCCTCCTCGACGCGCGTGAACGTGGAGACCTTCCCGCTCGGGAGCATGGTGACCTACCAGTTCCCGGCGCGGGGCGACATGCCGCCCGCGAAGGTCGTCTGGTACGACGGCGGCCTGCGCCCGCCGCGGCCCGAGGCGCTCCCCGACGGGGAGCCCATGGGCGACAACGGCCGCCTCATCGTCGGCGACCAGGGCTTCATCCTCGGCAACCGGCTCTATCCCGAGGCGCGGCGCAGCGAGGTGGGCGACGTGCCGAAGACGCTCCCGCGCTCCCCCGGCCACTACCGCGAGTGGATCGAGGCCGCGAAGGGGGGGAAGCCCACGGGCTCGAGCTTCGACTGGGCCGGGCCCCTGGCCGAGGTGGTGCTCCTCGGCAACGTCGCGCTGCGCGTCCAGCTCCGCGAGAAGCTGACGCGGGCGAAGCTCCTCTGGGACCCCGCCGGCTTCAAGGTCACGAACCTCCCGGAGGCCAACGAGCACCTCCACAGCCCGTACCGCGAGGGGTGGACGCTGTGAGCCTTTCCGGCCGCAGCCGCAGGGGCCTCATCGCCCTCGCCGCGGTCCTGCTCGACTTCTTCCTCCTCCTCGTCCTCCTCATCCTCCCCGCAAGGGCCGCCCTCGCGCAGCTCCACTGGCCCCAGTTCCGGGGGCCCGGCGGATCGGGGGTGTCGCCGGACGGAGACATCCCGGTCCGCTTCGGGCCGGACCGCAACGCGGCCTTCAAGGTGCCGCTGCCCCCCGGGCACTCCTCCCCTTGCGTGGCCGGCGAGCGCCTCTTCCTCACGGGCCACGCCGAGGGGCTCCTCGTGACCTTCGCGATCGACCGACGGCAGGGCAAGGTGCTCTGGAGCCGCGGCGAGCGCCCCGAGAAGATCGAGAGCGGCAGCCGGCTCTCGAGCCCGGCGGCCTCGACGCCCACCGCCGACGAGACGCGAGTGTACGTCTACTTCGCGGCGGTCGGCCTCATCGCGTACGGCCACGACGGCCAGGAGGCCTGGCGCAAGCCGCTCCCAGTCCCGATCACGGGGCACGGCGCCTCCACGTCTCCCGTCCTGGCCGGCGACCGCCTGCTCCTCGCCTGCGATCAAGACGTGGGCTCTCACCTCCTCGCCGTGGACCGGCGCACGGGCGAGACGCTGTGGCGAGCGGAGCGCCCCGGCTTCCGGCGCGGCTTCTCCACGCCCCTCGTGTGGCCGCCCGAGGCGCCGCGCGCCGTCGTCTTGCCGGGGAGCCTCCGGGTCGTGGCCTACGACCTCAGGGACGGCGCCGAGCGCTGGTCGGCGCGGGGCCTCCCCAACGAGATGGTGACGACGCCGGTGGCCGGAGACGGGCTCATCTTCACCGGCGGCTGGACGTACGGCTCGGGCGTCGAGACGATGCCGGCCTTCGCCACCCTCCTCGAGCCGGGGGATCGGGACGGCGACGGCCAGCTCACGAGCGAGGAGGCGCCGGCGGGCCCCGCGAGGCAGCACTTCAGGTACATCGACGCCGACAAGGACGGCCGGATCACGCGGAGCGAGTGGGACTCGATCGCGAAGATCTTCGACGAGGCCCGGAACACTCTCCTCGCCGTCCGCCCCGACGGCGAGGGCGACGTGACCGAGACGCACGTGGTCTGGAGGCAAACCCGGGGCCTCCCCTACGTCCCGTCGCCGCTCTTCTACGGCGGGCGGCTCTTCCTGATCCGGAACGGAGGGATCGCGTCGGCCTTCGAGGCGAGGAGCGGAAGGGCCTTTTACCAGGAGAAGCGGATCGAGGCGGGCGGAGAGTACTACTCCTCGCCGGTCGCCGCCGGGGGCAAGATCTGCGTCGCCTCGATCCAGGGCGTGGTGACGGTCCTCAAGGCGGGGGACGAGCTCGAGGTCCTGGCGCGGAACGAGCTCGGCGAGCCGATCCTGGCCACGCCGGCGATCGCGGGGAGGAAGCTCTACGTTCGCACCGAGGGGCACCTCTATGCCTTCGAGGAGCCGGAGGGGGAGTGAAGCCCGAGCGAAGGGCCCGCCCGCTGTCCCTTCCTCCCCCCGGGCTTACCTCCCGCCCCGCCCGAGGCCGGCACCCCGGCGGGTTCGAGGAGCGTCGGGAAACCGTGCCGTCGGCGAGGTTTTCCGGGCCTCGAACCGAGCCAGCTCCTCCTTGAATTGGTTGATCCGCTTCTTGAGGGATCGCAAAGTCAACTCCCGCAGATGCATGTCGCCCTCTTCTTGTCGCTTCCGCTCGTAGAGCCGCTCCAGATCCTGCAGCTTGGCTCGGGTATTCTCGAATTGGCGGCGGTTTTCAATGCTCATGAGATCACCTCGACCATCCCCTTCGGGACCAAATCGCGATCGGACGCGAAGACCTTCTCCGTCAATTCCTGAAAGGCATCCTGGTCCACCAGCTCCATGTTGATAATCTGAACCCGTCGCAGCTCCGATTCTTGACCAAATCGCGCCGCGATCTCCTCCAGAGTCGCCGAGTGAATTCCCGGCGGCAGATACCCTGCGTCGTTGAATGGGGGGATCACGGACTCTCCTACGCTGAAGTCTCTTCAGGATACTGGGGCTCATCACCAGCCACAACGAGCTATATCCTGGCCTCTTCCGGCGCGGCGCAACAGCCGATCCTGGCCACGCCGGCGATCGCCGGAAGGAAGCTCTACGTCCGCACCGAGGGGCACCTCTATGCCTTCGAGGAGGCGGTGGGGGAGTGAAGCCCGAGCGAAGGGCCCGCCCGCTGCCCCTTCCTCCCCCCCGGGGTACCTCCCACCCCCGCGGCGGCACTCGGAGGCGATGCCGGCGAGCCTTCCTCCCCCCGGGCTACCTCCCGCCCCCGCCCGAGGCCGGAGCGCTCGTCCTGCGGGCGCCTCGATCGCGGGCCGGGGGGTCGGGCTCCGCGGGGCTCGCGGCCGCGAGGGCCCGCTGGAGCTCCCGGCGGGTGGAGTGCTCGGGGTGCGAGGCCGCGACGGCCTCGATGCGGGCGCGGAGCGTGCCCTCGATGGCCCCCGGCGCGCGCGCCGCGATCTCCTCGACGGCCTTCGCGGCCGCGTGGCGCACGTCGAGGGCGTTCCGGAAGTCTCCGGCGGCGTCCAGGAGCGCGGGCACGGACTCGGCGCTGCCGATCGCGCCGAGGGCGCGCGCCGCCGCGGCGCGATGGAAAGGAGTCATGGCCCGGAATGTGAAGACGTTGGGCGGCAGCTCGAAGCCGAGGTCGGCCTCGGGCGCCTCCTCGACGAGGGCCGCGAGGAGCGACGGCGCGAGCGCGGGGTCGCCGAGCGCCCCGAGGCCCCTCGCGAGGTACGAGCAGGCCCAGGAGCGCTCGCGCGAGGGCGGGGCCGCGCGGAGGCGGTCGAAGGCGGCCCGAAGGCGCTGGGCGTAGGGCGCGGCGGCCGCGGGGAAGCTGCCGCAGGCGATCGAGGCCACCTGCGCGGCCCGCGACGCGGGCTCGAGGGGCCCCACGCTCTCGGCCGGCGGCGACGCCGTGACGGCATCGACGAGGCCCTCGGCGCGCGTGGCCGAAGGGTCCCCCAGGACCGCGAGGCACGTCTCGAGGACCTGGGGGGCCAGGCCCGAGCGGTGGACGAGGCGGCCCGCGAGGACCTCGTGGCTGTCGAGCTCGAAGAGGAGCGCCCGGTCCGTGTCGATGGGGATCGAGCGGAGGACGTGGGGGAGGACCTCCGCCACCCGCCGCGAGCCCATGGCGTCGAGGGCCTCGTGGATGCGGTGGTGGAGGACGGAGCTGTGGCAGCCCATGAGCCAGCTATGGTCGCCGCTCCGGTACGTGTAGTACCAGAAGGGCCTGAGCTCGGGGACCACGGCGACGAGGGCCGCCTCGGCCTCGCTCGTGCCGATCCAGCCGAGGGCCTCGGCCGCCGCCGCGGCGCGGTGGACGGGCCCCTGGAGCCACCCGAGCTCGTGGAGCCCCGGCGAGTCCGCCGGCTTCTCGCCCACGTTCGACCTCAAGACCTCGGCGAGGAGGGGCACCGCCTCGGCGTCGCGAAGCTGGCCCAGCGCCCGCATCGTCGCGAGCGCGCACAGGAGGTCCTCCTTCTCGCCGCGCGTCTTCAGCCGCTCCCGCAGCGCCCGCCGCGCGGCGTCCCCGCCCACGTGGCCGAGGGCCTCGATGGCCTGCTGCGTCCTCGCGGGGTCCTCGCCATCCAGGGCCGCGACGAGCTCCGCCTCGAGCTTGTCCCAACCGGCCTCGAGCGCCGCGGGGCCCAGGGGCCCCGCGAGCGTCTCGAGCCCGACGCGCGCCGCCTGCGCCACGGCGGCCGAGCGGTCCGAGAGCGTGCGCCCCAGGCCCTCCGCGGCGCGGCGGTCCCCGCAGGCGCCGAGGGCCAGGGCCGCGCTCCTCCGCACGGCGGGGCTCCGGTCCCCGAGGGCGGCGAGCAAGGCGGGCACGGCGGCCCGGTCGCGGAAGATCCCGAGGCGCTCCGCCGCGCCGGCCCTCTCGCCCTCGGAGCCGGACGCGAGGGCGTCGCACAACGCCTTCACTTCGGCCGCGCGGCCCGGCGGCAGCGTTCCCGCGGACGCCGCCAGGGCCGGCGCGGTCCCGTGGAGGTTGATCGACGCCGCCTCGCGGAAGCGGTCGAACTGGAGGTTCAAGACGCCGCCGTTCGCGGCGTTGTTGCCGCGGAAGCGGTGGGGCTTGCCCTTCCCGAGGAGCGGGACCGGCGCGGCCGAGAGGGCCATCGCCGGCCGGTTGGGAGGACCCTCGTTCTTGGGCTCGTGGCAGCCCGTGCAGGCGCGGCGCTCGCCGGGGCGCACGTAGATCCACGAGAGCTCGTTGAGCACGCTCCGCCCCTCGCCGTCGATGAGCTGGATCGCGAGGGCTCGGTCGGCGGGGACCTCGACGTGGAAGGAGCCATCGGGCCACAGGGGCGCAGTCCCGAGCTCCGTCGCGTCGACGCCCACGTGCGCGTAGGGGTGGCGGGCCGGGCGGTTCGTGAAGGGCACGGCCTCGAAGATGCGCACGGCCTTGATCCGCGAGAGCTCCGCCGCCGTCTGCTTCGTGCGGAAGACGCTCTGGCAGACCAGGGTGCCCGTCTTCGCGACATCGTCCTCCCTGGCGGGGTCGACGCGGGGCGCGAGCAGGGGGGGCTGCGGTCGCGGCGCGAGGTGGACGACGGAATGGATGTCGAAGGTGTCGGCCGAGTGGATCCGCGTGACGTCGCCCGTCCGGAGGTCCAGGACGCCGAAGGCGCCGCGGAAGGCCGATGTGCAGAGGACCTTGCCGGGCTCGGGCAGGGGCGAGATGTCGAAGACGCTCGCGGGGAGGCGCAGGGGCGCCGCGCCGTCGGGGCCGACGATGAGCACCCCGCCCGCGGAGATGCACGCAAGCCGGCCGTCGGGGAGCGACGCGAGGCTCCCGAAGCCGTAGTTCCGGAGCCACCGCCCGTCGCCTTCGGCCGCCCGGGCGCGGTCGAAGGCGAGGGAGCCCCGGTCGGGGCCCAGGAGCACGCGGCTGCCCGTCCCGTCGGTCCGCACGACGTGGATGTGCGTCTCGACCTTGGCCCGCTCCATGAAGTTGTCGCAGCGCACGAAGGCGACCTCGCCGTCGGCCGTGACCCGCGGCTCGACGTCGGCCACGATGTGGTGCGTGAGCGGCCGGATACGGCCGGCGCCGGGCTCCAGGGTGTAGAGGGAGCGGGCGACGTTTCCGTGGTACTCCTCGCGGCTCCCGATGCGGGTCGAGCTGAAGACGATCCTCCCGTCGGGCAGCGGCTCCGGGTCGAAGTCGTGGAAGCTGCCCCTCGTGAGGGCCGCGAGCCCCGTCCCGTCGCTCGAGACGCGGTAGATGTGGAAGAAGGGATCGCCTTCGGGAGCCATGGCGAAGTAGATCGTCTTCCCGTCCCACGAGACGCTCGGCGAGCCGAGGAGGCCGCGCCCCGCGCTCACGAGCACCGTGAGCTTGCCCCCGGGCCGCGCGGGCACGAGGCTCAGGAGCTCGCGGCCGGGAGCCGCGGGCCCCGGCGTATCGTTCTCGAGGTAGGCCCGCGAGCCGTCGATGGGCCACACGGACTGCGGCGCGCCCGGCGTGGAGCTCTGGGGCGTCCTGCCGCGCACGAAGATGATCCCCTCGGGGAACCGGTAGTCCTCGTCGGGCTCCCGCAGGCGGCCCCGGAGGAGCCGCGCCGAGCGCCGCCCCTCGTCGGACGGGCTGCCGAGGGCCCCCCAGGGGGCGATCCCGACGGGGCCGAGCACGACCGCGGGCTTCCACGACCGGTCGTCGTAGCCGACCGACACCCAGTTCGCCTCGGCCTCGCGGGCGACGAGCCACGTGGAGTCGGTGACCAGCTCCACGGTGCCGCCCCCCTCGAGGTCCACGCGCGCCGCCGCCACGAGGCCCGCGGGCCCGCCGAGGTTCTCACCTCGGACCGCGATCACGTTGCGGCCCGCGTGCAGCAGATGCTCGACCCGGTACGCCTCGACGGAGGACCAGACGTCGCTCTCGACGCCGGACTCGCCCCCCACGAGGGACCCGTTCACGAAGAGGTCGTAGCCGTTGTCGGCCGTGACGGCCACCATGGCGGCGGCGGGCGCCGCCCCGAGGTCGAAGGTGCGGCGGAAGAGGCAGGCGAACTCGCCCTCGGTGGCCGCGGACGGGGAGGCCCATGCCCAGGAGGCCCGGCCTATGTCGGGGAGCGGGCGCGCCGGCTCCGCGGCCCGCGCCGCAGGGGAGGCGAGGACGCAGATGACCGCGGCGAGCAGGGCGAACGGGCCCATGGGGAAGCGTGTCGTCATGGCGTGGGACCGGGTTGGTCTAGGACGATGGACCCCGCTGCGGGCGAGGGCCTCGAGGCCCCGGCGGAGACCGCGGCGGACAAGGGAGGTATACAGGACTCGCCCCCGAGCCGATGTGACCTCGAGCACAGCCCCGGGACGGGGCCCGGACGCCCGCGGGGCGGCCCCCAGGTGCCGTCGCCCGCAGGTCGCTCCCGGTGACGCACCGCCGGCGACGCCTCCTGGCCTGGACCGGCGCTTCCGTCTTGACGCCGGTGCCCGGTGAGGAGCGCCGCTACCGGGTCGTCAAGGACCCATCGGGAGACCAGGCCATCGAGGTCCTCTTCGCCACCGAGGCCCAGCACGCGGCCTACGAGGCGCTGAAGGCGAAGGTGACCCCGCGCCGCCTCGGAGGGCCGGACGAGGAGGAGAGATAGTCAATCGCGCCGTTCGAGCTCGAGCCACTCCAGGAGGTTCCCCAACGATCCCTTGGGCGACTTGGGCTCCTGTATTGACTGGAGAGCTGATCGCCTGATGACCCAAGGGAACCGTATTCTCCCCGGCTTGGGCGCAAATTCTGACCCCGTTGCTCCAGGAGGCGTCACGGAGCCGCGTCCCTCCTCCTCTCCCCCGACCTCCGCCTTGCGTTTCTCTTGGAGATACTCTTGCTTGCGTCGCGTTACCGCATCGTACACGCTCCTTGCGAAGACTTGCCCAATCGGATGTATCTCGGATGCATTCCGGACTTCGTCTCGCAGCAAGTCCGCAAGCGTAGTCTCCCTGTAGGAAGGGTGTCGGCGTGAGAACTTGATCCCGAACTCCACGACGGGCCCTTCATCTGCGTCGAGAGAGAGGGACCTCACGACGTCCACGCAGAGTCCGTCCAACTCCGCGCTGTAGACTGTGGAGTTGGGGCCGTGACTCCGTTCGGTCCAGACACCTGGATCGCAACAGCAGCATCCCTTTTGGCGCACGTTGCTGTATCTCAGCTCTCCCGCTCTTCTCGGGAGAGACCTGGCGAGCTCCTTCGACTCGACCAAGAACCGCTCGGCCTCCGCACGTTCCGCGTCCTGAACGGCCTGCCCGACCGCGGAGTACGTATCCTTCAGCCGCTCATCGGTGAGCGATAGGATCGGCAATACGCCATCATCGCTGACGCGATCGAGACGCACCGAGTAGTGGTCGGCGGTCGACGAACCAGGGTTGGCCTGAGTGCTTCCGTGCTCCTTGCGCTCGTCCACGATCTCCGTGCGCAAGAGCCTCAACTCGACTTCACCGGCAGCACAGGTGAAGCCGTACTCCTTTTCCAGAACGCCCTCCTCATGATGGCGGAGTGCTGTGAACTCGGTCCAGTCGCCGGGCGGAACGTGAACGACTGCGTCTTCCAGCCGCCGGAACAACGAGCGCTTATCGGCCTCGCTGTCGAACGTGTGACGGAGCTGCGCATAGTCCTGGAAACCGGCCGCCCTTAGCAGTTCTCGTAAGAACTCCACTAAGTGTCTCCTTCGTTCTCTCGAGAGTCGCGAAACGCTCTCCGTCGAGAAGGGATAGGGAAGGCATCACCACTCTCGACCCAAGTCTCCGCAGTTGCTGGGGTCGAGTCAAGGCCCTGATGGCCCCGAGGGTATCCGGAGCTCGCCCCCCGCGGCGAGGAGCCGAGTCGAGCGTCTCCGTCGAGGCGCGGGAACCGCTCTCCCGGTGATCTCGGTGGCTGGGTGCCGGTGGTGGCGTGGTTCAAGACCGGGCAACACCCGGTCTTGAACCAC
>JACQVW010000838.1 GCA_016209535.1 Planctomycetota bacterium | reverse complement strand
CTCGAAGTCGAAGTTCGCGACGGTCGTCGAGAACTCCCGCGCCGCCTCGCGGTGCCGGCCCTGCTCCATGCGGCACTCGCCGATGTGGTACTGGGCCCGGGCAGCGACGGCGGCCCTTGTGCCCGCCACCACGGCCCGGAATGCCTCGACGGCGCCGTCGTGGTTCCCCGCGAGCTGGAGGGCGAAGCCCCGCGCGAAGCGCACCTCGTGCCGCAGCGGCCCCGCGGCGTGCTCCGCCAGCCCCCGGTCGAGGACCTTCACCGCGTCGTCGTACTTCCGGAGCTGGTGGAGACACTCGCCGAGGCGCAAGAGCCCTTCCTCGAGGAGCTCCGGGTCGGCCGCTGCCTTGAGCTCGTCCGCGACCCTCGCGAACCGCTGCGCGGCTCCGGCCTGGTCGGATGTCTTCGAGAGGGCACGCCCCGCCTGGAAGGCGGCGCGCGCGGCGAGCGGGCTCGAGGCGTTCGAGGCGACGCGGTCGAGGAGCTTCGCCGTCGCGGCGAAGTCGCCCTCCTCGTAGGCTATGAACCCGAGGCCGAAGAGGGCGCGCTCGAGGACTTCCCCCGAGCGCGCCGCGCCGGAGCCGTCGGCCGGCAGCGGCCCCTGATCGCTCTCGAGGATCTCGCGCACCTGGGAGAGCCATTTCTTGGACTCGGCGTAGGCCTTGCGGTTGAAGAGGTGCTGCCCCAGCTCGAGCATGGCGTCGACGGCCAGAGGGCTCTGCGGGTGCTCGGCAATGAGGCGGCGGTAGGTCGCTTCCATCTCCTCCTGGTGCTTCCCCGCCGCCGCACCCCTCTCCGTCCCCTCGGCGGTACTCGCCGCCCGCTCCGGATTGGCCCCAACCGCCCCCTCGCCCGTCCCCTCGGGGGGACCGAGGGGGGAAGATACCCGGCCGGGGGGGGAAAGCGCCGCGTGGCACCAGGCCGCCAGGTAGAGCGCCTGGTCCCGGCCGGGCGACGCGGGGCCGCCCTCGAGGAGTGGCCCGAGGGCCTTCAGGGCCTCCTCGGGTTTGCCCGCGTCCAGGAGGGAGCGGGCGAGCTGGTTGCGCGCCTCGGCCTCCTGCGGGCTGCCGGCGTCCGACGCAAGGAAGGCGGCGAGGCCAGCCCGGGCATCATCCCCCTTGCCGGCCTCGAGGAGGGCGATGGATCGCTGGTACCGCGCGTCGCGGATGACCTTCGCGCCCGCGCCGTCGGCCTTCAGGCCCTCCCCGTGCCGTTCGAGGAGCGCCGCCAGGGTGCCCGCGGCGTCCGAGGGCTTCCCGAGCCGCCGCTCGAGCATCGCCTTCTGGTAGAGGGCGCGCGCCTTGAGGAGCGCGCCGCTCGCCGGCGAGCCGCCGTCGGCGGCCGAGGCGTAGGCGAGCGCGGCGGCCTCGAGGTCTCCGAGGACGAGGCGCGCGTTCCCGAGCTCGAAGCGGACCTGGTCCGACAGCTCGTGGTTGGGGAAGCCCGTGAGGAACCGCTCGAAAGTCTTCCGGGCTCCGTCGTGGTCCTCGAGCCACTCCTGGCAGAGGCCGAGGTTCACGAGGGCGTTCGGGATGTGCGAGCCGTCGCGCGAGCGCTCGAGGTACTCGCCGTAGAGCGTCACGGCCCGCTTCCAGCGCTCGCGGTCCTCGGCCGCCGGCGCATCGCGGCGCGGCTCGAGGGCCAGAGCGTCGGCGAGGTAGAAGGGGAGCTCGGGGAACGCCGCGAGGGCCTGCGCGTCGCCCTCCATCTCCTTCCGCACGCCGCCGAGCGTCTCCGCCGCGCGCCGGTGCTCGCCGAGGAAGTAGAGGGACACGCCCGACATGTACCGGGCTCGCCGGGCCTCGGCGGCGTCCTTGAGCGCCGCGGCCGCCTCGGCGTAGAAGCGGGGCGCCTCGCGGCGCAGGCTCTCCTGGATCGCGCCAGCCGGCGCGTGGAACGCGCACTCGCCGGCGAGGAGGAGGCTCTCGGCGTGGAACAGGGCCTTCTCGGCCGGATAGACGGTGCGGTAGAGGTCGCTCGCCTCGAGGCTCTGAGCGTGCTTGCCCGCGAGGTAGAGGGTCCGGGCCATCTGGTAGAGCCCCTTCTCGGCCAGGTCCGGGGCGTGCTTCGAGTGCCGCGAGTGCACGTCGCCGTAGGCCTGCGCGGCCTCGATGAGCTTGGACGCGCCCGAGAGGGCCTCGCCCTTCCAGTAGAGCGCCTCGGCGGCTCGTTGGGCCGCCGTCGGGTCGCCCGTCGCGGCGGCCTCCTTCTCCAGGAGCTCCGCGGCCTTCGCGAGGTCCTCGGCCGCCGGAGCGGGCGTGGGCTCCGGCTTGAGGAGGAGCGCCTGGCCGCGGCGCAGGAGCGCGCGCCCCGCGAGCTCCTGGCTCGCCGACGCGACGGCCTGGAAGGCCGCCTCGCAACCCGGGTAGTCCTTCAAGTCGAAGGCGCTCAGGGCCTCGTAGAACCTCACCTTGTTCGTGAGGGCGTGCCCGGGGAAGTCCTTGAGGAAGCGCCCCAGCTCCTCTCGCGCCTGGGCGAGGCGCGCCGGGTCCTGGGTCTCGTAGAGGGCGAGGCCCCGGTAGTAGGCGGCTTCGGGGGCCCTGCCGCCGCCCCTCTTGACGACGCGCCCGTAGGCCTCGATGGCGCGCGGCAGCTCCCCGTCCTGGTGCGTGAGGCGCGCGAGAAGGAAAGCGGCCTCCTCCCAGAGGGATTCCTTCTCATGGCGCGCGGCCGAGGCGGCCTCGAGGGCCTCGCGGGCCGCGGCGAACCGTGGTCCCCCGGCAGGCCCGGCGTCGACGCGGTCCGTGGGGGCAGCCCCGGCGGCGGCACGGGCCGCCGCGTGGCGTGCGAGCCCGAGGACGTAGACGCCGCGGTGGTAGTACTGGGAGTCCACGAGCCCCGCGGCCTCGGCGAGGAGAGGCTCGAGGGCCCGAGCAGCCTCGGCGTGCTTCTCGGCCTGGTAGAGAGCCTCGCCTTGCGCTCCCAGGGCGAGCACTCGGAGGTCGCGGCTGCGCTCGCGCTGCGAGGCGGCCGGGGCAGCGGCCGGAGGGGAGCCCTCGGCGGCCTTCGCGGTCCCCTCCCCCGAGGGCTGCGGCGCGGGGCCCTCGCCGCGGGCCATCGAGGCGTAGAGCCCCGCCGCGCGGCCGTAGCTCTCGGCGGCCTCGGCGAGCCTGCGCCCGCGCTCGGCCGGGTCCTTCGCCCCCCCCGCGAGCGCCTCGAGGGAGCGTCCGAGGTAGAAGCTCGCGTCGGCAGACCACGCCGTGCCCTCGTCGCGCACCGCGAGGCGGAGGAGCTCCACGGCCCCGGCATGGTCCCCCACCCGGTTCGCGCAGTAGCCGGCGGCGAAGCGAGCCTCGGCGGCGTCGCGGTGGCGCGGGAAGCGCTTGAGGAAGTCGCCGAAGGCGTTGGCGGCGTCCCGCCAGTTCTTCTGGCGGTAGAAGTGGCTCGCCGTGTTGAAGAGGAGCGCCGCCTCCCGGTCCTCGGCGCTCTCGGGGCGCCCCTCGGCGCCGGCTCGCGATTCGTCGGCGCCGCGGGCGGTTGCCGTGAGGCCCGTGAGCCCCGGCAGGCCCGGGAGGCCCGGCAAGAGGAGGGCGAAGGTGGCCGAGAGGGCGATGCGGTAGAGGACGATGCCGTGTCGGCGTCTCTCCATGGATGGGCTCCTGAGACTCACTCGGTTGTGCTGGAAACTGGCCTTCAGAGTACATCAAAAGCGGGCTGGCCGCTAAAGGACATCGCGCGTACCGGCGGTTCCCCGCCGGCCGCCCGAGAGGCCCCTACACTCTCTACACTCTCCAAAGTCTCTACAGTCTCGGCCGCGCTCGCTCGTAGAACGCCTGCCACCACCTCACGAGGTCGGTCCGATGGTCTCCGGGGGGATAGTCGCTCGAGCGGAAGCGGTTCACGAGGGCCGCGCGCACCACGGCGCCGACGGGGAAGGTCGGCACAGGCTCGCCCAGCTCGACGGCGCGCCGCCGGAGCACGACGCGCAGCCCCGTCCCGCCGCGGGCCGGGCCCGTGGCGATCTCCTCGTAGTCGAGCGACCCCATGCCCGGGATGTCGTACACGAACCTCCCGGTCGAGTCCTCGTGCGCGATGGGCTCGCCCGTAGGCGCGAGCCCGATGCTGCGGAGCCGCGCGAAATGCTCCTTGTCGATCACGAGCACCTTGAGCTCCGTGAACGTCGAAGGCGCGGGGTTCTCGACCTCGAGGATCAAGCCCGGGATGATCGCTCTCGGCGCCTCCCACAGCTCGCGGAAGGCCTCCTCCGCGTCCTCGGGGTCGAGCGACTCGAGGCGGGCGATGTACCCCTTCACCTCGGCGCGGGCGTCCGGCGATCCCCCGCTGCCGGCGGCAGATCGGGCGGCCCCCTCGGCGGGCGGGGACTCGGCAGCGTCCGGCTTCGCGCCTCGCGCCGGATCGGCCCCGGCCCCCTCCGAGGGTCTCAAGCCTTGCTCGGGCCTGCCCTTGACGGCCGCCGGGACCTTCG
>JACQVW010000837.1 GCA_016209535.1 Planctomycetota bacterium | reverse complement strand
GTTCAAGACCGGGTAACACCCGGTCTTGAACCACGCCCGAGAGACGGCTTTCACGGAGCAGACTGGCTGTTTACGACGACAGGACACTGCAAGTCGCGGTCCCAGACGGGGCGACAGTGACGGCGGTCACGGACCGGGATGGTGCGGAGGAGCGAAGCTCCGTCTTCGCCAGGAGGTGCCCCGATGTTCAAGCAGCTGCGTGCTTGCCTGATCGCCACCGCGAGCCTCTGCGCCGCGCGTGCGGTCGATGCCCAGGACCCCGCCAAGGGCTCCTCGAGCGCCCTCGCCCTCGCGGTGGAGCGCGACGCCGAGTCGGTCCGTGTGCTCGCCGGAGGGTCCCTGGTGGCGCGCTACCGGCACGGCGGCGCGATCAAGAAGCCCTACCTGGCCGAGCTGGCCCTCCCGGGCGGGCGCAACGTCCTCCTGGACGCGCCGCCGGACCACCTGCATCACCACGGTGTCATGCTCGCCTGCAAGGCGGGCGACGTCGATTTTTGGGGGGAGGCGGAAGGGAGCGGCCGGGAAGCTCACGTCTCCCTCGAGGCGACCGTGGAAAAAGACGGGACCTCGGCGGTCATCCGGGGAAAACTCCGCTGGTCGGACGCGCGGGAAAGGGCCCTCCTCGACGAGGAGCGGACCGTCCGGGTCCTCGCGCCCCCGGACCCGAAGGCCCTCGTGGTCCTGTGGGAGTCCCGCCTCGCCCCGGCCGAGGGCGCGGGCCCGGTGACGCTCGCCGGGTCGCCCTACCACGGCCTCGGGGCCCGTTTCGTGCGTGCCATGGACCGCGGCGGCGCGTTCCTGGCCTCGGGCGGCCTGACCGGCGTCGAGGGCACCAACGGGAAAGACGCCGCCTGGTGCGCCTACGCCGCCGAGGTCGCGCCGGGCGAGCCGGTGACGGTGGCGATCCTCGATGCGCCGGCGAACCCCCGGCACCCCGCGCGGTGGTTCACCATGAACGACCCCTTCGCGTACCTGTCGGACACGCAGGCCATCGGCGCGAAGCCCGTGACCCTCGCGGCGGGCGAGAGCTTCGCCCTCAGGGCCGCGGTGGCCCTCCTCGCCGGCAAGGCGGGCGAGGCGCGCCTCGAGGACCTCCACCGGGAGGTCATCCAGCGGGTGGGCTGGGGCAAGGCCAGCGAGGCCGCTCGGTGATCGGGCCCGCCGGTGCGCGGCGGGAGGGCGCCGGCCGCCCGGCGGCAGGCGACGCCGGCGCGGCATGCGCGTCGTTCGAGGCGGCGCTCGCCGCGCGAGGCCTCGGGCCCCTCGAGGCGAGCGGCCTCGAGGTCCTCCAGGTCAACGTGGGCAGCCTCTGCAACCAGGCCTGCCGCCACTGCCACATCGACGCGGGGCCCGGCCGGGATGACGTCATGGGCCGCGAGACGCTGGAGGCTTGCCTCGAGGCCGCGTCGCGCGCCGGCGTCCGACTCCTCGAGCTGACCGGAGGAGCTCCGGAGCTGAACCCGAGCTTCCGGTGGCTCCTCGTGGAGGCGCGCCGCCGCGGGCTCCGCGTCGCGGTCCGCTCGAACCTCACGGTTCTCCTCGAGCCGGGCCGGGAGGACCTGCCCGAGCTCTTCGCGCGGCACGGAGTCGAGGTGGTGGCCTCGCTGCCGTGCTACCTCGCCGAGAACGTCGACCGGCAGCGCGGGCCGGGCGTCTTCGATCGGTCCGTGGAGGCCCTCCGCCGCCTCAACGCGCTCGGGTACGGGAGGCCCGGGACGGGGCTCGTCCTCACGCTGGTGCACAACCCCCTCGGCCCCGGTCTGCCGCCGGATCAGGCTTCCCTCGAGGCGGCGTACCGCCGCGAGCTCGAGGCGCGCCACGGCGTCGTCTTCGACCGCCTCCTCGTCCTTTGCAACATGCCCGCGGGCCGCTTCCGCGAGAGCCTCGAGCGGGAGGGCAGGCTCGAGGGGTACCTCGAGTCCCTCCGCTCGGCCTTCAACCGCGCCTCCGTGGAGCGGCTCATGTGCCGGACGACTCTCTCCGTGGGCTGGGACGGCAGCCTCCACGACTGCGACTTCAACCTGGCGCTGGGCCTCGGGCTCGCCCCCGGGCTCCCGCGGCACATCCGGGAGCTCGATCCCGGACCCCTGCGCCGCCGGCCCATCGTGACGGCCGAGCACTGCTTCGGGTGCACCGCGGGGCAGGGGTCGAGCTGCCGCGGGGCGCTCGTGTAGCGGCGCTCAGCGCCCCGGCCGCTCCAGCTTGAGCTCGAGGGGGCGCGCCCCCCCCGCGTCGACCTGGAGCCGGTGGGGGACGAGCCCGGGCGCGCTCACCTCGAGCTCGTACTTCGCGTCGTCGAGGGGCTCGAGGACGAACCGCCCCTCCGCGTCGGTCCGAGCCTCCACGGCGAGGCGCGCGAGGAGGGCGCGATCGAAGGGGAGGCCGGCGGGCAGGGCCGCGACGCGGGCCGACGGCACGGGGCTCCCGTCAGGGTCGAGCACGCTGCCGCGGAGGCTCCCCTCGGGGACCACCACATCGACGAGCACCTCCTCACCGCCGGCCACGTCGACCTCCTGGACGCGGGGGCCCACGATCAGGTAGTAGCGGTCCGGCTCCACCCCGGCGAAGCGGAAGGTCCCGCCGGCGCGCACGCGGGTGTCGCGCCAGACCGTGGCCGCGCCCGCCTGCTGGCAGAGGAAGACCGGGTCCCCGGGCTCCGCGGGGCCGTGGACCCGGCCCACGAGCGCGGTCTTCCCGGCGAGGTCGTCGAAGTCGAGCTCCAGGTCGTCGCCCGGCTCGAGGTCGAAGGATCGAAGGAGCTCGATGGGGTCCCCCTCGGCGTCCTTTGCGCGGAGGACCACGGTGCGCTGCCCGGGCGGCACCCGGTCGAGGTCGAAGGAGCCGTCGGGCCCCACCTCCGCGTTCCGGAGGGAGCCGTCGGTCCCGAGGAGGTGGACGCTCGCCGGGCCCGGGGGCCCCCCGGAGGACCGCACCGTGCCGCGGATGCGGGCGAGACGGCGTACCAGGCGCAACTCGACGGTCGCGACGGTCGTCCCGGGCGCGACGGCGAGCTCGCGCGCGGCGGGCAGGAAGTCCGCATGGGCCGCGGCGACGCTGAAGGTGCCGGGGCCCTCGAGCGGCTCCAGGAACGAGCCCTGCGCGTCGCTCCGGGAGGCCGCGGCCCCCGCCGGCAGGGAGCCTGGATCGGCGAGCGCGGCCTCGGCCGCGGCGAGGGCCTGCTCTTCCGGGAGCCTCCCGAACACCACCAGGACGAGGGCCCCTTCGACGGGCGACCCGGTCGCCGACTCGTTGACGCGGCCTCGGAGGAGGGATGTGGCCGCCGGCGCGTCGCCCGCAGACCCCGCCGGGGCCCGGGAGCCGGGCCCGGCGGTGGAGCCGGAGCGCGATGTGCCTCGCGGGCCCTCCGGCGGCGCGGCCGAGGGCCGGCCCGGTCGCGTCCAGGCGGCGATCGCGAGCGCGGCGAGCGCCGCGAGGAGCACGGCGCTCGCGCCGAGCGCCGCAAGGAGCGTGCTCCGCCCCCCCCCGTGAGCTCTCCGTGCCGGCACGGCGGCGGCCGCCTACCATGAACTCAGTAGAGCTTGTCGATGCCAGCCTGGTCGCCCCTACCGAGCGTGCGGCCGAGGGTCTTCCCCGCAGAGCCGTACGTGTACATCGTCTGGAGCGAGTCGCTCACGTGGGCGAGCCCGACCACGTGGCCCGCCTCGTGGGCGCCCACCGCCTGGACGTCGAAGGACGAGCCGGTCGCGACGCACGACTCGGGCAAGAGCCCCCAGATCTCGGCGGTGTCGAAGGTCACCGTGGCGCTCACGAAGAGGCGCGTGAAGCGGTTGTAGGTGTAGCTCGTCACGGCCAGCGTGCCCAGGGCGCCGTCGACGGGGCCCGCCAGGACTTTCACCTTGGCGCTCGAGGCGCTCGCCACCTCCGAGAAGAACGAGCCCCCCGGATGCTCCTCATCGTCCCATACCTGGAAGGCCGCCCGCGCCGCGGCCGCGCCCCCGGCGGCGATCCCCTCCAGGCTCGTCCCGTCGTAGTGGATCGTGACGGGGAACGAGCTCCACTTGACGCCGATGAGCTTGTTCCGCGTGGTGCCGTCGCCGCAGGCGTCGCCCGCGGGGCCGACGTGGCTCGGGAGGTCGCCCCCGGCGGCGTCGAAGATGAACACGTGGACCTCACCGGCCGCGCCGGGAAGGACCACCTCCAGGGCCATGGCTCGCCCGGCGGCGAGCAAGGCGAAGACGCTGAGGCTGCAAATTGCGATGCGACGCATGGGTGGACACCTCTCTTTCGGCGGAAACGTTCGGCCCAACCCAGGCATCGAGGATACCGGCCCCGCCAGCCCCGGTCAACGGGGGTGGGGGCGCACGGGGG
>JACQVW010000124.1 GCA_016209535.1 Planctomycetota bacterium | reverse complement strand
GCCGGGGTCTCGTCCCTCGGCGTAGGCGGCACCAACGCCCATGTGGTCGTCGAGGAGGCTCCCGCCGCGGCGCCCGGGGGCCCGGGCAAGGGCTGGAAGCTCCTGGTCCTCTCGGCGCGGAGCGAGGCGGCCCTCGACGCGGCGGCGGAGCGCCTCGCGAGGCGCCTCGACGAGGAGCCGGCGCTCGAGCCTTCGCGCCTCGCCGACGTCTCGTACACGCTCCAGACGGGCCGCAAGGCCTTCGCGCACCGCCGCGCCGTCGCGGTGAAGGACGCGGCGGACGCCGCCGCGGCCCTCCGATCGGGCGATGCGAAGCGCGTCGTCTCGGGCGCCTGCCGGGACGAGGCCCCGTCGGTGGTCTTCCTCTTCCCGGGCGGGGGCGCGCAGTATCCGGACATGGGCCTCGAGCTCTACCGGGAGGAGCCCGTCTACAGGGCCGAGGTGGACCGCTGCCTCGCGCTCCTCGAGAGGCGCGAGGGCATCGACTTGCGGCCGCACCTCTTCCCGCGAGTGGAGGACCGCGAGCGGGCTGCGCGAGAGCTCGAGCGGCCGCTCCACTCGATCCTCTCGGTCTTCGTGGTCGAGCACGCCCTCGCCCGGCTCTGGCAGTCTTGGGGGATCCGGCCCGCGGCCATGACGGGGCACTCCCTCGGCGAGTACGCGGCGGCGTGCGTCGCGGGGGTCTTCAGCCTCGAGGACGCGCTCGTGGTCGTGAGGGCCCGGGGCGAGATCTTCGAGCGCATGCCCGCCGGGGCGATGCTCAGCGTGCCGGTGGCCGAGGCGGAGCTGCGCGCGCTCCTCGGCGGGCGCCTCTCCATCGCCGCCGTCAACGGGCCCGGCCTCTGCGTGGCCTCGGGGTGCCTCGGGGAGGTCGAGGCCCTCGAGAGGACGCTCGTCGCGCGAGGCGTCGAGGCGAAGCGCCTCCACATCTCCGTGGCGGCGCACTCGGCGGCGCTCGAGCCCTTCCTCGAGGAGTTCGCCCGGCGCCTCGAAGCGGTGGAGCTCCGCCCGCCGGAGGTGCCCTTCGTGTCGAACCTCACCGGCACTTGGGCGAAGGCATCGGACGTGACGGACCGAAGCTACTGGGTGCGGCACCTGCGGAGCACCGTGCGGTTCTCCGATGGCCTCCGCGAGCTGCTCGTGGGTCCCGGCCGCTTCCTCCTGGAGGTGGGTCCGGGGACGACGCTCGGCTCGCTCGCTCGCGCGCACGTCCAGGGGCCCGGCGGGCCGCCCATCGCCGCCTCCATGAGGCACCCCCAGGAGGCCGCGAGCGACCTCGGGACGATCTATGCGACCCTCGGGCGCCTCTGGGTGGCTGGCGCGGCCGTCGACTGGCAGGCCTTCCACGGAGAGGAGCGGAGGCGCCGCGTGCCGCTGCCGGCGTACCCCTTCGAGCACGAGCGTTACTGGATCGAAGCGCGGGCGCCCGTCTCCGCCGGCGCGCAGGTCCCGGCGGAGCCCGTCAGGGTGGACGACATGGACTCGTGGTTCTCGAGGCCCGTCTGGCGCAGGAAGGACCGGCCCGCCGCGGGCCGGGCGCCGCGGAGGGGGTCTCGATGGCTCGTCTTCGCCGAGGAGGGCGGCGTTGGGCGCAACCTCGCGGGGCGCCTCGAGGCCCTGGGGCACGAGGTCTTCACGGTCGAGCCTGCGGGGGCCTTCGAGCGGCGAGGCGAGCGGTCGTTCGCCCTCGGCCCGGCGAGCGCGGGGGACCACGTCCGCCTCGTGAGGGAGCTCGCCGCGGGGGGACGCTTCCCTGAGCGCGTCGCGCATCTCTGGCTCGCCGGGGACGCCGAGGCCGGGGCCGCGCCCCTCAACGCCCTCGAGTCTGCCCTCGAGCGCGGCTTCTGGAGCGTCCTCTGCCTCGCGCAGGCGCTCGGCTCCGAGGACGTGACGACGCCGGTCCACATGGACCTCGTCACGCGCGGCATGCAGCGCGCCTGCGGCGAGGCCGCGCCGTGCCCCGAGAGGGCCCTCCTCCTCGGGCCTGCGAAGGTCCTGCCGCGCGAGCACCCCAACCTGACATGCCGTGCGGTCGACATCGATGGAGCCGGCCCGGCCGGCCTTCTCGCGGAGCTCCTCGAGCCGGCCCCCGGCGAGGTCGTCGCGCTGCGGGGAGGCGCCCGGTGGGTGCAGGGCGTCGAGCCCCTGCGCCTCGAGGGGCCGGCGGGGGAGGGCCTCCTCAGGGACCGCGGGGTCTACCTGATCACGGGCGGGCTCGGAGGGATCGGGCGCGCCGTGGCGGAGCACCTCGCGCGCTCGCACCGAGCGAGGCTCGCCCTCGTGGGGCGGAGGCCGCCGGCCGCCGCGGAGAGCGCCGTCCGGGCGATCGAGGCCCTGGGTGGCGAGGCGCTCGTGCTCGCCGCCGACGTCTCGGACCCTCGGGCCCTGAGGGAGGCCGTGGAGGCCGCCCGGAGGCGCTTCGGCCCGATCCACGGCGCCTTCCACGCCGCGGGCGTCGTGGACGATGGCCCGGCGCAGCTCAAGGAGCGGGCCGCGGCGGAGCGCGTGCTGGCGCCCAAGGTGAAGGGGACCCTCGCCCTCGAGGCCGCCCTGGCCGGCGAGCCCCTCGACGTCCTCGTCCTCTTCTCCTCGACGAGCGCGCTCCTCGGCCTCCCGGGCCAGGTGGACTACGCGGCCGCGAACGCCTTCCTAGACGCCTTCGCCCGGTCCCGGGCGGGGCGCGAGCGGCCCCGGACGGTCGCCGTGAGCTGGGGCGTGTGGCGCGACGTGGGCATCGCGGCGCGGGCCGTGGCGGGGGGGGGCGGCGCCGGGGCCGCGCATGCCGCGGATACGGCGGATACGGCGGATACGGCGGGCGCCTCGCCGCCCCGGCACCCGCTCCTCGGGAGGCGCGCGGACGCGCCGGGGAAGGTCTCGTTCTCCGCCGGCTGGCGCGCGGAGGACCTCTGGGTCCTCGACCATCACCGACTCCGCACGGGCGAGGCGCTGCTCCCGGGGACGGCCTTCATCGAGATCGCTCGAGCCGCCTTCGAGGAGGCCTTCGGCCCCGGCCCCGTCGATGTGCGGGACCTGGTGTTCCTCGCGCCCCTCCAGGTCGAGGACTGCGCGGTCCACGCCGTGCGCGTGGAGCTCTCGGCCGAGGAGGCCGGTCACGCCTTCGCCGTGTCGAGCGCCCCGCGGAGCGCCGAGGGCGGGCCCGCGGCCTGGACCGAGCACGCCCGCGGCACCGTGGCCCGCGGCGCCGGCCCCGCGCCCGCGAAGCTGGCCGCGGCGCAGATCTCCGGGAGGTGCACCGTGGGGGAGGCCCTGTTCGGGCCCTCCCGCGAGACGCGCCAGGAGCGGCACCTCCGATTCGGGCCGCGCTGGAAAGGCCTCCTCGCGGTGAGGTACGGCCGCGGCGAGGCGCTCGCGACGCTCGAGCTTTTGCCGGAGCTCGCGGGCGACCTGGACCTCTTCGAGACGCACCCGGCGCTCCTGGATCTCGCGACGGCCTGCGGTCTACCCCTCCTCGCGGGCTACGAGCGCTTCGAGGGGCTCTACGTGCCCTTCACCTACAAGCGAGTGCGGATCCTCGGGCCGCTCTCGCGCAGGGTGTACGCCCACGTGCGCTGCGCGGGCGAGGCGGACGCGTCGCGCGACGCCGCGGCCTTCGACGTGACGGTCGCCGACGAGGGCGGACGCGTGCTCGTTGAGGTCGAGGAGCTCACCCTGCGACGCCTGGGCGAGGAGGCCCTCGCGGCGCTGCGTGCTCGCGGCGCGCGGGCCGCGGCGACTCCCGGTGACGCTCCGGGAGCCGGGCTCGACCTGCTCCGCGGCTGGGTGCGCCAGGGGATCGCGCCCGCCGAGGGCGTGCGGGCCCTCGACCGGATCCTTGCGGGCGTGCAGGAGCCCCAGGTCGTGGTGTCGTCGATGCGCCTCGACGCCCTCCTGGCCCAGGTGGCGCGGGCCCGGCCGCGCGGCGCCAGGAAGGTGGGCTCGAAGGCGAGGCGCGCCGCTGCGTACGTCGCTCCGGCGGACGACCTCGAGAAGGCCCTCGCGGGGATGTGGCAGGAGCTCCTCGGCGTCGAGCAGGTCGGCGCGAACGACGACTTCTTCGCGCTGGGCGGGCACTCCCTCATCGCCGTGCGGCTCGTGAACCGGATCGAGAAGTCGCTCAAGCTGAAGCTCCGGCTCCCGGACGTCTTCGAGGCGCCCACGGTGGCCGGGCTCGCGGCGCGCCTGAGGGAGGCTCGCAAGGCGCCGGCGAGGCCGGCGGCGCCGGAGATCATCCCCGTGGCGCGGGAGGCGCACCGGCAGCGGCGCTCGGCGCTGGCGGGCCCGTGAGACAGGCGATGGAGGCGAGCGGCCCATGGCGGCGAGCATGAAGGCGCAGGCCGGCGGCGCGGCGCCCGCGGCGGCAGGGCCCGCCGCGCCGGACGCGGAGGTCTACAGCTTCCCCGCGTCCTTCCAGCAGAAGCGCCTCTGGCTCCTCCACCAGCTCCACCCGCGGAGCCCCGCCTACAACATCCCCGCAGCGTTCCGCATCGAGGGCCCTCTCGATGCGGATGCCCTCGACAGGACGCTCCAGGAGGTCGTGCGGCGTCACGAGTCGCTGCGGACGAGCTTCGCCGTCTCGGGCGGCGAGCTCCACCAGCTCATCGCGCCCTCCCAGGGCTTCTCGCTCGCGCGCGAGGCCGCCGATGAGGCCGGGGCGCGGCGGCGCATCGACGAGGAGGTCCGCCGGCCGTTCTCGCTCGGCGAGAGCCCCCTCTTCCGCGCCCTCCTCCTGCGGCTGGGCCCGGAGGACCACGTCCTCCTCCTCGACGTGCACCACGCCGTCGCCGACGGCTGGTCCCTCGGGATCCTCTCCCGGGAGATCGAGGCCCTCTACGGCGCCTTCCGCGCCGGCCTCCCGCCGCCGCTCCCGGACCTTCCGATCCAGTACGCGGACTTCTCGGAGTGGCAGCAGAAGTGGCTCCGGGGAGGGGAGCTCGACGAGCAGCTCGCGTACTGGAGGCGCAAGCTGGGGGGCGAGGTCCAGGCGCTCGAGCTCCCGGCGGACCGGCCCAGGCCGGCGGCGCAGACCTTCCGCGGCGACTGGACGCTCGTGGCGGTCCCCGAGGCCACGGTCCAGGCCTTGAAGGCCTTGAGCCGCAAGGCAGGCGCGACGCTCTTCATGACGATGCTTGCGGCCTTCAAGGTCCTCCTGCAGCGGTACTCGGCGAGGGAGGACGTCTGGGTGGGCTCGCCCGTCGCGAACCGCGCGAGGCCCGAGCTCGAGGGGGTCATCGGCTTCTTCGTCAACACGCTCGTCCTGAGGACGGACCTCTCGGGCGATCCCTCGTTCCTCGAGCTCCTCGAGCGCGTGCGCGCGACGAGCCTCGAGGCGCAGGCGCACCTCGAGTGCCCCTTCGAGAAGGTCGTCGAGGCGGTGGACCCGCGGCGCGATCCCGCCCGCAACCCCCTCTTCCAGGTCTTCTTCTCGCTGCAGGACCCGCCGATGGTCCTGCGCCTGCCCCCGCTCGTGGCGGCACCGATCCCCGTGAGGAACGGGACGGCGAAGTTCGACCTCTTCCTCGAGCTGTGGGAGGCCGGAGGCGGCGTGGAGGGGAGGATCGAGCGATCGGCGGACCTCTTCGACGAGCCGACGATCCTGCGTATATGGGGGCACTACGCGCGCCTCCTCGAGGGGATCGCCGCCGATCCTTCGAGGCCCATCTCGCGGCTGCCCCTCCTCGGCTCCGAGGAGCGGCGCGCCGTGCTCGAGAGCCTCGACGCGACGCGCCGGGAGGGCCCCGAGGCCGCCCCGAGGCCGTGTGCCGGCGAGCTCCTCGAGGCTCAGGCCGTACGGACGCCGGCGGCCGCGGCGCTCCGCTCGGGCGGGCGCGAGATGACCTACGCCGAGCTGGACGCCCGCGCCGGGCGAATCGCGGGTCTCCTGCGCGAGATGGGCGCGGGGCGCGACTCGCGGGTGGGGCTCTTCCTCGAGCGAGGCATGGACCTCATCGCCGGTCTCTGCGGGATCCTGCGATCGGGCGCGGCCTACGTGCCGCTGGACCCGGCCTACCCCGCCGAGCGCACGCGCTGGATCCTCGAGGACGCGGGCGCCGGAGTCATCCTCACCCAGCGGTCGCTCCTCGACCGCCTCCCGCGGGGCGCGGGACGCGCCGTGTGCCTCGACGCCGAGGGGGATACGATTGCGCCGAGGGGCGGCGGCGCGGCGCCGGCGATGCGGCCCGCCCTCGAGGACCTGGCCTACGTCCTGTACACCTCCGGCTCCACGGGGCGGCCCAAGGGCGTCGCCATGCCCCACGGCCCCCTGGCGAACCTCCTTGAGTGGCAGGCCTCGACGTCCCGCGCCGGGCCGGGCACGAGGACCCTCGGGTTCACGTCGGTCTGCTTCGATGTCTCGAGCCAGGAGATCCTCTCGACCCTGGCGACGGGGGGCACGCTCGTCTTGATCTCCGAGGAGGAGCGCCGCGACCCGCGGGAGCTCCTGCGCGTGCTCCAGGAGGAGCGCATCGAGCGCCTATTCCTCCCGTTCGTGGCCTTGAAGGGCATCGCCGAGGCGGCCGTCGAGTCGGGCCGCTTCCCCGGGGCCCTGCGCGAGGTCATCACGGCGGGGGAGCAGCTCGTGGTGACGCCCGCCCTGGTCGAGCTCTTCCGGCGCACCCCCGGCGCGCGGCTCTTCAACCACTACGGGCCCACGGAGTCCCACGTGGCGACGTCCCACGAGCTCAGGGGGCCGCCGGAGTCGTGGCCCGCGCTGCCCCCGATCGGGAGGACAATCGCGAACGCCCGAGCCTACGTCCTCGATCGCGGCCTCGAGCCCGTGCCCCCCGGCGTCCCGGGCGAGCTCTACCTGGGCGGGGCATGCCTCGCGCGCGGCTACCACGGCCGGCCCGACCTCACGGCAGAGCGGTTCCTCCCGGACCCCTTCGCCCCGGAGCCCGGCGCGCGGATGTACCGCACGGGGGACCTGGCGCGCGCCCTGCCCTCGGGCGACCTGGAGTTCCTCGGCCGCGCCGACGACCAGGTGAAGGTCCGCGGCTACCGGGTCGAGCCGGGGGAGATCGAGGCGGCGCTCCTCCAGCACCCCGGCGTCGCCGCCGCCGCCGTGGCGTCGCGGCCGGACGCGCGGGGCGAGCCGCGCCTCGTCGGCTACGTCGTCGCGAAGCCCGGGGCGAGGCCGTCGGCGCGGGACCTGCGCGAGCACGTCGGGCGCTCGCTCCCGGAGCACATGGTGCCCTCGGCCTTCGTCGCCCTCGAGAAGCTCCCCTTGAGCCCGAGCGGCAAGGTGAGCCGCCGCGAGCTGCCGCCGCCCGGCGCCGTCCTCGAGGACGGCGCGAGGCCCGGCACGGTGGGGCCGCGGGACGAGGTCGAGGCGCGCCTCGCGGCGCTCTGGAGCGATGTCCTGGGCCGCGAGGTGAAGGGGGTCCGCGACGGCTTCTTCGAGCTCGGCGGCCACTCGCTGCTCGCCGTGAAGCTCATCGACCGGATCGAGAGAGCCTTCTCCGTGCGGCTCCCCATCGCCCTCCTCTTCCAGGGAGGGACCATCGAGAAGCTGGCCTCGGCGCTCCGCGGCGGCGAGCTCGAGGACGAGGAGGAGGTGATCGTCCCCGTGAAGGAGACGGGCTCGCGGCGGCCCCTCTTCCTCGTCCACTCCGTGGGCGGCGACGTCCTCTTCTGCAGGGCGCTCGGGAAGCTCGCCCACCCCGAGCAGCCCCTCTACGGCATCCAGGCGCCCCTCGCCAAGGGGCTGCCCGCCTTCGCGGGCGACATCCGCGCCATGGCGGAGCGCTACGTGAAGCGGCTGCGGCGCCTCCAGCCGGAGGGGCCGTACTTCCTCGGGGGTTGGTCCTCGGGAGGCATGGTGGCCCTCGAGATGGCCCAGCGGCTCCTCGCGGCGGGGGAGGAGGTCGCGCTCCTGGCCGTGATCGACACGGCCCCCTGGAGCACGGGCGACGGGTCCGTCGCCGCGCGCCTGCGCGGGCTCTGGAGCATCCTCGCGAACGTCCCCTTCTGGATCCGCCATGACCTCCTCGAGAGCCGGCCGGCGGAGGTCCTGGGCCGGCTCGGCAGACACCTGCAGCTCCGGTGGCGGCGGCTGCGGTCGCTCCTCGCCGGCAGGCGCGAGGGAGTCCACCGCGTGGCGGACGTGGTCGACCTGGAGCAGATCCCCAAGGCGAACCACGAGTTCATGGAGCTCCACTACCGGGCGTACCGGGAGTACAGGCCGGACTTCTATCCCGGCCGCGTCACTCTGTTCAAGGCTCGCGCGAGCCCGCTCTTCTTCACGGGGTCCTCGCCGAAGCTGTGGCATCGGCTCGCGCGGGAGGTCGCCGTGAGGCGGATCCCGGGGAACCACCTGAGCATGCTTCGGGAGCCGCGCGTCCGCCTCTTCGCGGAGGCCCTCGAGGCGAGCCTCGCCGAGGCCCAAGGGGCGCGATGAGGCTGCGACGGGCACGGCGCGGAGGCGGTCCCGAGGCCGCCTCGCCGCCCTGCCGTCCTACTCCATCCGCTGCCGCAAGAGCTTCGTGGCCTCCTCGAGGCGCCGGTAGACCGTGCGCTTCGAGACGCCGAGCATCTCGGCAAGCCGCTCGGGGGTGACGCCCTCCTCGAGGTGCACGAAGGCGAAGGTGGCCATGGGCTCGGGGTACTGCGGGAAGAGCTCGAGGATCGCCTCGAGCACCTTCAGGGACTCCTCGCAGGTCGACCGCTCCGTCTCGTGGGTGTCCTCGATGGCGGGCTCGTCGACGCCTTCGGTTATGGGGCGCTCGCGCAGCTCGTCGCGGCGCTTGACCGCGATCTTGTGGCGTATGATCGTGCGTACCCAGGCGTAGAAGGAGGCGTCGTTCTCGAGGCTCTCGATCTTCCGCATGGCGGTGGCGAAGGCCTCCTGGACGATGTCCTGGGAGTGGTAGAGCCTCCGCAGGGGGTCCTTCGGCCCCATGAACCGCCGGCAGAAGCGGACCATCTCCGACTCGCACCGCTCGAAGAGTGCCTTCCACGCCTCCGGCCGCTGCTTGCGCGCCTGGAGGACTAGTTCGACCGTGGCTCGTGAGTCCCAGCTCGTCATGGCGTCCCGCGTCGCGTCTAGGGCCCGCGGTGCTCTCATTGTCGGGGGGACGACGTGCAAAGGACAAGAGAGAAACGGTGTCGAGAAACGGTGTCGCGAGCCAACAGTGTTGCGCAGCAACCAGGAAAAAAGCGGTTGCACGCAGCGCTCCGGCCTCCGATCCGGGCCCGCCGCACGGCGCGCGGCAGCGAGAAAAGTGTTGCGCAGCAACCAGGAAAAAAGCACCGGCGGGCACCCCCGAGGGCACCCGCCGGCCTCTGAGTTGGGCTTTGTTTCCGATGGGGAGAAGCGCGGGCGGCCGTCCGGTGACAAAAACCCTTGATTTTTTCCAAGCGCCGAGCATGAAATGGCTTGCGTCGGCCACGCTACGCGAGCGTGGCGGGAGACTCCACGAGTGGCTGAAGGCTTATCAGGGCAATAGAAATGCAAGGCAAGATCCACCGATTGATCCGCGGCAAGGGGTTCGGGTTCATTCAGGCCGAGGGTCAGCAGTACTTCTTTCACCACACGGAGGTGCGGGGGATGGAGTTCCGCCGGCTCGGTGTGGGGGACGTCGTGGAGTTCCAGGCCGCCCCGGAGGTCGAGCCGGGGAAGAACCCGAGGGCCGTGGAGCTGACGCTCGTCGCGAAGGCCGAGCCTCCTCCCCTCGACGCGCTCGCCGCGCCTCCCGAGCCCGTCCGGAGCGGCGAGCGCGGCGTTCGGAGGCCCGCGGCGGGGAGGCCCGCGAGCCCGAGACGGGCGCCATCGCGGGACGCCTCCGGAGCGGGGATCGTCGAGGAGGAGCTCGAGGCGGCGGAGTTCGGCGACGAGCTCGTCCTCGAGCATCAGCCCGCGGTACTCTCCCCCCCCGGCCCCGTATCTTCCCCCCTCGGTCCCCCCGAGGGGACGGTTGGTGCACTTCCGGAGCGGGCTGCCAGGCCCGAGGGGGCGGTTGGTGCAAGGGCGGGTGAGGGAG
>JACQVW010000835.1 GCA_016209535.1 Planctomycetota bacterium | reverse complement strand
GTGTACGACCTCGGCTGCGGGGACGGCCGGATCGTGATCGAGGCCGCGCTCCGTCGGGGCGCCCGGGGCGTCGGGATCGACCTCGACCCGGCCCTCCTCGACGCGGCGAGGGCCCGCGCCCGGGAAGCGGGCGTCGAAGGGCTGGTTCAATTCGTCCTCCAGGATGCGCTCGCCGCGGACGTCTCGGCCGCGACCGTGGTCACGCTCTTCTTGAGCCGGCGCGGCAACGAGAGGATCCAGGCTCGCCTCCGGACGGGCCTGCGGCCCGGAGCGCGCGTCGTCAGCCACTGCCACCCGATCGATGGCTGGGACCCGGACCGCGTCCTGTCCGTGGAGGCCGGGGGCCGCGAGCACAAGGTCTACGTCTGGACCGTGAAAGGCGCGGAGCTGCCGGCGAGCCTCGGGCCCTTCGTCCCCACGCCCATGCCCATCGTGCACGCGATGCTCGACCTCGCGGGGGCGGGCGAGGGGGACATCGTCTACGACCTCGGCTGCGGCGACGGGCGGATCGTCGTCGAGGCGGCCAAGCGCGGAGCGCGGGGCGTGGGGATCGAGTACGACCTGCGCCTCTGCCAGGAGGCGCGGGAGCGGGCCGCCCGCGAGGGCGTCGCGGACCGGGTCGAGATCCGGCACGCGGACATCGCGGCCTCGGACTTCTCCGACGCGACCGTCGTCATGGTGTACCTCCTCCCGAGGTCGAACGAGATCCTCCGCTCGAGGCTCCAGGCCCTGCGCCCCGGCACGCGCGTCGTCGCCCACGATTTCCCCATCGGCGACTGGAGACCTGCGCGCGTCCAGGAGCTCTGGCTGCACGAGGTGGAGAAGCACCTGGTCTACCTCTGGCGGGTCGGGGAGTGAGTCGCGGACGGTGGCGCTGCAGCTCCCTCGGCGATACGCTGGGGAGGAATAGACTCCCGGAGCCCACGGGACCCCCATGAGCCAGAAAGCACGGCACCTTGTCTACGGGACCTCGGAAGCCCCATCCCTGCCGCGCCTCGAGAGCGGCGACCGCCTCTCCCGCCAGGAGTTCGAGCGGCGCTACGAGTCCCTGCCCGAGCTGAAGAAGGCGGAGCTGATCGAAGGAGTGGTCTACGTGCCAAGCCCGACGAGACTCAAGCGCCATGGCAAGCCACAACGGCACATGGCGACGTGGATGGGCGTCTACGAGGCTGGGACTCGCGGCGTCGAAGGCGCCGACAACGCCACGGTGCGCCTCGACCTCGTGAACGAGCCCCAGCCGGACCTGTTCCTCCGGATCGAGCCCGAGCGCGGCGGTCAGTCCCGGACGAGCGCCGACGACTACGTCGAGGGGGCGCCGGAGCTCATCGCCGAGGTCTCGAGCTCGTCGGTCAGCTACGACCTCCACGCGAAGCTCGAGGCCTACCGGAGGAACGGCGTCCTCGAGTACGTCGTCTGGCGGGTGGACGACCGCGCCATCGACTGGTTCGTGCTGCGAGGAGGGAAGTATCGCCGCCTCCGCAGCGACCGGTCGGGGATCCTGAAGAGCGGTGTCTTCCCAGGGCTCTGGCTCGATGCAGCGGCGCTCCTGCGGCGCGATCTGAAACGCGTCCTCGCCGTGCTCGAGGAAGGGCTGCGGACGCCGCAGCACGAGAGGTTCGTCCAGCGCCTCGCGAGGGCCAGGACCGCCGTGGCCGTGAAGAACGCCCCGCGCAGGGGGCTCGGGCACCGGGGGGGACGGCGTTAGCAGCCCAGCCCGTCCTCCGTCGGGTCCGGCCCCGGTGCGGCGAGGCCGGGGGGGGGGATGGAAGGGCCCTGGAGGAAGAGGTAGCCGAGGAGGCGGACCGCATCCATCACGCCGAGGTGGCCGTCGTCGTCCGCGTCGGCCGCGTCCCGGCAGGGGACCGCGGCGCCGGCGAAGAGGCCCCGGAGGACCGCGATCGCGTCCGAGACCGTGAGGCGCCCGTCGCGCTCGACGTCGCCGCGGGCGAACCACCCGGCGCCCTCGGGGCCGCCCTCGAGGCAGGCGAAGAGGCCGTCGGACAGGAAGGCGAGGTCGGCGCCCTGGGTCTCGAGCGCGAGGCGCAGGCGCGCAGCGCCACGCGGGACCGGCGTGAATCGCTCGACGAGGGTCCACTCCGCCTCGTGCCGCGGCCAGCTCGAGGCCGCGACGAGGACCAAGCCCTGCGCGTCGAGCACCTCGAGGCGCAGGACGCCCGTCGTGCGGCTCGCCCAGGAGCGCACCCAGCCCCCCCACCGCAGGTAGTCCCCGGGCCCGTGCGAGGGCAGCGGCACCTCCTGGGACAGGTGGCCGCCGTCGCGGCGCTGCCGCGCGATGAAGAGCCAGGAGCCCCTGGCGGCCACGACCTGGGAGCCCGAGAGCGCCGCGTAGTTCGCCAGGACCGCGACGTTCGGCGTCGCCTCCCAGGGGTCGATGGCGCCGCTCTCGGCGCCGCCGTTCCGGAGCAGGTTCCCGCTCTTCCGCCCGTGCGGCGCGGAGAGGACGCGCAGGCCGGCGAAGGCATCGTCGATGGCTCCGTCCACCTGCGGCCCGCCGAGCAGCGTCTTGCGGTACGCGGCGATGGTCACGCGCGCGGCCCGGCTCCCCGGCGGGAGCGGGACCTCCTCGCGGTACGGGTGCCAGTCGAGCGTGTCGCGTTTGCCCGATGATGTCTCGAGGAGGACCGATCCGCCCGCGTCGAGGACCTCGACCAGCAACTCCGAGTCGTCGTACGGCTCGGGGCGGCTCTCCCCTCCCGGGAACGACAGGTAGCCCGTGGCGAGGTGAGCGCCGAGGACGAGGACTGCACGGCCCGCGTCGATCTCGGGCGCGGACCGCTCGAGGCTCGCGGTCTGGGATGCCTTCGAGACGGGTTCCGTCGCGCCGCCGCCGAAGAAGGCCTCCCCGGTGTAGGGGCGGAGCTGCCGCAGCTCGGCGAGGGCCGCGAGCCCGCCCTGGACATCCCAGCCGCTCGTCCCGCCCTCGGCGCCGGCGTTCGCGAGGAGGTTCGGGAGATACGTCAGCACGCGGCGCAGCCTCGGGCAGCCGATGGTCCCGGCCCGGGCTCGCACGCCCTCGACCTGGAGGACGTAGTCCATCGCCGGGTTCAACGGCGCCACGGTGAGCCGGACGCGCCGGCGGCGGGGGTCGACGAGGACGCCCTCGATGGCACGGCCGAACCGGCCCGCGGTATCGAGCACGGCGTACCTCGCCGCATCCCCGGCCGAGGCCTCGTCCACCTCGCGATCGAAGCGGACATCGAGGAGCATGTCGCCGAGGAGCCAGTCCACCTCGAAGCCCGCGGGCGGGTCGATCGCGATGGGATCCGCGAGATCCATCGTGAAGATCACGGGCCGGTGGTCCGAGAGGACCGGGCTCAGGTTCGGGATCTCGCCCGAGACGGGGCGCATGCCGCCCCGCGGGTCGTAGAGGAGGAGGTCGATGAGCTGGTGCCCCTCGCTCCCGGCGAAGCCCGTCGCGGGCCAGGTCGTGCGGGCCCCGGGCCGCACGCCGAGGTCGCTCCAGGCGTCCGCGAGGACCGTCTCGAGGGTCGTGTTTTGGGTCGAGTAGTGCTCGTCATTGAAGTCGCCGATCAGGACCTTCCGCGGGTTCGGGTCGGCGGGCAGGACCGAGTCCACGATCTGGCGCGCCTGCTTGTTCCCGTCGACGTCCCAGGAGATGTGCACGCCGTAGAGCGAGACGGGGATCCCCTCGACCGCCACCGTCGCGCGCACGAGGCTCCTGTCGAAGACGAGGGGGATGACCCGCTCGCCCTCGAGGGGCAGGCGCGAGAGGAGCGCCTTGCCGCGGTCGAGGAGGCTCACGTGCGGGTACCCCGCGAGGCGCGCCAGGTCGTCGCGGTACTGCGCCGACGGGACCTCCTGGAGGCTCACGACGTCGGCCCCCACGCCCGCGATGAACCTGGCCATGACGGCCGCGGTGGCCTCCTGGCCGCCATGGAGGTTGTAGGAGAGGAGCTTGAGCGGGACGCGCCGCGGCTCCTGCGCGCCTCGCGCGGCGCCCCCCAGGAGGGCGAGGAGCGCCAGCAGGCAGGAGGGCGTGCCCATGGCGCGGCTACCGGAGGATCTCCCCGAGGACCTCAGCCAGGGAGGAGGCGGACTCGACCCGCCGGAGCCTCCCCTCGGCCCCCGCGGCGCGATAGGCCGCCGCGAGGACCGCGGGCGGCTCGCGCTTCCCGGCGAGCCAGAGGTCCGCCGGCGCCGAGACGGCCGCGAACGCGCCCCACCCGCCGTACTTGAGTCCTCCGGGCAGGAAGCGGAGGTCGCTCGGGTCCTTCGCGTCGGCGAAGTCGAAGGAGGGCCTCTCGGCGATCGTGGCCCGGACGGCGTCGCCCGCGAGGGCGCGGGCGAGGAGCGCCCAGAGGCAGCCCTCGCCGAGCCCCACGAGGTGGATGGCCTTCGCGCCCGGCAGGTCCCGGGCGTACGCGATCGCCGTCAAGACGTCGTGGACCCGGTTCGCGAGCGGCGTCCGGTTGTAGCCGAAGGTGTAGCCGAAGTAGTCCACGTGGCGCCTCGAGTCGACCTGCGGCCCCGTGTCGCCCCGGCGCGCCTCCCCCACGAGGAACGCGTCGGGCGCCAGGACTGCGGCGCCGCGCTCGAGGGCCGCCCGCGCGAGGCCCGCGAGGCCGCCCGGCGGCGCGCCGCCCTCGGCGCCGCCGAGGACCGCCCCCTTGCCGGCCTCGCTGACGATCACCGCCACCGCGCCCTTCCACTCCTTGGGCATGGCCAGGAGAGCCGGCACGCGATCGGCCGAGCCGGCGCGCTGGAGGACGAGCTTCCGCTGGCCCTGCGCTCCGGTGGAGGCGGCGGCCTCCCCGGCGTCGCGCACCGAGCCCGGCGCCGGCAGCCCGCTCACCACGACCGCTCGCAGCGCCGCCCCCACGATGCGCCGGTGCTCGGCGAGGCTCGCGGCATCGCGCGGCGCGATCGCCGCCATCTGGCGCTCCGAGATCGCGGTCAGCGTCTGTCGCAGCGCCGCCGCGTCGGCAGCGTCGGCGGGTCGCGGGTGCTCGGCGTCGAAGACCGAGAGCTCGGCGGGCGGGATGGGCTCGAAGGGCCGCTCCTCCACGGGCTCGGGGTGGCCCAGCTTCAGGTGCCGGTTGAACCAGGCGTACATGCGCTCGCGGCTCACCTGGTTGTAGTTGTGGTCGAAGTGGGGATAGCACTTCGCGTCGACCAGGTCCGGGACGCCGAAGGCCCCGTAGAGGGCCTTCAGCTCGGGCAGGCCCTTCTTCTCGATCTCGAGGGTCCAGTCGTTCGCGCCCGTCATGCCCAGGGGCCGCGGGGCCATGAGGGCGGCGAACTCGATGTTCCCCGTGCCGACGCGGAGGAGCGGAGCGTTCTCGCAGACGCACCCGCCCTGCATCGCCGTCGAGACCATGACGGCGGGGAAGGCCACGGCCGGGCGGTCGTCGATGGCGCAGAGGAAGAAGGTCTGGGTGCCGCCGCCGCTCGCGCCCGTCACGGCGATCCTCTTCGGGTCCACGCCGGGCAGGCCCGCGAGGAAGTCGAAGGCGCGGACCGAGTTGTAGGTCTGCAGGCCGAAGGCGCTCTGGAGCCGGAGGCCCGCCTCGGCGTCGCGGAAGCCCTGGGCGTGGCCGATCTGCTTCGAGTCGGCGTTGCCCACCATGTCGTAGTGGAAGACCACGCAGCCCAGTCGCGCGAGCATGGCGCAGCGGGCCTGGAGCGGGTACTTGCCGCCGGCGAGCGTCACCTCGGCCCCCTTCTCGATCTCCCTGCGGGCGTCCGCGTCGGAGCGCTCGAAGAACCGTCCGTTGGGCCAGTGGCCGTGGGGCGAGAGGACGGCGGGGCGCGGCTCCTTCGACTCCCCCTTGGGCCGGTAGAGGCTCCCCGTGACGTAGAAGCCCGGGTAGCTCCGGAAGAAGACCCTCTCCACGGTGTAGTCGCCCCGGTCGATCCTCCCGTGGATCACGGGGTCGAGCGGCTCGGCGGGAGGCATGGGCCAGAGGCCCGCCGCGACGAGGACCTGGTCGCGCACGCGCTGCGCCCGCTCGCGCCACGCGGCGAGGTCGGTGACGGGGGTCCAGGGGTGGTAGTCGTCGAGCGTCTTCGCCCGCTCGAGGCGCGCGTCCAGGGGCGGGTCCGCCGCCGGGGCCGGCGCGCAGGCAAGGATCGATGGGACCGCGAGAGTCCAGAGCGCTTCGCGTCGCAACATGGGCCTCCTTCCGGGATCTCGGTCGAGCCCCGCCGGCGAGCGACATGCTCCTCGGCGGGGACCGTGCATGATCGAGGAAGCCGGCGCCGGCCTCAACGGAAAACCCGACACGGAACACCCGGCGCTCGCGCCTCGCCGGCGGCGAGACGCGACGCGGGACGCCTAGGCGGCGCTCTGCCGCCTCCGGAGGACCAGGAACCGTTGCTCGATGAGGTCGCCGAGGAGGCGGGGAATGTCCGGCGTCTCCCCGAGCTGATCCGGCCTGAGCCTCCCGTTCACCTCACGGACGATCTCGGGGAGGCTCCGCGTGCCGTTGGATAGGAGGAAGGCCGCCGCGCCGGACGGGCCGAGCTCGTGGTGGGTCCCCGTGTCGGGATCCTGGATCACGAGGCGCCCCTGGGACTCCCGGAGGACGAGGCCGGGACGGATGGCGGGGCACAGGTCGGCGCCATCGAGCCAGGCGTCTCTCCTCCAGCCGGCGGGCGCCGTCGGTCCGCGCGGGAGGCGGGGGGTGCAGGGTTGGCCGTTCAGGAGTTGGCCGTTCAGGGAATCGTCGGCGGGGTCGCTTGCTCGGTCCAGGGCGCAGTGCATCGGGGGTTTCTCCGGATCCCGGCTTCGCCGGGCTCCGGCAGCTCCGGGGGCAAGAACCGTGCGCGCGCGAGGCGCGCGGCAGTCGTCCCCTCGGGCACGCGGACGCCGGAGCCTCAACTCGCCCGGGCGCCTGGCCTTGGGGCCGCGCCGCCGGGAGCCCCGCCGCGGCCTGGGCTCCGAGGGCGTCCAGAGTCCATCCATGTCCTGGACGGTCAGCTCCTGGAAGGTCCGTGCCGCCCCGGGACGAGACCGGGGACACCGCGGCCCGCGCCGCAGGGTCCCCGGTCCCGAACCTCGGCCGCCCCGAAGCGGTCCTACTCCCCGTAGACCCTCGTGGTCGTGGTGCTGTAGACCCCCAGCACTCCCCAGGAGTGGTAGTCGACGTGGCCGATCTTCTTGATCCCGCCCTTGTCCGCGGCGGCCTTGATGCTCGCATCGCCGAGGGTGATCCCGACGATGCTCGTGGCCATGGACTCCCCGACCTTGTTGCTCACATCGCCCGTCCCGACGGCGAGGCCGTCGGACACGTTGGCGAACAGGATCCCGGGGATCGGCGATCGCGGCATCGCGCACCCGAGCCCAACGGCGACGAGCGACGCGAGGACCAGGGTCAGGCAGAGACTCTTCACGATGGACCTCCTCTCAGAAAACCAGGTGACCATTCCAGAAACGTTTGCCACGCGTTGATAACTCGGCTGGACGCTTCCGGGAATTGAGGGAAAACCGAAACTTGCCCTCCCGCCCTGCCCGGCGCGCAGGATTATCGGTCCAAGGCGCGCGTCACGAGGGCGCTCGCGTACACCTGCCGAGCTCGCGTGCCGGCGTCAGTGCCGTCAGAACGAGGCCCGCAGCCTCTGCCCGCCGTCCACCACGACCGTGGCGCCCGTGATCCAGGCCGCGGCGTCCGAGGCGAGGTAGACCGCCAGCCAGGCGATCTCCTCCCGGCGCCCGAGGCGGCGGAGGGGGATCGACCGCGCGATCTCCTCGTCCCTTCCGCCCGCGAGGCGCCGCATGCCCTCGGTGTCGCCGATCGGGCCCGGCGCGATCGCGACCACGCGGATGCCCCGAGGCCCCCACTCGCTCGCAAGCTGCCGCGTCATGGCGTCGATCCCGGCCTTGGCCGACCCCGCGTGGACCTGGAGGGGGACGCCTTGCGAGCCGAGGGTGGCCGTGATGTTGATGATCGTGCCGCCGCCGCGCTCGCAGAGGAGCGGAAAGGCCGCGCGGGAGCAGAGGAAGGAGCCCACGAGGTCGATCTCGACCACCGAGCGGAAGCCGTTCGGGGAGAGCTTGTCGGCGGGGCAGAGGAAGTTCCCCGCCGCGTTGTTGACGAGGACGTCGAGGCCGCCGAGCCGCGCCTTCACCTGGGCGAAGAGCCGCTCGACGGCCTCGGCGTCGCGCACGTCGCAGGCGATCGCGACGGCGCGACGGCCCAGGGCCTCGATCGCGCGCCGCGACTCCTCGAGGTGCGCCGGGTCGCGGCTCGCGACGGCCACGTCGGCGCCCGCCCGGGCGAGCTCCTGCGCGATCGAGGCACCGATCCCCGTCCCGCCGCCCGTGATGAGGGCCGACTTGCCCCCTAGGATCCCGTCGCGAAAGACCAAGGCGCGCCAGCTACTCCGTGAAGGCCTTCCCGAGGTAGTGGCGGTAGAGGCGGCCCGCGGCCTTGTCCTTCGAGTCCTTGGTCACCAGGTCCTGGAGGATGTCGAGGCCCGCCTCGGGCTTCTTCGTGTGCAGCGCGAGGTACCCTGCGAGGAGGCGGTGCTCGCCGCTCGAGCCCAGCTCCTGGACCTTCGCCTCGAAGTCGTCCCGCGACGCGAAGTGGCCGCCCGCGTCCCCGGGCAGGGCCTCCTCGACCCCCTCCGAGGCGAGGGCGTGGCGCAGGAGGAGCTCCGCGTGCGAGGGCTTCCCGAGGCCGAAGAAGACCTCGGCGAGGAGCAGCGCGCCGCGCGGATCGTCGGTCGCCTCGAAGCGCGCCGCGAGGTGGCGGCCCGCCTCGCGGAGCTTGCCCGCCTTCATGAGGGCGATGGAGCCGTCGTCGTCCTCGTCGCCGCCCTCGGCCCGCGCCGTGCCGGCCAGCTCGGCCTTCGCCGTGCCCACGACGCCCACGAAGCGGCCGAGGTTCGGCGGGACATCCAGGGGATCGGAGTCCTCCGGGACCCGGAACCCGAGCTGGTCCACGCCCAGGTAGGTGTGGTGGAGGCCGAGGCGGGGCGTGTGCTGGACGAGGGCAGGATACTCGTAGGGCCCGTAGTTGAAGGTCTGGGGCAGCGCGAACCAGGGATACCATGGGTAGTAGTACGCGGGCAAGCCCCGTGGGGGGGCCTCCTCTCGCGCCCGCCGAGCCCCCGGCCGCGGCAGTCGGTCCGGGATGTGCCCCGCCTCGCCCACCTCGCGGACCTTCCTCGCCAGCGGGCTCTCCTCCTCGGCGGCCTTGTCGGCCGCGGGCCTGTCGGCAGGTTTGTCCGCAGGTTTGTCCGCAGGTTTGTCCGCAGGTTTGTCCGCGGGTTTGTCCGCGGCCTTCTCGGCCGGCTTGTCCTTCGGCTCTTCCGCCAGCGCCCCAGGCGCGGCGAGCACCCCGACGACGAAGGCCCCTAGAACGCTCACGACGGCCACGGTCCGAACACGCATCGCAAACCTCCTGGATCGACGCCGGGAAAGGGCTCCCGTAGAATGCGGGTCTCTCTTCTCCGCCGGAGATTGTACGGCCCCGGCCCGGAGCTGTTGAACAAAAACCTCGTGCGCAAGACCCCCTTCGCCGCCGCAGCCCTGGCCCTCGGCACCGCGATGGCCGCCCTCGCCGGGGCAGCGTTGCTCCTCCGGGCTCCCCGGGCCTCGAGGTCTGGGGGCCTCGAGGCGCCCGGCGGGACCGCGCTGCTCCCTCCCGGCACGCAAGTGCAGGTCCCCGCGCCGGCCGGCTCCGTCGAGGACCTGCGCGCGAAGGTCGCCCCCGGCGGCGACCGCTTCGTCGTGGAGGAGGCGGACGAGGCGATCGAGCCCCGGCTCGAGGTCCTGAAGCGAGCCTTCCTCGAGCCCGGGAGCGAGACCGCCCGGGCCGCGGCGGCGGAAGTCCTGGCGGAGGGGTTCACGGCGCGCGGCATCCCACCCGGGGCCACGAGGGAGATCCTCGCCGAGGACGGCCTCGCGGTGCGCGAGGGGCTCCCCGGCAGAGGAGCGCCCGAACGTGCGGCGCAGGGAGCCGGAGGCTTCCTGCGGGCGATCGGCGAGCTCATCGCGCCCCTCGAGAGACTCGAGGGCGCGGCGTTCAAGGTGATCCAGGTCCTGGGGGATCCCGCCTCGGGGGCCCTCGCGTCGACCGCGATCTTCGAGCTCTCGGGCGGCCTCGACGGCGGGAGGCGCTGGCAGTGGACGGGAACGGCCGACCTCTCCTGGAGGCTGACGGGCACGGCGGCCTCGCCGGGCTGGAGGCTCTCGGCCTGGGAGATGCGCGACGTGCTGCGCGCCGAGCTCGAGGCGAAGCCTTTCGCCGACGTGACCGAGGCGGCCCTCGGGGCGAGCCCGGTGTACCGAGACCTGCTCGTCCCGGGGATCGACGAGTTCCGCGCCCGCCTCGATGCGGCGACGGGGATCGACGTCTACGGCCACCACGGTGCCGCCGCCGGCGACTTCGACTCGGACGGCATCGACGACCTGTACGTGTGCATGCCACCGGGCTTGCCGAACGTGCTCTTCAGGGGCCGCGGCGACGGGACCTTCGCCGACCAGAGCCGCGGCTCGGGCGCGGACGTCGTCGACGGCACGCACCACGCGCTCTTCCTCGACCTCGAGAACGACGGGGACCAGGACCTGTTCCTCGTGACCGAGACGGGAGCCCTGGTCCTCCGGAACGAAGGGGGTACCTTCCGCGAGGCGCCGGGCGTCGTGCCGCCCATCGCCGCCGCGAGGTCGACGCCGATCTCGGCCGCCGCGGCCGACCACGACCTCGACGGCGACCTCGACGTCTACCTCTGCGCCTACGTCTTCTGGCGCGGCGCCGTGGGCGAGGTGGGTTCCAGGCTCCCCTTCCCGTACCACGAGGCGAGGAACGGAGCGCCCAACTTCCTCTTCCGGAACCGCGGCGACGGCACCTTCGAGGACGCGACGCCGGGCTCGGGGCTCGACCGCGACAACGACCGCTTCAGCTTCGCCGCCGCCTGGGGCGATGCGGACGGAGACGGCGACCCGGACCTCTACGTCGCCAACGACTTCGGCTCGAACCAGTACTACCGGAACGACGGCGGCGGCCGGTTCACCGAGGCGGCCCGGGAGTCGGGGATCGAGGACGTGGGGGCCGGCATGAGCGTGGCGTGGGAGGACTACGACTCCGACGGCGACCTGGACCTCTACGTCGGGAACATGCTCTCCTCGGCGGGGAGGCGCGTGACGGGCACGCCTGACTACAAGGCCTCGAGCCCCTCCCTCCAGGCCCTCTACCGCCGCCACGCCCGAGGGAACAGCCTCTTCAGGAACCGCGGGGACGGCACCTTCGAGGAGGTGAGCGAGGCGAGCCGAGCCTACTTCGGCCGCTGGGCCTGGGCGAGCGGGTTCGTCGACTTCAACCTCGACGGGCGCGAGGACATCTTCGTCCAGAACGGCTTCATCACGAACGCGCGGAAGGACGACCTCTGAAGCTTCTTCTGGCGGCAGGTCGTGTCGCAGTCGCCGGAGGAGGCCCTCCGGGTCCAGCGCTACGAAGACGGCTGGGAGGCGATCAACCGCATGATCCGCGAGGACCTGTCCTGGGGCGGGAGCGAGCGGAAGTGCCTCCACGCGGCCTGCGCCGACGGGACCTTCGCCCCCATCGCCGGTGCCGCGGGAACCGACTTCCTCGACGACGGCCGGGCGCTGTGCGTGCTCGACATCGAGCGCGACGGGAGGCCCGACCTGGTCCTCCGGAACCGCACGGGCCCCCAGGTGCGAGTGCTCCTGAACGTCTGGCCTCGGGCGGGGCAAGCCATCTGGATCCGCTGCGAGGGCCGCTCCTCGAACCGCGATGGGGTCGGAGCCCGGGTGACCGTCCGCACGGCGCGGGGCGAGCGAGTGAAGGAGGTGCAGGCGGGGTCGTTCTTCCTCTCGCAGTCGAGCCGGTGGCTTTGCTTCGGCCTCGGAAAGGACCCGGGCGAGGTCGAGGCGGAGGTCCGGTGGCCCGGAGGCGGCGTCCAGCGGCTCGGGAAGCTCGCGCCGGGACGGCGGTACCTCGTGCGGGAGGGCGAGGCGCCCGCCGCGGAGCCCTTCGCGGAGCCCGGAGCCGCGGCGCTCGGCGGTGCCGCCGCGCCCCGGGCCTCGCCGGCACCCACGTCCGCGGGAGAGGCTCCGGAGGCCGTCGCGACGTGGCTCATCGAGCCACTCCCGGCGCCGGACTTCGCCCTCCCGGCGCTCGCGGTCACGGCGGCGAACGCCGCCTCCGCGAGCGGAGAGCTCCTCGGCCCCTCGCGCCTGCTGGGGAAGCCCCTCGTCGTCCACTTCCTCTCCATCGCCTGCCCTGCCTGCGCCGCCGAGGTGGCGGAGGTGCGCCGGGCCGAGGCGCTCGTCGAGTCGGCGGGCGGCCGCGTGCTCCACGTCGTCGCCGACGCCACGGCCGCGCCCGATGCGTGCGCGGAGGGCGTGAGGCGGCTCGGGTACCGGTCCCCCACCGTGCGCGCCGACGGGCGCGCGCTCGCTGCCTGGAACATCGTCCACCGCCACCTCTGGAGCCTGCGGCGCGACCTCGCCGTGCCATCGTCCTTCCTCCTCGACGCGTCGGGAGCCATCGTGAAGGCCTGGCGCGGAGGCGCGGCGGCCTCCTGGGCCGCGGACGTGCGCCGGATCCCGCGCGACGCTGCGGCGCGACTCGCCCTGGCGCTCCCCTTCCCGGGCACGGCCCTCCGGCCCGCCTTCCACCGAGACCTCCTGGGCCTCGGGAACGCCTTCTTCGAGGCGGGGCTCCACGGCGAGGCGCGGGCGGTCTTCGCCGCGGCCCTCGGACGGCACGCCGAGGACTCGGACAGCCTCTTCAACTACGCCGTGGCGTGCGCCGAGGGCGGGAGGCTCGAGGATGCGGAGCGCGCGTACCGGCGCGTCCTCGAGCTCGCCCCGAGCCTCGACGACGCGCGGAACAACGTGGGGACGCTGCTCGCGAAGGCGGGGCGCGCCGAGGAGGCCCTCGGCATGTTCCGCGCGATCGTCGAGCGCAACCCGGCGCACGCCGAGGCGGTCCTCAACCTCTCGAACGAGCTCCTCAAGGCGGGTCACGCGCAGGAGGCGCTCCAGGTCTGCGAGGGGGCCGTCGCGCGCGACCCCGAGTCGGCCCCGTTCCGCCGGCAGCTCGGCTACGCCCGCTACCGCGCGGGGTACCGGGACCTGGCGGTCGAGTCCACCCGGGAGGCGCTCCGGATCGACCCGCGCGACGCCGACTCGTGGCTGAACCTCGCGAACTACCTCACGGCCCTCGGGGACCTCGCCGGGGCGAAGGGGGCGGCCCTCGCGGGCCTCGAGCGCAGGCCCGGCCACGCGGGGCTCCTCAACACCCTCGGCATGGTGCACGCGGCGCTGGGCGAGGTCGACGAGGCCGCGCGCCACCTCGAGCGCGCCATCGCCGCCGACCCGAGGCTCGCGCCGCCGTACACGAACCTCGCCAGGCTGCACCTCGAGCGCGGCGACCGCGAGAGGGCGCGCGACGCGCTGCGCCGCTTGCTTGCGGTCCTGCCGGGGCACGCAGCCGCCCTGGAGATGCTGCGCGAGGTCGGGCAGTAGGAGGCCTGAAGGCCTTCGCCGCCGAGCGCCGCGCGTTCCTGCTGAGGGAGAAGGAGGGGAGGACGGTCAGGCTCTGAGGTCCCTCGGCCTGAGTCCTGCCTGGCGGTAGCGCTTGTAAAGCGCGCGGAGGCTGATCCCCAGGACGGCGGCCATGGCCTTCAGGTCGCCGCCCGAGTCGGCGTGGAGCTGGAGGAGTCGCTCCCGGCCGATGTCGCGGGGAGCGCCGTTATCCTGACCCGCGCCTTGCGCGCTCCGCCTCGAGCCGCCGCACGAACTCCGCATGCTCGCTCGAGCCCAGCCCGCCGTTGAGGGTCGCCAGCACCCGCGGGAGGTCCTGGGCCAGGAAGGCCGGCACGTCGAGCCACAGCCCCGGGAACACCGTGGAGCGCAAGATCCCTTCCGAGGGCGCTTCCACTTCCTGGAACTTGTCTCCCACGAGTCGGAACCAGGCGATGCGGCGCTCGCGGAGAAGGTACGCGACGTACTCCTGGACCCCTGCTTTCTCGTAGAGGTCCTTTTTCTGGTGCAGGTCGTAGGAGCTCGAAGAGAGCGCGGTCTCGGCGGCGAGCTCCGGGGCGCCGTGCAGAAAGCCGCGCTCCACCCAGGAGGCTCCGCCACACTCCCGCAAGATCCGCAGGTGTGCATCCGGTTGCGGGGCATCCTCCAGCATGTGCCAGGTGCTGTTCTCGCCTGCAACGCAGCCCGGCGTGTGGCCTGCATAATAGTGCAGGAAAGAGACGAGCCCGGGACTGCTCTCCCCGTGCTCCGATCCAACCGGCGGCATGTAGACGATCCCTCCGATGAGCTCCGCCTTCTTGACCTCGGGCGACGCTTGCCACCGGCGGATGAACTCCTCCCGCGTCAGGGAGTCCCCTGCTTCCAGTGGCGGCACGGCTCGTTTAAGGACGGTCATGGACGACGTCTCCGACAGATTCCGTATCTGACCGCAACGAGTGTACCTCTTCTTCCGCGGGGAGCCAAGGCGATGCGGCCTGGCTCATGGAAGGCCCTCACCCCTCCCTGCGGCGCGGGGCGCTCCTCGCTCGCGAGATCCGCGTGACCGCGGGCAAGTCCACGATGTTGAGCTCGGTCTGAGGCCAGATGACCACCGCGGTCTGACCGTCGGGCGCCACCCAGGCCAGCTCCGGGTGCGTGACCTGCAGCTCGCCTCCATCGGCGAGGTGGATCCGGAAGGGCCTGAACGGCTTGGCTCTAAACGCGGCTCGGAGCCTCTCAGCGGTCATGCGGGCAGTGTACGCTAGTCCAATGCAATCGTCAAGTCTCAAATCCGCCAGTCACCTTCGCCCCGGCCCGCCGATCGTGAAGCTCGCCGAGACCTCGGGGCTGTCCTTCCAGCCGAGGCGGCAGGCCTTGGCGCGCAGCCGGCAAGTGGCTCGCACCTCGACGTCGCCCGCGGCGAGCTTCCAGCGCGCGCCTTCGCCCTCCTCCAGGGTGTAGGCGATCGAGGCGCCCTCCGTGGGACAGGAGACCCGCACGCGCACGGGGCCCTCGAAGCGCCCGCCGGCGGGCTCCAGGACCGGCGCCGCCGTCACGGACCACTTCCCGCCGGGCCGCAGGCGTTCCTGGAGCTCCTCTTCGGGCACGAGGCCCAGGTCCCCCGTCTCGCGCGTCCAGCGCTCGAGCGCGGAGCGCAGGCGCTCGAGGCGCTCGCGGTGCGCGGGGTCGGCGGCGAGGTTCCGGACCTCGTGGGGGTCCGCCTCGACGTCGTAGAGCTCCTCGGCGGGCTTCTCGGGCAGGAAGAAGAGCCTCTGGGTGCCCGCCAGCTTGCCCTCGGCGTTCAGGCGCCGCATCTCGCGCAGGGTCGGCATCTGGTCCATGTAGTGGATGTACTGCGCGTAGGGCTTCCCCGGCTGGAGGTTCCGGATGTACTTGAAGCGCTGGTCGCGCGCGCAGCGGATCACGTCGCAGGTCTCGTCCATGCGGTCCCGCGCCGCGAAGATGAGGTCGCGGGGCGGTCCGGCGGCCGGCCCGAGGAAGGCCCGGCCCTGGAGGTGCCGCGGCGCCTCGATGCCCGCGATGGAGAGCATCGTCGGCGCCAGGTCGAGGAGGCTCACGAGCTCGCCCCGGACCGCCCCGGGCTCGATGACCCCGGGCCAGCGCACGATCAGCGGGACGTGGATCCCCGAGTCATAGACCCAGCGCTTGGCGCGCGGCAGGCCGCGTCCGTGGTCGGAGAAGAAGAAGACCACGGTGTGCTCCGCGAGCCCGTCGTCCTCAAGCGCCTGGAGGATCCGCGCGACCTCGAGGTCCATGGCCGTCACGAGGTCCTGGTAGCGCGCCCAGTCGCGGCGCACGACGGGCGTGTCGGGGTAGTACGGCGGCAGCTCCGCCTTAGCCGGGTCGTGGCGGTCCTCGGGCCTGAGGTCCCGCGTGAGCCTCGCGGTCTCCGCGTCGGGGGCGCGGATCTTCGCCTCGTGGGTCACCGTCAAGTTGAAGATGGCGAAGAAATGCTGACCCGGCGCGCGACCGCGCCAGTGGGCCCGCGGGCCGTTCTCGTCCCAGGCCGTCAAGGGGCAGTCGAAGTTGTAGTCCGTCTTCGAGTTGTTGGTGCAGTGGTATCCCGCGGCGCGCAAGTGCTCGGTGAAGCACTTGACGTGCGCCGGCGGCACGCCCTTCGAGCGCATGGGGTGCGTGCCGATCGAGGTCGGGTGCATGCCGGTGATGATTGCGGAGCGGCTCGGCGCGCAGACCCCGGCGACCGAGAAGGCCCGCACGAAGCGCGCTCCCTGCGACGCAAGCCGATCGAGGTTGGGCGTGCGGGCGCCCGGGGCCCCGTAGCAGCCGAGGTCCGGGCTCAGGTCCTCGGCGGTGATCCAGAGGACGTTGGGCCCTGGCGGAGGGACGGCCAGCGCGGCGTTCGCGAGGCTCCCCAGGACGGCGGCCAGCGTGAGGCGGAGGCCCATATCTCCCCTACCCGGAGCCCCAGTCCAGGAGGGAGCCGCGGCCCTGGTTGTTCTCGAAGCAGGTGAAGTCCACGAGGAACACGGCGACGAGGAGGAGCTTCTTGACCTCCTGCGGCAGCCGCGGGTGCGTGAACTCCACGCCGAAGACGTCCGCGTCCGTGAACATCTCCTTGAGGAGCCCGCCCCACCGCTTCGAGATGCGGCCCACCTCCTGCCCCTCGGCGAGGAGCTTGAAGGTCCAGATCCGCAGGAACGGGCTCAGGAGCGTGAGCACCTCCTGGCCCGAGGCGTCCTCCACGGTGAACTTCCTGTGGAGGACCGAGAAGCGCCGCTGGACCGCGCCGATCTTCCGGCCCCCCTCGAAGACCTCCATGCGGTGGAAGAAGAAGCGGAAGGGCTTCACGCCGCGCCCCAGCTCCTCGCCGCCGGGCCCGTAGACGTGCACCGTGGCGGCCCTGCAGTGACCCAGGAGGTTCCTCAGGAGGACCGCCGTGAAACCGCCCGCCTCCTCGGCGGCGTACCCGAGCACCTGCCCGTCCTCGTCGAGGACCTCGAAGCGGTTCCTCGACTCGAAGCCGATCAAGATCTCGCCCCACTCCTTCGTCTGCCGCACGAGGATCTTCTTCCGATCGCCGACGATCGCATCCATGGCGCCTCCTTGCCGCTCCCTGCCTCGGCGGATTGCCTTGGCGAGCTCCTTCGAGGCGGGATTGTAGCACGGGCGGGACGCCCCTGGACAAGACCCCAGCCTCGGCGGGAAGATCCCCGCATGCAATTCGTACTCTTCACCGACAACCTCTCCGACCTCACCGTGGCCCAGTGCTGTGCGGCGGCGAAGCGCGCCGGCTTCGACGGGCTCGACCTCACGCTCCGCCCCGGCGGGCACGTGAAACCCGAGGATGCCGAGGTCGGGCTCTCCGAGGCGAAGCGGATCGCCGATGCCGAGGGCGTCGCGATCCCCATGGTCTCGACGGCGGTCACGGACACGGACAGCCCCCACGCCGAGGCCATCTTCGCCGCCGCGGCGCACTACGGCGCGCGCCGGCTCAAGCTCGGCTACTGGCCCTACCGGCCCTTCGGCACCCTCGAGGCGCAGGTCGCCGAGTGCTGCCGCCGCCTCGAACGCCTCGCGCGCCTCGGGGAGAAGTACCGCGTGCTCCCCTGCGTCCACTGCCACTCGGGCCGGTTCGTGGCCTCGGGCGGAGCGCTCCTCTACCTCGTCCTCAAGCCCTTCGTGCCCTCCGACGCCGGAGCCTACGCCGACCCCATGCACATGACCATGGAGGGGAGCCTCGCGGGCTGGGAGCTGGGGCTCGACCTCCTGGCCCCCTGGCTCGCCCTCGTGGGCGTGAAGAACTTTCGCTGGCTCGAGGGCTCGAGGGACGCGAAGGGGCAGATGCGCTACCGCTGGCAGTACACGCCGCTGGCCGACGGCCAGGCGCCGCTCCCCGAGTTCGCCGCCTACTTGAAGGGCCTCAAGTACGACGGGGTCGTCTCCCTCCACAGCGAGTACAAGGGCGGGACGAGCTTCCGCAGCCTCACGACCCCCGAGCTCCTCGAGCAGTCGGCGGCGGACCTGCGGTACTTGAAGGGCCTCTTCGCATAGCGCTCGGCCCCCTGCAGCCGCTCGCAGGCGCCGCCGCGCCCGGCGGCGAGGCCGGGCGCGGCGGAACCTCCTCGGTCCCGGGTGGCTCGGGAGGTCGCCCGAGTAGGCTTGGAGCGCTTGCTTCCCCGAGGCCGTCCCCGGCGGGTCCGCGCCGACGATGCGCACCGCGTTCCGGAGCTCCCCGAAGACCGCCCCCAGGGGCTCGTACTGGCTCCCGACGAGCGTGCCGGGCGCCAGGTCATCGAACGTGATGGCGGGCGGGTCCGCGGCGCAGGTCCAGCAGACTTGCTGGACGCAGAGCTCGGCGCCCAGGACGCTGACCTTGCGGATCTTGGGCCCCGCCAGCGGGAACGTCACCAGGCCGCCTCCGGGGACGATGGCGGTGCTCACCACCGCGCCGGCGGTGTCGTAGGCCGTCCACGTGGCCGGGCCCGCGAAGCCCCCCCGCCGTGATGGTGACCTGATCGGCCCCTTCGGGGCACGCATCCACGAAGCTGAAGGCGACGGGCGGGTTGGCCCCGGAGTCGCTCCAGGGGATGAAGAGCTTCAGGCCACCGCCGCCCGTGCAGTCCGAGACGTCGAGGGGGGAAGGGGTCAGGCCGTCGGCCAGGTAGGCCTGCGTGACGACCACGGGGCCCATGTTCACCGAGGGGAGACCGCTCCCCATGGGGTCCGTCACGCCGGAGCAGTCGGCGAGGGCGCCGCGCGCCCCGAGGGCCGCGAGGACGAGGATGGCCGTGGGCGTCGGGCACCTCGGCTCTCCGTGACGGGTCGTCGTGGGGAGGGGGAAAGTCGGCGTGGTTCTGAACCGCGTAATCGCGGTTCTTGAACCACGCCGGAAAGTCTTCATGGCGGGCTCCTTTCTCGGCGCTGCGTTGCCAAGAGCTCTCCCGGCGCCGCGGGCACCGTGCCGCGCGGCCCGGCGTCACACCGAGGAGCGGATTCCTCCCGCCGCCTGCCCCTGGATTCCGGAGGGCCGTCGCCTCGCGCCGGCGCCCTCGCGCACCTCGGCCTCCCGCCGAGGAGCCCGTCCTGCGGGGCCCGCGGCAGCCCTCACCCCGTCGTCGTGCCGCCGTCCACGATGATCGTCTGGCCCGTTACGTGACGCGAGGCGTCGGAGGCGAGGAACACCGCCGCTCCGGCGATGTCCTCGGGCTCTCCGATGCGGCCGAGGGACGAGCGCGCCGCGGCCTTCTCCTCGGCCCCGGGGGCCTTCCAGAGGGCCTCGCTGAACCTCGTGCGCACCACGCCCGGGGCGATGCCGTTCACGCGGATCGAGTGCCGCCCGAGCTCCGCCGCGAGGACCTGCGTGAGCATGTTCACGGCCGCCTTTGAGACGCCGTAGGCGCCGAGCCCCGGCCACGCGCGGAACGCGGCCACGCTCGAGACGTTGACGATGCTCCCGGGCACGCCCGCCTCGCGCAGCCTCCGGGCGGCCTCGCGCGCGACGAGCCAGTAGCCCTTCAAGTTCGTCTCGAGGATCTTGTCGAAGACCTCGGGCTCCACCTCGGCCAGCGGCACCATGGTGGGGTTCGTGGCGGCGTTGTTGACGACCACCTGCACGGTCCCGAAGGCCGCCTGCGCCTCTCCGAAGGCGCGAGCCACGTCCTCGGGCCGGGCGCTGTGGGCCGCGACGCCGAGGACGCGGTCTGGCCCGGCATCGCGGAGCGACGCGACCGCGGCGCGCACGCCGTCCTCCTTCCGCCCCGTGATGGCGACGCGCGCTCCCCGCTCGAGGAACGCTCTCGCGATGGCGAAGCCGATCCCGCGAGTCCCGCCCGTCACCAGGGCCGTCTTCCCGTGCAACTCCTGGGCGAAGCCGCTCTGCATGGTTTGCTCCCTACCGTTCGAGGTCCGTGGCCATTACAATCTCGCGGTCGTTTGCCGTCTCGAGCCGTTTACCGTCTCGAGAATCTACCACGTTCCTTGGAGAACCCCATGCGCTACTTACTGCCGCTGGCCCTAGCCTTGGCCCTCCTCGCGCGGGAAGGCTTCGCGGGCGACGCGCTCCAGCTCTCCCCGGGCCAGGCCGGGCTCTACGAGGGCACCGTCATCCTCAAGCAGTCCTCCGGTGACGGCTCGAGCGAGACGAAGGCGAAGGCTTCCCTGGCCTTCCGGGCCCGCTCCGGAGCGCCCGGCAAGCTCCTGGTCGCCGCGGTCCGCCTCGTCGAGTTCGATGGCGATGACGCGAGGCCGCCCCTCTACGGCTTCGACGAGCTCGCGGGCGCCGGCCCCTTCGGGCTCGTCTCCTCGGAGGACGTCGCCGGGGACCTCGAGGAGTCCTCCGCGGAGATCTCTCCCTTCCTCCCCGCGGCGTTCCTCCCGGCCTTCTCGCCGCCCGGGGAGGGCGAGGAGGCGAAGTCGGATGCTGAGGTGTCCTTCGCGGGGCTGGCGACGGTCAAGGCGGCGCTCGTGACGCGGGCGAGGAAGGACGGCGCGGCCGTCGAGGTGGTCCGGGAGCTCGCGGCGGGCTCGAAGCCCTCCTTCAAGTTCCAGGGGAGCCCGGCGACGCTCACGGGCTGGAGCGAGCGGTACGTCGTGGACCCGGCGACGCGCCTCCCATCGCGCGTGGAGACGCGCATCGCCGCCGACGTGAAGGTCAGCGGGGGCGAAGGCGAGGGCGATGCCGAAGGCGACGGCGCGGACGCCACGACAGTCAAGCTCGAGCGCGCCATCGCGCTGGAGGCGAAGCGGCTCGTCGGAGCCGACGGCGCCGATTCGGCGAAGACCGCCGCCCTGGACAGGGACCTCCAGGGGATCGGGGCCGACTTCGCGGCCTTCGTGGCCCCCGACGAGATCGCAAAGAAGATCGAGGCCTTCAAGGGCCAGGCGAAGGACACCGTCCTGGAGCTCGCGGGGAAGGCCTTGAGCCCGCGCCTCGACGCCTACAGGTCCATGGGCCTCGGGAAGGCGGCCCCCGAGTTCACCCTCGAGAGCCTCGAGGGCAAGCAGGTGAGCTTCCGCGAGGCCACGAAGGGCAAGGTCACGCTCCTGAGCTTCTGGGGCGTCGGCTGAGGGGCCTGTCGTAGGGAGGCTCCCTACCTGACCAAGCTCCACGAGAAGTACGGGACGAAGGGGTTCGCGGTGATGGCGATCAACGGCTACGACGAGCCCAAGGACGAGGTCCAGGAGTTCGCGGAGAAGGGGAAGCTCAAGCACCCGATCCTGCTCATGGGGAGCAAGGTCGCGGAGGACCTTTTCGCCGTCAAGGGCTTCCCCACGACGCTCTGGATCAACCACGAGGGCCGGATCGTCCGCCGCACGATCGGCTTCGCGCCCGATCACTACCCCGCCATGGAGAAGCAGGCCGAGAGGCTGCTTGCGGCGCGGGAGAAGGCCAGGAAGAAGTAGCTGGACGTCAAGAGTACTGGAAACCGACGCCAGCGACTCGGGTCCCGCCGCCGCCGATCCTGATCCTTGCAGGGCTGGCCAGGACCCCAGACAATGAGGCTATCTTGGCGGAGGCAACGGATGGCTATCGAAGCAGATCGCACGGTGACGGAGTCGAGCGAACGACGGTTCAAGCAGCGCCTCGCTGAGCTGGGCATCGTCAGGTCGAGCGTCCATCGGCGCAAGCCAGGCATTCCGAAGGACCGGCAGCCGATCGCCGTCCAGGGCAGGCCAGTCTCCGAGGAGATCGTCGAGGCACGGCGGTAGCTCACCACTCCGGCCTCGCCGCCTTGACCCTTGCCGCGAGCCCCGGGTCGAGCGCCGCTCCCCCGCCCGCGAGGACCGCTGCGGCGCCGGCATTGAAGAAGTCGGCGGCGTCCTCCACCGAGAGGACGCCCCCGACGGCGATGGTGAGCGTTCGCAAGCCTTCTGCGCGCGAGGCGGCCACAGCCTCGCGCACGTTCCGCACCGCGCGGCCGTGGATCCAGCGCCCGAGGATGCCCACCGCCTCGTGACCGCGAAAGACGGGCTCGCCGAGCTCGTCGACCACGCGTCCCGAGACGCCGTTCACGAGGACGACCGCGTCGGCCTTCCCCTCCACGGCGCGGTAGAAGGCCTCGAGGCGGGCGCGGCTCTCGAAGCGTCCCGCCTTGAGGAGGAGGGGCGTCGAGGGGAGCGCGTCGCGCAGCGCCGCGGCCAGCGCCCGCGACAGCTCGGGGTCCTGGTAGACCTGCCCCTCGGCGGTACACACGTTGGGGCAGGAGAGGTTCGCCTCGACGGCGTGCGCGCCGGCCTCGGCGGCCCACCGGGCGCAGCGGACGTAGTCCTCGGCGAGGGCTTCGCCCAGGCTCGGCCCCTTGCCGCCGCCTCGCGGCGTGCCGACGACGCTCACCACGAGGGCCTGGCCGCGCCCGAGGACGCGACGCGCCCTCCGGACATCGGCGCGCCACACGGCGGGCTCCATGCAGGGCATGCCGAAGCAGACGGCCGAGGTGACATGGCGGACGTCGCGGGGCATGCGCGCCCGGCGGCGGAAGACGGGCGGCCCGCGCCCTCGGCCGCGGGCGCCCCGGCCGGGCCCCGCGGGCTCGAGGTACACCCAGTTGGGGAGCGGGTAGCAGGACCTCCTCGCGCTCCGGACCGTTTTGTAGGTGAGGAGGTCGAAGCCGAGGCGCGCGAAGGCCTCGATCCAGCGGGAGTTGAGGAGGATCCCGGCCGAGATGCCGAACCGCGAGGCCACGCGAAGCCCCATGAGGTCCTTGAGCGGCGCGGCGCGCACTCCGCGCATTCCGCACATTCCGGGCGCGCCGGGCACCGCGGGCAAGGGCCCCTCGAGGCTCGGCCCGTGCTCGTAGTTCCAGAGGTATGTGCGGTCGACGCGGTAGGCGTTGGTATCCCGCTGGGGCCGGCGCCGCCCGGTCCTCTCGAGACTCCCCGCCGTCAGCGGTGCGCCTTGTGGCATCCCTCGCAGCCCTTCGTGAGCTTCGCGACCTCGACCGTGATGCCGTCCAGGTCCTCGTCGCCCGCGGCCTTCGCGACGGCCTTCGCCGTCTTCAGGTACTCCCCCACCTTCGCGTTCCAGGACGCCTTCGAACCCTTCTCGGGCACGCTGGGCTTGAGGATGGTCTCGGTGAGGTAGACCAGGACCGCCGAGCGGGCCTTCAGGGTCCTCCAGGCCTTCTCGTCGGAGGGCCCGCCGCCCTTCGTGGCCTCGTCGATCTGGCCCCGCAGGCCCTTCGTCCCGTGGACCACGAGCATGAAGTCCGAGACCGTGGGGGCGGCCCCGGCAACAGCCAGGGCGCTCGCCTGCCGCGGGGCGGAGTCCAGGAGCCCCGCAAGCTGCAGGGCCCCGAAGGCGACGAGACAGAGGACGGCGGACGTAACGACGCAACGCATGCAAAGCTCTCCTGTTTGCTGGTCCAACGTGGCTCAAGACTGGATGACTCCCAGTATCGAACCGCGCCGGGCTCCCATCCACCGCAAATCTCCCGCAGCAGACCCACCCCGTTCTCCCCTCGGGAGGGAGCCCATCCCGGGGTCCCTCGAGGGGAGAGGACACAGGCCAGGTCACTGGAGGAACCGCTCCGCGACCTTCTTGCCCTTGGCCAGGGCCGTGTCGGGGTCACCGGCGTAGCCCGTCTGGACCTGGCCGTCCGCGAACCGCACTTCCCAGCACCAGCCCTGCGACTCCTCCCTGGCCCCGTAGACCACCACCTTCGTGCCGCAGAGCGTCGCCACCACCTTCCCATCGGGCTCCTGCGTCTCCTCCCAGTCGAACATGGCGCACCTCCGCTCACCGCTCCTGGATGAGCAAGTCCTTGAACTCGACCTTGAGGGGCCCGCCCGCGTGCACCTGCACCGCGATGTGGCCGTCGGGCCGGCGGACGGTGTCCTCGAACTCGGTCGTCACGACTCCGTTGATGCGGATCTTCACCCTGTTCTGGATAGCCTCGACCTCGTACTCGTTCCAGTCGTTCTTCAGCACCGCCTTGGAGCCCTTCTCGGCGTAGCTCGAGACGAGGAGGTTCCTGCCCGTGGACTCGTCGTAGAGGCTCCCCCACCAGCCCTTGCCGATGTCGGCCTGGTAGCCGTACATCTCGCCCGACGGGAGCCACTCGCTGCGGAGCTGGATGCCGCTGTTCTCCTCGTCGGGCACGAGGCGCACCTTGACCTTCAGGACGAAGTCGCCGTAGCGCCGCTCGGTCCGGAGGAAGCTGTTGTGCCGGATCCCGGGGGACTCCCCCACGATCGTGCCGCCCTCGGCCCGCCAGAGCTTCGGGTCGCCGACCCAGCCGGAGAGGTCTTTCCCGTTCGTGAGGGGCCGCCACTCGGGGAACGCCCCGGGGAGCGTCACGTCGCCCGTCGCGGCCCACTCCGTGCCGCGGAGGAGGAGGGTCACGAAGCCCGCGCTCTCCATGGAGCTCGCGGCGTGGCCGAGGGGCGTGTGAAAGACGCGCCCGCGGCCGTAGCGGAGCGTCCAGGCCATGGGCTCGTAGCGGTCGATGCCGCCGGAGCGGGCCTTGCTCGAGAAGGCGAGGGCCAGGACGCGCACGCCGGGCTCCATGGTGAGCCCGTGGTAGAGCTCGTCGGCCGCGTGCTCGAAGATCCTCGGCAGGCCGCGGGTGATGGGGTGCTCCCGGTCCACGATCTCCACGGCGAAGGCGTGGAAGCTGCCGTGACCCGCCGACGACCGCCACGCTCCGCCCAGGAGCTTCTCGTACTCCCTCCAGCCCGGAAAGGCGTTGTCCGCGGCATGGACCACGACGACCCCCTTCCCCTTCGCGGCCACGGCGTCGAGGAAGGCCGCCGCCTGAGCGTCCATCCACTTCTTGCCCGACGTGGGGTTGAAGTTGAGGACGATGGCCTCGAAGGGCGCGAGGCGCTCCGGCGTCACGTCCTCCCAGGGCTTGTCGAGCACCTCCACCTCGAAGCGCCCCGAGCCTTCGAGGATCGACTCGAGGACGGGCGTCGTGGACACCCAGTCGTGGTTGTTCTCGCCGGTGAGGATCGCGACCTTGACCGGCGCGGCGGCAAGGGCACCGCAGGACAGGACGGCGGCGAGGCACAGGACGGCGCGCGAGGCGGTTTTTCGTGCGTGCATGGGTCGAGTCTCCTTCGAGGTGCTCCTCCTCAGGCCGCGGCGAGAGCGACGATCACGATGACCGCCGTGGCCGCGCTCAAGCCGATGATGATCCGCGTCGACAGTGGCTTCTTCGCCGTCTTCAGACGCGGGACCATCATGACGGCGACGCCCGCCGAGACGACGAGGGCGATGGCGAGGCCCGGGGTCGGCTCGCTCCGGGCGATGAAGAACGCGAGCACGGCGAGGGCGCCCGACGCGCACCCCGCGATCAGCGAGGCCTTGCTCGGCGTCGCGGGCAGCACGTACCCGAGGATGCCCCCCATGATCATGAGGGCCCCGTAGACGAGGACGGCGTAGCGGGCGACGTCGAGCATGTCGGGCATGCGGTATCTCCGGGTCTCCGGTCTCGGTTCTGGAAGGGGACGCAAGGGCCCCGGCGCGGGGCCTGTGGGGTACCGCGTGATCGTAGGCAGCGCCGGCGGGCCCGTCAAGCGCCGCGGGGAGAGAGCCGCGCCGGGACGCGTGCAGGGATCCCGGGCCGAGCTTGAGCTTGCGGGGAACACGCGGGAGCTCGAGGCGGGGGCACGCGGAGGAAGCCGTGCGCACGAGAGCCCTGGATCAGGGTCCGCAGCCCAGCTCGTCGGGAGTCGGGTCCGGCCCTGCGACGTGCGGGCCTGGATCGGGCGGGGCCGGGCCGCCCATGAAGAGGTAGCTGAGCGCGTAGACGGCATCGGAGATGTCCCTGCGGCCGTCATCGTTCGCGTCCACCGCGTCGTCGCAGGCCGGCGCCGGGCCGGCGAGGAAGAGGTGGTTCAAGGTGAAAATAGGGTCCGCTATGTCCACCCTCGCATCCGAGTTCGCATCGGCGCGGCGGAAGACCGGAAGCTCGGGACCGGAGGTCACCGTGATCGAGCCGCTTCCAAGCCGCGGGTGGATCTCCGTCCCGTCCTCCTCGATGTAGACGTTCGAGATCGGGTTCGGCTGGCCGAAGGTGCGGTGCTCGTTGCGGAGCGGGACGGTGGTCCCTGCTGGCACGTCGGAGTAGACCTCGTAGACGAGGGTGGCGAGCAGGGTCTCCTCCGGGATCGGCAGCGGCGGGACCGTGAGGGGAAACGAGAGGTCGAAGGCCGCGAAGAGAGCCGCGAAGCCTTCGCCGTTGTGCGGGAAGGCCAGGAGCTCCAGGTCGTCCCCGGCGTGGTCCACGAGGAAGGGCCCGGGCCTCGCCTCGACGAAGGCGACCTTCTCCGGGTCGTGGCCCACGGCGATGCTGAAGCCCGCGACCTCGCAAGCCACTTGCCCCCGGAGCTCGACCTCCACTCGCTCGCCCGGGGCTCCGGAGCCCGCGCCCACGATCAGCGTGGCGGGGTCACAGCTCGGGTTGGCCCGGGCCGGCCGGGAGAAGGACGCGGTCGTGAGGGAGCCGACCAGAAGGCCCAACACAAGGATCGAAACGCGCGGCACGGCATCACCTCCGTCGGAAAGGCGCGGGAAGGCTCCGGCCTGGCTGCCCCCCGGGGGGCAGCCAGGCCAGTTCCAACCCACTGAGGGTATCAAGACATCAGGACATCAGGGCATCGGGCCATCACGGGCAGGCCAGGCCGACGTTGCAGCCCAGGCCGGTCGGGTCAACCCCCCTCGTGGGGTACGGCGGCGGTATGACCACGGCCGGTGCGTTGAAGAGCCCCTGGACGAGGGTCACCAGGTCGGTGATGTTGATGGGCAGCCCGCCCGAGTCGTTGACATCGCGGGCGGCCAGGCAGTCCGGAAGCGAGAGGCTGCCGAAGAGGTGGGTCGCAAGGGCAATGATGTCACCGGCGGAGGCCGAGCCGTTCATGTTGACGTCCCCGCGGATGAAGCCGTGTCCCTCGACCGACACGCACGGGCCGGCAGCGTTCTCCAGGAGCGCCGGCGTCGCCCCTCCACCCGGGTTGTAGTGCAGGTACTGGTCCTCGGGGAAGGCCGCCGGGTTCGGCGGCGCGCCGTCGGTGTTGAAGCAGACGCTCGTGGTGCACGCCGCGCCGCCGGGATAGGAGAACTCGACGCAGATGACCTGGAACGGGCCGCCCGAGGAGGCATTGAGCACCGTCCCGAGGGTAAAGTCGCCCACGATGACGTCGAGCTTGCCGTTCGAGTTGGCGGCGGCGACGTTCTCATACTCGACCTTCCAGTTGGGCTCGAGGGCGCCGTTGTCGACGGCCGAGCCGACCGCGACGCTCGCGACCTGGACATGGGCCGGGTTGAAGCTCAGGCGGGTCCCGACGTCGGCCACCTGGTTGAGGCAGCTCGCGAGGTCCACGTAGACCTTGAAGTTGCTCCCCGGGGTTGGCCCCGGCACCACGCTGAGGCTCTGGCTCGAGAGGACACCGCGGACCTCGACGCAGATGGCGTTCGAGGTGTAGGGATCAGCGTCGGGCGCCGCCTCCCCGTTCGTGCCCAGCTGGATCCCCAGGCTTGAGACGTGGCCCAGGTTGAGTTCCCCAGTGAGATCGCGGCACAGGGTCCGGGTCTCGCCGGGGGCGATCCACGTCCAGCCGCTCTCGTAGTAGTTGTCTGGCTCGCTGAAGGGTAGATCCGTCCAGCCGGTGTTGTTGAACAGGGTGGCCATCACCTGCTGGGTCCCGCAGTTCTTTACCGCCAGGCAGTAGCTCGAGTACCCGGTCCAGACCCCGAAGCCCGTATCGAGCGGGAAGGGGTAGGTGCACAGGTTGAGCCCGTCGTTGTCCGCGGGGAGGTCGTAGCTGTCCCCGATGACCAGCTTCCACCAGCCGCCCGCGGGGTCCCGCGTTCGATTGTAGGTCACCCCGCACCCGGCGCCATCGGTGATCGTCACCGGGTCGGGGCCCCAGCTCGTGAACGGGATCCAGCTCGCCAGGCAGCTGTCCCCAACGCTCACCGTGTCGGCGAGCGCCCCCGTCGTCAGGGCGAGCGCCGCGCACACCACAAGAGCCCCCCAGAAGCGATTGTTCCCTTGCATTTGTCTCTCCGAGAAAGTAGCCCTTGCCGGCGGATCCCACGTTCCATGGGCCACCCGGCACCATCCTTTCTGGGGCGTCTCAGGGCGGTCCCTTCGCATCTCGGGACCCCCTGGATCGGCGCACCACACAATCCGACACCATCGTCTCGCGTCCGTTTCCCTCCTTTCTTCAACGACCAGAAGACCGAGACCTCGTTTTCGTGCCATCCCACCGGCCCCATGTCATGGACAAGCACCGTACGCTTCGCACGTGAGCGCGTCCGGCGTGGGGTCGGGCCCACAGGCCCCGGACGGCGGCGGGATCGGACCCGCGCCGCGGAAGAGGACCGCGATCAAGGTGACCGGGTCGAGCAAGTTGACCCGCCCGTCGTCGTTCGAGTCGGCCGCCGAGAGGCAAGGCGGCGCCGTCGCCGTCCCCCTGCGGAAGAGGTAGAGGAGCAGGAAGACGACGTCGCTCAGGTCCTGGGCGCCGTCCGCGTTGGCGTCGGCCCGCAAGAACCCCCCCGTTGGCTCGAGGACCACGATCGCGCCGCTTCCAAGCCGCGGGTGGATCTCCGTCCCGTCCTCCTCAATGTAAACGTTCGAGATCGGGTTGGGGCTTCCGAAGGTGCGATCCTCGTTCCTGAGCGCCGCGGCCCCCGGGAGCGCCCCGGGAAGGACCCGATAGGTCAAGGTCGCAAGCAGCGTGTCCGGGGGCACGTCCCGGGGCGGGACCGTGAGCGGAAAGCGGAGGTCGAAGGCCACGAAGAGCGCCGCGAAGCCCTCGCTGTTGTGGGGAAAGACCCCGAACACCAGCTCGCTCCCCGCATGATCCAGCAGGAACTGACCTGCTGAGGCGCCGGCGAGCTCCACCCGCGTCGTGTCGTGGCCGACGGCGAGGCTGAAGCCGGCGACCAGGCACTGCGAGCTCCCCCGGAGCTCGACCGCCACCACCTCCCCGGGCCGGCCGGCTCCGTCGCCGACGTTGAGGCCGGCGTTCTCGCCGCAGTCCTGGCCGAGGCCCCCGACTCCCGTCGAGAGCCCCCCGAGCGCTCCCAGGAGGAGGATAGGCCAACGCAGCCGTGGGGTCGTGAGCTGGAGCTTCATGGCTTCTGTCCGGCCTTTCTTGCATGCTCGCGGGATCGACCTCGACACCTCACCCTCGCCCCCGCTCACTGGCAGTTCGCCGACTCGGGGGGGGTCGTGCAACCCAGGCCGTCCGAGGTGGGATCGGCCCCCAGCTCGCTCGAGGGGACGGGCAGCGCCGGCCCGACCCTCGGGTTCCCGACCAGGTACTGGAAGACCCAGATCGGATCGAGGAGGTTGACCCGCCCGTCGTCGTTCGCGTCCGCCCCGTCGAGGCACGGCGGGACGGCCCCGGCCTGGAAGAGGAACCGGAGGAGGAACATCCCGTCGGCGATGTCCACCGAAGAGGTCGGGTCGCGCACGTCCACGGGGTCCCCCTTGGCGTTGCCGCGGATGAAGGTCCCCGCGGCCACCACCACGGTGGTCCCGCCGGTGAGGACCAGGCCGTTCCCCGTGTCGTGGCCCTGGAGATCCTCGTCGGCGAGGACGTTGTCGTCGACCCCCCCGGAGAACCCCATGGCGGTCGAGCCGGGGCAGGGACCGGCGCCGAAGGTCAGCTTCAGGAAGGCGAGCTCGGTCCCGGCGGGCAGGACGGCCGAGGCGGGCGGCGGCGCGCCGTCCTGGTCGAGGACCGCCCCGGCGCGCAGGGCGCCCATGCCTTCATCGGCCACGCTGAGGAAGTCGGACCCCTCCCAGACCGTCCCGGCAAAGCCGCTCGCATCCAGGCTCAGCGCGGCCGGATCGTACCTCAGGAGGGCCGCGAAGCCGACGAGGCCCTTGGCCGAGGTGCCCCGCAGGACGGCGGCGATCTGGCCTTCCCGCGCCACGCTCGCCGGGGCTTCGACCCTCAGGGAGTAGTCCGCGCCTGCCGCTGCGACCGCCCAGAGCGAAACGAAGACTGCCGTTGCCCGTTCTATCCATTCGCGGTGCATTTCCCCCTCCTTGTGGCTTTGTGTCTTTCAACTCAAGCCCACCTCGCAGTCCAGGCGATCCGCCGGCGTCGGGTCCGTGCCCGGATCGGGATACGGCTGCGGCGGCGGCGGTGATCCCCGGAAGAGGTAGTTCAGCGACCAGACCGGGTCAGCGATGTCGATGTCTCCGTCGTCATTCGAGTCGCAGGCGTCCTTGCAGGCTGGATCCCGTGAGGCCGGGTCCTCGGACCCCAAGAAGAGGTAGGTCAAGGTGTAGATCGCATCCGAGATGTCGAGGCCGCGGTCGTGATTGCAGTCGCCGCGGACGAAGACCCCCTCCTCCCGAGCGATCTCAACCTCCGCGGGAGTGAGCGCGAGCCCGTTCGTCGCGTCGTGCCCCGAGAGGCCGGCGTCCGCGAGCAGGTTGGCGTCGACGTCGAGGAAGAAGCCCACCACCGTCCGGCCCTCCGCCGCCCCTGCCTTGAAGGTGAGTCGGAGGAAGGCCAGGCCGTCCCCGGCGGCCACCTGAGCGGGACCGGTCCCGTCGATGTCCATGACCGCGGCGACCGTTATCTGTCCCGGCACGGAAGCTCCGTCGGCGCTTGCGAAGTCGGCGTCTCCCCACGCGGTCCCGCCGAAGCCGGCGTCGAGGAGCGCCAGCACGGCAAGGTCGTAGGTGATCACCGCCGAGTAGGCGACGAGGTCTTGCGCGCTCGTCCCTCTCAAGGTCACCGGGACCTCGCTCTCGGGCGCCGCGGCGGCGGGCGCTTCCAGCTTGAGCTCGTACCGAGGCCCCTGAGCGGGGACGTGCCGCGCTCCGAAGAGCGCGCCTGCCAGCGTCACGACAGCGGTCGTCATGGTAAAGGTCTGCATGGGGTAGTCCTCCGAGGTGAGCCATGCCATCTCTGCCGTCCAGGAGGGCTGCGACTCCTCCCGGCGCCTCTCCCCCCTGCGCCCTCGAGGCCGACGCAACCCAGCGCGTCCGGCGTCGGGTCGGCGCCGCGGTCCGGATAGGGACGCAGGGGCGGCGGCCCGCCGCCGAAGAGGAAGATCAGGATGCGGACGGCGTCGCTCAAGTCGAGATCTCCGTCGTCATTCGAGTCGCAGGCGTCCTCGCAAGGAGGCGCACCCGCCGCCTCACCCCTGAAGAGATGGCCCAGGAGAAGGACGGCATCCGCGACCTGTATCGGGCCGTCGCCGCCGCAGTCGCCGCGCCGGAACGGCGATCCGACTCGCAGCGCCCCGTCGCAGAGCCGCGGCTCGATCGAGTCCAGCTCCTCGTCGACGAAGATCGAGGCGACCCTCGGCCGGCCATAGACCAGATGGCCGAGCCGGAGCTCGATGGCAAGGCCCGGCGGGGCGTCGGGCGGGATCTCGTAGACGAAGGTGGCGAGGTCCTCCGCGCTCTCGAGGCGGATCGGGGGAACGTCCCCGAACGGAGCGCCTGCGTCCAGCACGACGAGCAGGGCGCCGAAGGGAGCCTCGGCCTCGTCCTCGACGCGGCTCAGGACGAGCTCGGCGCCGTGAGCGGCGACCGGGGCGCTGACCCGTACCTCGAGGAGCGCCACGCCCGGGTCGTGGCCCACCGCCAGGGAGTAGCCGCTGACGAGACCGGCGGCTTGGCCGACCACGGCGACGGACGCCGGCGAGCCGCCCGGGGCCGCCTCGGCCGTCTCCACAGCCATCCAGGCGCTCGCGGGGCCGCCGGAGCATTCGCCGGCTCGGGCCGCGGCGCTGGCGAGGAGAAGCGCAAGGATGGCGCAACGTGCTGATCTCGCTCTCTCCGGCAGGATCACGGGCACCCCCCCGCTTCCGTGCACTCGAGGCCATCCGGGGTAAGGTCCTTGCCGCAGCCTCCCGAGGGCGGCGGCACGGGCCCGACGCCCCGGAACAGGTATGCGAAGACATAGACCGGGTCGACGATGTTCAAACGGCCATCGTCGTTGACATCGGCGGCGGCCCGGCAGTCCGGCGGCGGTCCCCTCCGGAAGAGGAAGTCCAGGATATAGACGCCGTCCGTCGCGTCGACCACCCCGTCTCCGTTCACCTCGGCGCGCTGGAACGACGGCGCAGCGTAGGGGGCGAGCTCGAGCGGTGTGAGCACAAGGCTCGCGTTCGTGGTCCCCCCCGTCGCCGAGCGGACTTCCCAGCCTATCGCGCTCACCTGCAACCGGTCGAAGACGTTGATATCGGCCCCCCGCGTGCCGTCAGGCACCGATTGGCCTCCTGCCGTGTGGGGGAAGGGGTTGTCGGAGAGCCCCCAGCCCTCCACATCCTCGAAATCAAGCCAGACGACTGTCGCCTCCCCGGACGAGAGCAGCGTCTCGGCCGACTTCCAGTACGTGTTGTTCCTGGGGTCGTTGCTCGGCGCTCCGCTCGTCCCTGTGAAGCCGGTGTTGATGAAGAGCGCCGCGAACACGGCGCCCGGGCCCTCATTCTCGAAGTGGAGCGAGTAGCCGGAGAACCAGAGGAAGTCGCCGTTCCCGTGCGACGGCAGGCGCTGGCCGTGGTCCGCTACCGGGTAGTCGTCCTTGAGCCCCGTGCCCGACCCGCTCTGGAGGCCCGTGTACTGGAACCGGGTCCGCGTCGCGTCGATGGCGGTGCGGGTCACGCTCGCCGGCCCGTACGCGGGGCTCTGGAGCGTGCTCTCGGAGCTCTGGAGGGCCGCCGCGGAGAGCGTGAAGCAGCTCGCCCGCAGCGGGTGGATCCAGACGTGGGATGGGACCGTGCCGTCGAAGGAGAGCTGGTAGTCCGTCGCGCTGGAGAGGAGGCGCCCGTAGAGCCTCAGGCAGCGATAGTCGGCCTTTCCATAGGGACTCGAATTCGAGTCACCGAGGACGTTGGGCTGCGCCTCGTAGCCGAGGTCTCCCGCGGCGTTCTCGGGGCCGTCGGGCCAGCCCCCCGAGCGGCGCACGGCGGAGCGCGGGAAGGGCGTGGTGCCGGCCTCGAGGTCCTCCGCGACGTCGTAGAGGGCCAGCTCGACGTGGTCGAAGGCGGCGCCGGGCCTGAACCGCCAGCCTCCGGCGGCGCTGAGCTTGTACCAGCTTCCCAGCGCGACCGAGACCCCGCCTTCGCCCCCGACGGCCGAGACGCTCACCACCACCCCCAGGACGCTCCTCGCAGCCATGAGGACACCCACCACGGCTACGACGAGCCGAATCTCACCCTTGCCGCGCACCTAACTTTCCTCCAAACTTTCTTTCCCCTTTGCTCAGGCCCTCAACCAGTCAAACCGGGGAAGATAGAAACTCGATCGGGAGCGGCTCCGTCTGTGATCCGTGTCACAACACCAAGGAATTTCGGGTCTCCACACTCCTCCCGCACAACACCCTCGGAGATCCAGCGCCTCCGGTGCCCGCGAGCCCCCACGCGAGGCCGACGGAGCCTAGGAAAGCCCGGCCGCCGGCTCGAGCCTGCCGTCCGGGCCGGCGAGCTGCACCGTTAACACCATTGACACCGGCTCCTGCGGCGCCTTACCATGACGACGTTCACAGGACGCTGAGTTGAGGATCGGGGGCCGAGGAGTCGCGCCCCTGACAGACGAGGATGGTTCGGGAGAGGAGGTAGTTCCATGGTCTCCCCAGGCCCGCGAGCGCCACGAGTCACGACAGCCTTCCGGTGGCCACGCCTCGCCGCCGCGGGGGCTCCCTCCTCGGTCGCCTCTGCCTCCCCGGTCGCGATCACCCTCGCTGCCTGCCTCTTCGCGTCGAGCGGCGCCGCTGCAGCCCCTCCGGTCCTCCGCCTGCGGGTCCTGGAGCGGAGCGGCGCGGCCCTCGCCGTGGCGCTCGAGCTCACGGCGGAGGAGGAGAAGATCGCGGCCGTCGGGGCGCGCATCGCGTACGATCCCGCGGTGCTCGCCGTCTCGGGCCTCTCCGCCGTCGCGAAGGGCGAGGGCCTGCCGCCGTCCTGGTCGGCGGTCTACGCGGATGTCTCCGCGCCCGGCGAGATCGACATCGTCTACACCGATATCAGCTCCGCGGCGGCCCTCATCCCCGGCCCCGTCGCCGGCATCGAGGCGGCGAGGATCCGCTTCGACGTCGTCGGACCCTGCCCCGACTTCACCGCCGTCGGCTTCAGCGAGGAGGCCCCCGTGACGCCCCAGCAGCGAGCGGCCTTTCCCGCCAACCGCTACCTCTCCGTGGTCGATCCCGCGGCATCGGAGGTCGACTTGATCCCGGCCGAGCCGGACGTCGTCCGGCCGGCCTTCGTCCTGAAGGCTCCCGTGACCTCAGGGCCGGAGCTGGTGGCGCGCCTGGAAGCGACCGCTCTCGAGGGACCCACAGCCGCCTTCGGCGTGCGGCTCGCTTACGACGCGAGCGTGCTCGCGATCGATGGCGTCTCGGCCATCGAGGCGGGCTCCGCGGTGCCTTCGAGCTGGTCCCCGGTGTACGCGAACGCCTCGAGCCCAGGGGAAGTGGACTTCGTATTCACCGACATCTCCTCGAGCCCGGCGACCATCCCGGGCCCGCTTGCGGGGACCGAGCTCTGTCGCGTCCGATTCCGGGTCGTGCGCCCGCCGCCGGCGATGGCGCACCTGTCCTTCAGCGACGAGCCGCCGTCCACGCCTCAGGAGGCAGCCGCCTTCCCCGCGAACCGCTACCTCGAGTACCTCGACCCGGCGGCACGGACGGTCTGCCTGCTGCCGGTCGAGGGGACCGTGGCCGAGGAGCCCTTGCCGCAAGCCACGGCGAAGCTCGTGCTGCGGCTGCCGACGGCACTCGTCAACGGCGACCGCATCCTCGCGCACGTGGAGCTGACCACGGACGCGCCCGAGACCACAGCCTTCGGGCTGCGATTGACGTACGACCCCATGCAGGTGGCGCTCGGTGGCCCCGAGGGCATCGCGGCGGGGCCCGGGACTCCGCCCGCCTGGACCCCCGCCTACGTGAACGCCGGCGCGCCGGGGAAGGCGGACTTCGTCTTCACGGGGAATCCCGCGACGGAAGGCACGATCGCCGGGCCCGTTGCGGGCCTGCACGTCGCCACCGTGGACTTCGGCAGGGTCGGTCGGCGCCCCGACGAGGGCGCCTTCGGGTTCAGCGAGGCTCCGCCCTCGACCCCGGCGGAGGCCGCCGCGTTCCCCTACAACCAGTTCATTCGCTTCCGCGCCGGGGGCGCCGGCAACGTGGCCCGGGCCGACGTGAGCGTGGCGGCGAGCCGGGGCGATTTCCTGCGCGGCGACTGCAACGGTGACGGCGACCTGGACATCTCCGATCCCGTCTGGCACCTGAACTACCTCTTCCGCGGCGGCCCGGCGCCCCCTTGCGACGAGGCCTGCAACGCGAACTTCGACGCGAGCCTCGACATCTCGGACCCCATCTACACGATCAACTCCGAGTTCCTGGGCGGCCCTCCCCCCGCCCCGCCCTACCCGGCTTGCGACGCGTCCCCTTACTGCGCCCTCCCGACGTGCCCCTGAGCGCTCCTGGAGCTTCGAGGGAAGGGACCCGACCGCAGACCGCGCAGGCTGGCTGTTGGCTCCTACAGCGCAGCCTCCGGCTCGATCTTCTCGTTGGCCGCCATCATCTCGTCCCAGGTCACGGCGCGGCCCGCGTAGGCGGCGATGCGGCCCAGGATGCCCGTCAGCGTGCTCTCGGCCGACTCGGCGGCGTTGTTGAGGAGCTTCCCGGAGCGAATCCCGGCCTCGAAGTCGCGCGCGTTGCGCAGCACGGGCTCCTGGTAGGTGTTCTCCCGCTCGCCGGTCCAGGTGACCTCGCCCGTGATCTTGACCTCGCCGCCGTAGTGCGAGTCCACGGTGCCCCGCGTCCCGTACATCCGGATGCAGAGGTCCGAGTAGCCCTTCAGGTACTGGCCCGAGCTGAAGTCGATCTGGATGTCATCGGGGTACCAGTAGATCACTATGAAGTGGTCCCAGCAGTCGCCGACGTCCGTGCGCCCCTTCCGTCCTCCGGTGCCGTAGGCCTTGAGCGGGTGGCGGCCGATGTACCAGTTCGAGACGTCGAGGACGTGCACGTTCTGCTCGACGATGATGTCCCCCGAGAGCCGCTTGTCGAAGACCCAGTTCTTCAGGCGCGTGGCGGGGTTCGTCACGTCCTTCGGGTCCGCGTGGGGCTGGAGGCGCCCGGCCTGGTAGTAGACCTGGCCGCTCACGATCTGGCCGATGTCGCCCCTGCGCACGCGGTCGGCGGCCTCGCGGAAGGGCGGGCTGTTCCGCGTCTGGAAGTCGATGAATAAGGAGACCTTGCCCTTCGCTCGCTCGCCCGTCGCGATCACGCTCTGGCAGCCGTGGGTGTCGACGGCCACGGGCTTCGCCATCCAGACGTGTTTCCCGGCCGCGACGGCGGCCGCCGCCTGCTCGGGGTGGCAGTAGGGCGGGCTCGTGATGACCACGGCATCGACGTCGGAGGCGACGAGACCCTTGTAGCCGTCGAGGCCACCGAAGTGCTTCGCGTCCGGCTCCGCGTGGGCCGCCTTGAGCTTCTCGGCGTTGTCGCGGAATGGATCCGCGAGGGCCACGATCTTCGAGCTCGTCGCCCGCTTGAGCTTGTCGATGACGAAGTTGCCCCGCCCCCCGCAGCCGATCACGCCCAGGCGCAGGGCCGCGTTGGCCTGCGTGCCGCGCACGGCGCGGGCCGGCACGATGGCCAGCCCTCCCGCAGCGGCCGCGGCTCCCGCGAGGAAGGCGCGCCGGCGGATGGGCCTCAGGGTCTGCAGGATTCTCTCGCTCTTCATGGTCTCCACGGTCTTCACGATCCTCATGTCATTCCCTCCTTTCCTTCGGGCAGGTCGTCATTCGGGCAGCTCGGCGCCCCTGGGCTCGGGCAGGAAGAAGCACGCGATCGAGCCCACGGCGTAGACGAAGAGCGCGACGGCGGCGGCGGCGACCGCGACGCGTGCCGGCGGGCCCAGAGCGGGCGAGATGGTCCCCACGAGCTTCTGGATCCAGGTCGTGAGCAGGGCCGCCGACGTCCCGATCATGCGGCCCCCGACGTTGGCGGCGAAGCTCTCCCCCGTCCCCCGCAGGTGGGTCGGGTAGACGCGCGGCAGGTAGTTCCCCCAGAAGCTGAACTGGGCCACCGTGAGGAAGCCCGCGAGCGCGATCCCCGACTTGAGGAGCTCGAGCGAGTCGCGGGCGGGGAACCAGAAGACGAGGGGGACGAGGATCAGCCCCGGGACCTGGAAGATCCGGAGAAGCCTCCTCTGGCGCGCCACGACGAGCACGAGCCCCGCGAGCGCCGCGCGGCCGAGCAGCCCGCCGCCCTCCTGCCAGAGCTGGACGTGGCTCACCACGGTCTCCACCTGGGCCTTCGGCAGGTCCTTCACCTCCGCGAGCCCCGGAATCATCTGCGGCACGTGCTGGATCGCCCCGAAGGCCGCGCCGAAGCTGCACGCGACGAGGATCGTGGTCACGACCGTAGTGCGGCGGTGCTCGGGCGCGAAGAGGGCGAGGAAGCTCGGGCGCTTCAGGGTCCCATCGGCCCGCTTGCGCGCCCAGACCGGCGACTCGGGCAGGAAGGGCCGGATCAGGATCAGGGGCAGCGCGGGGATCACGCCCGAGATCAGCGTGTAGCGCCACGCCGCGTGGACCCCCTGGATCGCCGGCAGATCCTGCGCGAGCTGGCCCGCGAGCCAGTAGGCCCCGGCCACCAGGAACCCTCCGAGGGATGAGAAGGCCTGGGTGAGCCCCAGGACCGCCTCGCGGCGCCGGGGATCGGGGAAGAGCTCGGCGAGCCAAGCCACGGCCGCGACGAACTCGAGGCACACGCCCACGAACGTGGTGCACCGGAGGACGAGGAGCATCGGCATGCTCGTCGCGAAGCCGGCCCCCAGCGCCGAGAAGGCGTAGAGGAGGATGCTCCAGGTGAGGATGCGCCGGCGGCCGAAGAGGTCCGTGAGGTACCCGCCGAGGAGGCCGAAGACGCCCCCGCAAAGGGCCGGTACGTAGAAGAGGAGGTCCCGCCACTGGAGGAACTCGGGCGACCCCGGGCTCACCTTCGCGAGCTCCGCGAGCGCCGGGCGCAGGATCAGGGGCAGCATCAGGAGCTCGTAGATATCGAACGCGAAGCCGATCGATGCGATGGCGCAGATGAGCCACTGGGTCGCGGTGAGGCGCGGGCTCGAGCCCGCGCCGGCGCTGTGTGCTCCGGACATGGCGCGTGACAGTAGCACGCGCGCGAGGCGAACTCCAGGACTTGGTTCCGCCGCCAACTTCGCGCTTCACAGAGGCGGCGGCGCGCCGTAGCCTTGTGCGTTGGGCCCACCACGGAAAGGGATCGCAAACGACATGGTGATATCAAGAAGGGCCGGCTGGATCCTCCTGGCCGCAACCGCGTTGCTCGTGCCGCGGTCGTCCGCCCAGGACTTCGTCATCGCCGAGCTCATGGCCTCGAACACCGGGACCCTCGAGGACGAGGACGGGGACTATTCGGACTGGGTCGAGGTGCTGAACGCCGGGCCCAGCTCGGCGAGCCTCCAGGGCTGGTACCTCACGGACCTGCCGTCGAACCTCACGAGGTGGCGCTTCCCCGCCGTGACCCTCTCGCCCGGCGCGAGCATCGTGGTCTTCGCCTCGGGGAAGGACCGCACGGACCCCGCCGGGCGCCTGCACACCAACTTCCAGATCGAGGCCCTCGGCGGCTACCTGGCCCTCGTGAGGCCCGACGGGACCACGCGCGCCACGGAGCTCGCCCCGTACCCGCCGCAGGTCGACGACTACTCCTTCGGCCTGGAGCAGAACGGGCGCATGGCGGCGGCCGTCGTCGCCGGCGCGGCATCGTGGGCCCTCATCCCCGCGAACGGGAACCTCGGCCTCACGTGGACCCAGGTCGGGTTCGACGACGCATCGTGGATCGCCGGGACGACCGGCGTCGGCTACGACAGGAACCCCGACTACGGTCCGCTGATCGGCACGAACGTGCGGGCCCAGATGGAGAACATCAGCACGACGGCCTACGTGCGCGTCCCCTTCGACCTCGCGGGCGCCGCTTCGTATACCGGGCTGACCCTCCGCATGAAGTACGACGACGGGTACGGGGCTTACCTGAACGGCACCCTGATCGCGAGCCGGAACGCCCCGGGGACGCTCGCCTGGAGCTCGGCCGCGATGGGGGATCGCCCCGACCCGAGCGCGGTCGTCTTCGAGGAGGTCGACGTCTCGTCCTTCGCGGGCCTCCTGCGCGAGGGCCAGAACGTCCTCGCCGTCCACGGCCTCAACAACGGCGCGGGCAGCTCCGACTTCCTGGTCGTGCCAGAGCTCGACGCGATCGCCACGGGCAGCCTGGACCGCTCGAAGCAGCTCTACTTCCCGCAGCCAACGCCGGGCCGGCCCAACCTCCAGGGCTACCCCGGCGTCGCCGAGACGCCGCTCATCTCGGAGCCGAGCAGGGTCTTCACGGGCACCTTGAGCGTGACCGTCAGCGCCGGATCGCCCACGGGCATCATCCGCTACACGCTCGACGGATCGGAGCCGGCGGAGAGCTCCCCGGAGCTCGCGGCGCCCCTGGCGATCGGCCAGAGCACGCGCCTCCGGGCGCGCGTCTTCGAGCCGGGCCTCGCGCCGGGCCCCGTCGCGAGCGAGGGCTACATCGCCCTCGACGCGGCCCTCGGGACCTTCAGCTCGGACATCCCCGTCTTCGTCGTCGACAACTTCGCCGCCGGCTCCGTGCCCTCGGACCCCTACCAGGCCGCCTTCATGGCCCTCTATGAGCCCGGCGCCGGCGGGAGGACCTCGTTCTCGAGCCCGCCCGAGCTGGCGACGCGGATCGGGATCAAGCTCCGCGGCTCGAGCACCCAGGGAGACCCGAAGCACTCCTATCGCCTGGAGACATGGGACGAGCGGTCCGTCGACAAGGACGTCTCTCCGCTGGGCCTCCCCGAGGACAGCGACTGGATCCTCTACGCGCCCTACGGCTTCGACCTGGCGCTCCTCCGGAACCCCTTCATGTACGAGCTCTCAAACCAGGTGGGCCGCTATGCCGTGCGCACGCGGCTCTGCGAGCTCTACTTCAACACGGGGGGCGGGAGGCTCAACGCCGCGGACTACCAGGGCGTCTACGTCTTCATGGAGTCGATCAAGCGGGGCGAGGACCGGGTCGACGTCGAGCGCCTCGACGCGAGCGACAGGCTGCCCCCGGACGTCACCGGCGGCTACATGTGGAAGATCGATCGCCTGGACCCCGGCGACAGCGGCTTCTCGGCGGGCGGAACGCGGATGGGGTGGGCGTACCCGAAGGAGCGGAACGTCGCGCCGGCTCAAGCGGCGTACCTCACCGGGTTCATCAACGAATTCGTCGCGGTGCTGAACGGCGCCGGCTTCGCGGACCCCGTGAACGGCTACGCCAAGTACATCGACCAGGACTCCTGGATCGACCACCACATCCTGAACGTCCTCGCGAAGAACGTCGACGCGCTCCGCCTGAGCACCTACATGTTCAAGTCGCGCGGCGGCAAGTTCGAGTACGGGCCCATCTGGGACTTCGACCGCTCGATCAACTCGACCGACGGCCGCGACGACGACCCGCGGACCTGGAACGGGACCGGCGACGCGACCCGGTTCTTCGAGTACCCCTGGTGGGTCCGACTCTTCCAGGACCCCGAGCTCTACCAGCGCTACAGGGACCGCTGGGCCGAGCTGCGCCGCGGCCCCCTCTCGACCTCGAGCGTCAACGCGACCATCGACGGCATGGCCTCCCAGCTCGGCGAGGCCCACGTGCGCAACTTCCAGAAGTGGCCTCTCATCAACCCGAGCCAGTGGCAGGGCCAGGTGAACCTCATGAAGTCCTGGCTCTCGACGCGCTCGACCTGGATCGACGGCCAGTTCCTGCTGCCGCCGGCCTTCTCGTCGCGCGGCCGGCAGATCTCGCCGGGCTTCCAGCTCACGGTCACCGCCTCGAGCGGCACGATCCACTACACCCTCGACGGGGCCGACCCGCGGCAGCGCGGCGGTGCGGTCGCGCCGGGGGCCCTCACCTACGGCGGGCCCATCACGCTCGACGCGAACGCCCGCGTCGCCGCCCGGACGCGGCTCGCGACGGGCGACTGGACGCCGCTCACCGCCGAGACCTTCTGGGTCGAGGTGCCGCGGCTCGTGATCGCGGAGATGCACTTCCACCCGGCCGATCCGCTGCCGCCCGACGCGCGCGACGCCGACGACTTCGAGTTCCTGGAGCTGGTGAACGCCGGCCCGGCGCCCCTCGACATGGAGGGCGCGAGCCTGAGCCTGGGGATCGAGCACACCTTCAGCCCGGGTGCGCCCCTCGCCCCGGGGGAGCGCGTCGTGATCGTGAAGGACCTCGCCGCCTTCACGGCCCGCTACGGCGCCGCGGGGATCCGCATCGCCGGGGAGTACTCGGGCCGGCTCGGGAACGGCGGCGACGCGATCCGGCTCCTCGGGCCTCTGCGCGAGCCGATCCTCGAGCTCCAGTACTCCGACGACTGGTATCCCGAGGCGGACGGCACGGGGCCCTCCCTGGTGATCAAGGACACGACGGCGAACCTCGCGCTCTGGGACGTGGCGGGGAGCTGGACCCCGAGCTCCGTCTCCGGGGGGACGCCGGGTGAGCCGGACCCCGCGATCGATGGGACGGGCGGCCTCCAGCGGCCCGGCGACTCGAACCAGGACGGGGTCGTGGACCTCTCGGACGCCGTCTCGCTCCTCTTCCGCCTCTTCGCGGGCGCGGGGACGCTGCCCTGCGACGGCAGCTCCCTCGGCGCGGGCGGCAACCTGGTCCTCCTCGACTCGAACGGCGATGCCCAGGTGAACCTCGCAGATGCGGTCCACGTCCTCAACTACCTCTTCAAGGACGGCCCGCAGCCCTCGCGCGGCGCCACGTGCGTGCGCATCGAGGGATGCCCCACCGAGTGCAGATTCTGACATTTCGGTCCCGGTCTTGGGTGAGGCGGTTCATGGAGCAGGGCTTCCTGTTCTTCCAGGGCCCGAGCGAGCTCTCCCTCATGAGCGCCGGGGCGAGGCCGCTCCTCGGCCCCCTGGAGAAGAAGGGCTACGACCCGGCGACGCGGCCGCTTTACTGACCCTTGCGCCCCCCGGATGCCCCGGGTCCGATAACACCTCCTCCGCAACCGGCGGCCTCGCCCTCGCCGAAGAGAGGGGCAGGACCCTCTCATGCCGGCCGCGCCGACCACCTCGGTCTACCACCTCGTCGTCTCGGTGCCGCCTCACGCCGAGGGTTGGCGGGCGGAGGCCGCGGCGGATTGCTTCGGCGTGACGCCCGCCGAGGTGCGCGTCCGCGCCAGCCACCCGGCCCCCGAGGTCTGGTTCGCGGACCCCGACGAGGCCGCGGCCGAGGAGGCCTACGGCCGGCTCCTCGAGGCCGGGCTCAACGTCGTCTTCACGGACTCGTCGATCCTCGGCGCCGTCCCGCCGCGCCGGGCGGTGCGGTCCTTGACGGTGGCGAGGGCGGGCATCGTGTGGGACCTCGGGAACGAGCTCACCGCCGAGACCCCTTTCAGCACGCGAGGCATCCTCGTCTACGGCAAGCCCCGCACGGCGACGCAGCACAAGCCCGGAGCCGCGACCGCGGACGGGAGGCTCGCGAACCCCACCTTCGTGGACCTCTACTTCGAGGAGGAGCGCGGCGCCCAGCGCCTCCACCTGGCGAGCGGCGCCGTCAAGTTCACGGGGCTCGGCGAGCGGATGCGGAGCACCTTCGGCGAGAACGTCGAGGCCCTCGCGGCCCTCCTGCGCGAGCGGCTCCGCGCCGTGCGCGAGGACGGCCGCCTCATGGACGTCCCCCCGCGCCTCCCGCCCGTCTCCGGCGCGGGACTGCCCCGGGTCCTCGAGTCCCTCAAGGGCTCCATCCGGGGGGTCGATCCCCTCGAGCTCGCGTCGAGGCTCGTCTTCCTCACGTCGAGCTGGGCGTGAGAGCTCCGGCCGGTCCGCACGGCCACGCCGCGCGCAGCCGCCTCACGAGTTGACGCCGGAGGCCAGGAAGCCGCCGTCGACGGCGATGCACTGCCCGGTGATGAAGCTCGCGCCGTCGGACGCCAGCAGGATGGCCGCCCCTACGAGCTCCTCCGCCTTCCCGAAGCGCCGCATGGGGGTGCGCAGGAGGAGCTCGCGGCCGCGCTCGGTGGAGTCCAGGAGTCTCGCGTTGAGGTCGGTCCGGAAGACGCCGGGGGCGATGGCGTTGACGCAGATCCCGTGGGCCGCCCACTCCGCCCCGAGGCTGCGCGTGAGGGACAGCACGGCCGCCTTCGACGCGCTGTAGGCGGCCACCTCGTGGAACGCGACGAACGAGGTGAGCGAGGCGATGTTGATGATGCGGCCGCGGCCGCTCGCCACGAGGGGCTCGAAGAACGACTGGCAGGCGCGGAGCATGCCGGTCAGGTTCGTCTCGAGGAGCCCGTCCCACTCCGCCTCCGAGACCTCGCGGGTGGGCTTCCGGAACGTCCGCCCGGCGGCGTTCACGAGGATGTCCACGCGGCCGAGCCCGGCGAGGACGGCGTCCCGCAAGGCATCGATCGAGGCGCGGGTGGAGACGTCCGCCTGGTGGCGCAGGGTCCTGCGTCCGCACGACTCGATCTGCTTCGCGACCTCCTCGATCCGGTCCGCCCGGCGGCCGGTGGGCACCACGCCGGCCCCGGCCTCCGCGAGCCCGATGGCCATGGCGCGCCCGAGCCCCGAGGTGCCGCCGACCACCACCGCCACACGCCCCGTGAGGTCAAGACACTTGGCTGCCATCTCCGGTCCTCGGTTCTCGGGATAGGGATTGAGATTCGCGCCGGGGCTCGAGTAAAGTCACGCGGGTTCCTGTCAACCCGCGCCATCAGACTGCCCGACGCCCATGGAGACAAGGATGAAGTACGGCCTGAGCATCCGTCAGGACGGCGCCCTGGACTTCGTGTCCCTGGGGGCCCTCGTGCACCGCCTGGACCCAGGGATCATCCCCTTCCGCAAGGCGACTCGCTGCCAGATCCACGTCTCGGGCGGCGAGTTCAACTGCGCCGCCAACCTGGCGGACTGCTTCCGCATGCAGACCGGCATCGCCACCGCCATGGTCGACTACCCCATGGGCGACATGATCGCCGAGCGGGTGAGGGCCATGGGCGTCAGGCCCTTCTACAAGAGGTTCGCGCACGACGGCGTCACGGGGCCCAACATGGCTGCCGTCTACAGCGACCGAGGCCAGGGCGTGCGCGCCCCGGTGGTCTTTTACAACCGCTCGAACGAGGCGGCAGCGCGCCTCAAGCCCGGGGACTTCGACTGGAAGGCGATCTTCTCGGGAGGCGTGCGGTGGTTCCACTCGGGCGGCATCTTCGCCGCGCTCTCGGAGACCACGCCGGAGGTGATCATCGAGGGAATGAAGGCGGCCAAGGCGTCGGGCGCGGTGGTCTCCTTCGACCTCAACTTCCGGGAGAAGCTCTGGAAGATCTCCGGGGGCCAGGCCCGCGCCGTCTCGGTCCTGCGGCGCATCGTGGAGAACGTCGACGTCCTCGTCGGCAACGAGGAGGACCTGCAGAAGGGACTCGGCATCGCGGGCCCGGAGGTCGCCGCGAAGTCGAAGCTCGACCCGAGCGCATTCACCGGCATGATCGGCCGAGTCATCGAGAAGCACCCGCAGGTCAAGGCGGTCGCGACCACCCTGCGCGAGGTGCACTCGACGAACCGGCACCGCTGGAGCGCCGTGGCCTGGATCGACGGGCAGACCCACGTCGCGCCGACCTGCGAGCTCGATGTGCACGACCGCGTCGGCGGCGGCGACGGGTTCGCTTCGGGCCTCTTCTACGGCATGCTGGCAGGCGAGGAGCCGGAG
>JACQVW010000829.1 GCA_016209535.1 Planctomycetota bacterium | reverse complement strand
CGTGGCGCAGAAGCCGGAGGGGCAGCTCGAGGTATTTGGCGAGGTGCCCTGGGGTATCTGGGAGTGCTTCCGCTGCTCGCTCCAGCTCCCCGCCCAGCAGTCGGTGTAGCTCGAGCCGCCGCCGCCCGCCCCGGGCTGCGCGGGCCGCCGCAGGAGGTCCCAGTCCGCCTTGGCCTCGGCGGCGCGCTCCGCGAGCCAGGGGGCGAAGTCCGCCGCGAAGGCGTCGCGGAGCTCGTCATAGCTCTCGTACTCGAGGGCTTCCATGCTCGCGTCGGTGCCCTCGCCCTCCCGCGTCTCCGAGTCGTAGCCCCCCTCGGGGGCGCTCGTCCCGAGGACGAGGCACGGCATCTCCCCGAGGTGCCCCAGGTGCTTCCCCTGACCCTCCTCGGCGGCGATGAAGCCGGTCCCGTACCGCACGATGCGGATGACCTGGAAGGGGGCCGTCCCCGCCGGGAGGCGCGAGCTCACGTCGGCGCGGAGCCTCTCGGCGGCGGTCCCGCCCGCCGTCGTGAAGCTCGGCACGGGGAAGTCGTCTTCGAGCACGGATACGACCAGGGATCCGGCCTTCTGGCCCGCGGAAACGAGCTCGACCTCGAAGTACGCGGGCCTCTCCATGTCCGGCCGGAAGAGCGGGAAGGCGCGGCCCAGCTTGGGCGCGTCCTGCCAGCGCCCCTCGGCGCGGCCGAGGTCCGTGCGGGTCCGGATGAAGGCGATGGCCACGTCGGCGACGGGGCGGGGGATCTGGTTCGGCGGCAGGGGCACGCTCAGGGCCAGCTTCGCGGGCGGGTTGGGGTCGCGGCCGCCGCACGGCGGCCAGCTCGCCCCCAGGAAGCGAAGCTGGGCAATCCGTCTGCCCGGGAAAACGGCCCCCCGACGCCCCTCACCCCTTCCGGTAGATCGGCCCGTCCGTGCTGAGCTGCCGCAGCGCGTCCTCCCCCGCCACGACCTCGCTGAAGAAGCAGGACCGGCTCCCCGTGTGGCAGGCGACGCCCTTCTGCTCCACCACCACGAGGACGCAGTCGCGGTCGCAGTCGAGAGCCACCCGTACGACCTTCTGGGTGTTGCCGCTCGTCGCACCCTTCACCCAGAACTCCTTGCGCGATCGGCTCCAGAAGCAGGTGACGCCGCCCTCGAGGGTGCGGCGCAGGGACTCCCGGTTCATGTAGGCGACCATGAGGACCTGGCCGTCCTTCGCGTCCTGGACCACGGCGGGCACGAGCCCGCTCGCGTCGTACTTCACCGCGTCGAGGATCGCGTCGAGCCCAGCCGTCTTCTCCGAGCCGCCTTGGCTATCGCTCTGCATGGCTCCCTCCCTCCGCCCCAGGTCCCGCGCCAGCGCCACCGCCTCCGGCAAGCTCACCGTCCCCTCGTACAGGGCCCGGCCCACCACGACCCCCTCGAGCCGCGAGCTCGCCAGGGCGAGGACCTGCCGCACGTGCTCGAGGGTCCCGATGCCGCCCGCGGCCACGACCTTCGCCCTGGCCGACGCCAGGACCCGCTCGAGGAGCTCGAGGCGCGGCCCCTCGAGGGTCCCGTCGCGGTCCGTGGCGGTGACGAGCAGGTGCTCCACGCCCGAGCGCGCCGCGAGCTCCAGGCCCGCCTCGATCCCGAGCGAGCTCGACTCCTCCCAGCCCGAGACCTTGATGCGCTCGCCGTCCGTGTCCAGGGCGAGGACGATCCGCGGCGCCCCGTGCCGCAGGACGGCGCGCTCGAGGAACTCGGGGTCCCGGAAGGCCCTCGTGCCGAGGATCGCGCGGGCCACGCCGCCCTCGAGGAGCTCGGCGAGCGTCGCCTCGTCGCGCACGCCGCCGCCCGCCTGGACGGGGAGGTCGACGACACGGGCGATCGCGAGGATGGCCCCGCGTGAGTGCGGCTCGCCGAAGGCGCCACCCAGGTCGATCACGTGGAGGCACTCGGCCCCCTCGGCGGCCCAGCGCCGCGCGGCCTCCACGGGGTCGTCGCCGTAGCGGATCTCGGCGTCCCGGGCCCCGCGCACGAGCCGGACGCAGTGGCCGCCGCGCAGGTCGATGGCGGGGAAGACCCTCGGGGAGGGCCATTCCGGGAAGAGGCGCGCCGTCATCGCCCCTTCCCCTTCCGCAGCTTCCCCACCTTCCGCGCCTTGCGCGCGGCCTTTTCCGAGAGGGTGCCCTTCGTCGATGGCACCTCGGCGAGGCCCGGCTCCCTGGCCACGGCGTCGCGGAGCGCGAGGGCGAAGGCCTTGAAGACCGCCTCGACCTGGTGGTGGGCGTTCTCGCCCCGGATCAGGTCCAGGTGCAGGCTCACGGCGGCGTTCGCGACGAAGGCCGCGAAGAGCTCGCGGACGAGGTCGGCGTCGAAGGCCCCCACGAGGGGCCGCGCGAACTGGACTCCGTAGTAGAGGTGCGCGCGCCCGCTCACGTCGACGACTGCCCGGGCGAGCGCGTCGTCGAGCGGCGCGTAGGCGTGGGCGAAGCGGCGGATCCGGAGGTCATCGCCGAGGGCCTCGCGGAGCGCCGTGCCCAGCGCGATCCCCACGTCCTCCACCAGGTGGTGCTGGTCGACGTGGAGGTCCCCCTGGGCCTGGACCTTGAGGCCCAGCCGCCCGTGCTTCGCGAGGGCCTGGAGCATGTGGTCGAAGAAGCCGATCCCCGTCGAGATCTCCGAGGGCGCAGGCTCGTCGAGGCTCAGCTCGAGGCGGATCGAGGTCTCCCGCGTCGTGCGCGAGACCGTCGCCTTGCGTGGGCCCTTCGTGGTTCCCGCCTTCGTGGTCTCCATGCTGGTCTATCGACCTCCTTCGAGGATGGACTTCACGGCCGCGATCAGGCGGTCGCCCTCCTCCCGGGTCCCGGCGTTCACGCGGAGGCACCCCGCGAGGGCCGGGTCCTTCCCCGGCGCGCGGACGAGGATGCCCCGCTCCACGAGGCCCTGGAAGAGCCTCGCCGCGTCCCCGACGCGCACGAGGAAGAAGTTCGCGTGGGTCGGGAGCACCTCCACGCCGCGGACCTTCGCGAGGGCGGCCATGAGGCGGTCGCGCTCGGCGAGGAGCGCCTTCACGCGCTCCAGGAAGAGCCCCTTCCGCTCCCAGAGGACCTTGCCGAAGACGGCCGCGAAGAGGCTCACGTGGAAGGGCGGGACGAGCTTCCGCAGCTCCGCGGCGATCGCCCGCGGCGCGAGGAGGTACCCGAGGCGCATGCCCGCGGCCGAGAAGGCCTTCGAGCAGGTCCGGACGAGGACCACGTTCTCGAGCTCGCGGAGCGCGAAGGAGCGGTCGAGCTCGGGCTCGGTGAACTCGCGGTAGGCCTCGTCGATGACGACGATGCCTCCGGCGCGCTCCGCGGCGCGGGCCACCCGGCGCACGCCGTCGGGCTCCAGCTCGCTCCCCGTGGGGTTGTTGGGGAGGCAGAGGACCGTCACCGCGGGCCTCAGGCGCTCGATGGCCTCCTCGAAACGCGCGGTGTCGTACTCGAAGCTCGGGCCCGAGAGCGGCACGGGCGCGAGGCGCGCCTCGCAGACCTCTCCCCAGAGCGGGTAGAGGGAGAAGGACGGCGCCGGGCAGAGGAGCGTGGCGCCCGGCTCGAGGAAGGCCTCGAAGACCCACTGGAGGAGCAGGTTCGAGCCCGAGGCTGCGATGACCTGGTCCTCCCCCAGACCTTCGTCCCTCGCGATCCGGGCCAGGAGCTCCTGCGGGATCCGCTGGTGGTAGCGGTTCCACGGGAGGTCCCGGAGCCGCCGCGCCACCTCGTCCTTCACCTCCGCCGGCACGTCCCAGGGCGACTCGTTCTGGTTGAGCTTGACCTCGGCCTCCTCCTCGACGAGGGGGTACGGCGTCACGGAGCGCAGCCCTCGCCGCGCCCGGGAGGCCCCGCCCGGGACGTCGCGCCGCCGGAGGGCGACCGACGTCGCGTGCGCCGGCAGCCGCTCCCCCCTGGCGAGGATCTCCACGTCCTCCCCCTTCGAGCGAAGAAAGCCCTCGTCGAGCTCCACCACGTTCGAACGCTTCATGAAGTCCTCGACCGAGAGGCACGAGGCGAAGCGCGCGGCCCGGCCCGTGGGCAGCACGTGGTTCGGGCCCGCGTAGTAGTCGCCCACGGCCACGGGGCTCCAGCGGCCGAGGAAGATGGCCCCGGCGTTCCGCACTAGGCGCAGCACCGCATGCGGGTCCGCGACCTGGAGCGAGAGGTGCTCCGGCGCGATCCGGTCGATGCGCTCCGCCGCGGCGTCGTGCGAGGCGGCGACCTCGAAGGTCCCGTTCCGCTCCCAGGACCTCCGGATCGTCTCGCGGCGCGGCTCCGCCTCGACGAGCCGGTCCATGGCCCGGCGCACGGCGGCCAGGACCTGCGGGCTCGAGGCGAGGAGCGTGACGCGCGTCGCCTCGTCGTGCTCGGCCTGGGCCATGAGGTCCGCGGCGGCCCACTCGGGCTCCGCCGTGTGGTCGGCGTAGACCACGAGCTCGCTCGGCCCGGCGAGGAGGTCGATCCCCACCTCCCCGTAGAGCTGCTTCTTCGCCTCGGCCACGAAGGCGTTCCCGGGGCCGAAGACCTTGTCGACGCGGGGGATCGAGGCGGTCCCGAGGGCGAGGGCCGCGATGGCCTGTGCTCCGCCTGCGCGGTACACCTCGCGGAGGCTCAGGATCCGCGCCGCGAGGAGCACCTCGGGGCTCACCTCGCCGCCGGGGCCAGGAGGCGAGACCACCGCGATGCGCCGCACGCCCGCGATCCGGGCCGGGATCGCCGTCATGAGGAGGGTCGAGGGGTAGCTCGCCTTCCCTCCGGGAACGTAGAGCCCCACGGAATCGAGCGGCGTCCACCGCATACCCAGGCGTGCGCCCGCGCCGTCCTCGAAGGTCACGCTCCGCGGCTTCACCTCCTCGTGGAAGCGCCGGATGCGCTCCGCGGCGCGCTCGAGGGCCGCCCCGAAGGGCGCGTCCAGGGGCACCGCCGCGATGGCCTCCTCGGGCACGCGGAGCGCCGCGGGCTCGAGCCGCACGCGGTCCCAGCGCTCGGTGAAGTCGCAGAGCGCCGCGTCGCCGCGCTCGCGCACGGCGGCGATCACCGCCCGGACGGACTCCTCGATCTCGCGCGGTCCCATGAGTGGGCCTCAGCAGACTTCAGTAGACCACCTTGGTGAGCGGGTACTCGATGATGCCGCTCGCCCCGGCGCACTTGAGGAGCGGGATCAGCACGCGGACCTCCTTCTCCTTGAGGATCGTCTCGAGGGCCACCCAGCGGTCGTCGGCGAGGGAGGAGACCGTCGGCCTCTTCAGGGCCGGCAGGATCTTGAGGATCTCGGGCACCGCCTCCCGGGGACAGTTCATCTTGAGGCCCACCTGCCCCTCGGCCTCGAGCGCCCCCGCGAGGAGAAGGGCCATGTTCTCGATCTTGCGCCGCTTCCAGTCGTCCTGCCAGCTCCGCTTGTTGGCGATGAGGCGCGGGGTCGTCGTCAAGACCTCGTCGACGATCCGGAGCTTGTTCGCGCGGAGGGAGGAGCCCGTCTCGGTGATCTCCACGATGGCGTCGACCAGGTCCGGGGCCTTCACCTCGGTGGCGCCCCAGGAGAACTCGACCTCGGCCGCGACGCCGTTCCGCTCGAGGTAGCGGCGGGTGAGCTTCACGACCTCCGTGGCGATCCGCTTCCCCTGGAGGTCCTTCACGGACTGGACCGGCGAGCCCTCGGGCACGGCGAGGACCCAGCGGCAGGGGCGCATGGACTGCTTCGAGTAGCAGAGG
>JACQVW010000016.1 GCA_016209535.1 Planctomycetota bacterium | reverse complement strand
GAGCTCGACGTCCACGACATCGCGCTCGACGAGGCGGGCCGGGTCGTCTTCTCGAACACCCTCTTCAACTGCCTCGCGACGACCGACCCCGAGCACAGCTTCCGGGTCCTCTGGAAGCCTCCGTGGATCTCGCGGCTCGTGCCCGAGGACCGCTGCCACTTGAACAGCGTGGCGCTCCGCGATGGCAGGCCGCGCTACGCGACGGCGGTCAGCTGCTCGGACGTCACCGAAAGCTGGCGGGACAAGCGGCGCGGGAGCGGGGTGGTGGTCGACATCGACTCGAGCGAGGTCATCTGCGAGGGCCTCTCGATGCCCCACTCCCCGCGCTGGTATCGCGAGAGCTTGTGGCTCATCGACTCGGGGAGCGGCTTCTTCGGCCGGGTGGACCTCGAGAAGCGGACCTTCGAGCGCCTCGTCTTCTGCCCGGGCTTCGCGCGCGGGCTCGCGTTCCTCGGCGACTGGGCGGTCATCGGCCTCTCCGCCTGCCGCGAGAACCGCACCTTCCAGGACCTGGAGCTCGAGGAGAACCTGCGCGCCCGCGACGCCGAGACGCGGGCCGGGCTCCTGGTGGTGGATCTCAGGACCTTCGAGACGCCCTACTGGCTGCGCCTTGGGGGCGTGGTGCGGGAGCTCTACGACGTGGGCGTGCTGCCGGGGGTGAGGCGGCCGATGGCGGTCGGGTTCCAGACGGACGAGATCCGGCGGTACATATCGTTTCGGCCGCAGGCTCCGCCGGGCCCGGAGACGCCGGCGGCCGGCGAGAGCTCGCGGCGCGGGGAAGGCAGGGACTGAGAGCTGGACTGAAATCGACTCCATCGCCTTCCTCGGGGTGCAGCCGCCCGGCTCGAGGGTCCTCTCCTCCGGCTACCCGCCCCGATTGCCGTAGGGCCAGGGCCGTCCTACCTACCCCGCGGCGTCGAGCCGTGCCTTTGCGATCGGCTCGATGCCGCGATCGATCTCCTCGGACAGCTCGTCCTCGGCGAGCTCCAGGTCGTACTTCTTCTGCAGATCAAGCCAGAACTCCCCACCGGTTCGCAAGAAACGGCCCAGCCTCAAGGCCATCTCCGGCGTCACGCGCCGCTTGCCCCTCACGATGACGGTGATGCGCGGCGAAGACACGCGGATCTGGCGCGCGAGCTCGTTCTGACTCATGCCCAGAGGCGCGAGAAAGTGGTTCTCGAGAATGTCACCCGGATGGATGAGCGGCAGCTTCTTCTTTGCCATGATGATCCTCACGAATGGTAGTCCACGGTTTCCACGTCGTACGCGTCGCCTTCCTCCCATCGGAAGCAGACGCGCCATTGTCTGTCAACGCGCATAGAGCACCACCGCGTGCGGGAACGCCCCCGGCCGGTCCGGATAGCCCGCGCGGAGCTGGCGCAGGACTGGCGCAGGACTGGCGCAGGACGGACCTGAGGCACTGGGGACGACGGAGCGACCCGACGCCGGGCACCTGGCGCCGGGCACCTGGCGCGGGGCACCTGGCGCGGGGAGGGGCTTCCACTCCGCGGCCGCAAGGGCTATACCTTCGCGAGCGCTATGCCCTTGCCAGCGGGCCGAACGGCAACCGGGCCGACTGCCCGGCGGGCCGACTGCCCGCGGTCGCGCTTCCCTGCCTCATGCCAACGACTGCCGCTTCGACCGCGTCCGATGTCCTCTGCTCCCTCAGCCTCGCGCCGAGCGGGCACCTCGTGTTCCGGAGCGGCGGCGCCGCCGGCCACCCTTTGCCCTCGCGGACGGTGGAGAGGATCGAGGCGGCTTTCTCGCACGGGCCGGGTCACGGCCTCCTGCTCCTGGGCCTCGACGAGCTGGGAGGGGAGCTTGGACCCTTGCTCGGGTACTGGCGCGACGCCGCCAGGCTCCTCATCACCAAGCTCCGCGGCTTCCTCGACCTCGATGAGGCGATCGCCTCCGGTCTGAAGGTCCCGCTCGAAGCCGATGAGGCCGCGAGCCTGCTTGCCGCGGCGCCGCCCATGCCGGGCCTCGAGTACCTGTCCGAGGACGCGCTGCGGTCCGCCTGGAACGAGACCGCGGAGGCCTTCAGCGCCGAAGTCCGGTCGTCGGGCGGCGGCGCCGAGGCTTTCTTCAAGGGGCGGAACGCGGTCTGGAGCGCCGTGGGCCGCGTCTTCTTCCACCTCGCCGAGAACAAGGCGCGCCCCGACCTGCCGTTCGCCTTCCTCGCCACGTACACGTCGCGGGTCTCGAGCCATGGGAAGCTCCAGCACGTGCCGCTCGGCAGGGCGGTGAAGGAGCAGGCGGCGGCCGCAAACCGGAACGGGCTGCTCTCGCTCCTCGTCCCGGTGCAGAAGGCCGCGGCGGAGAGCCCGTTCTTGAAGGAGATGGTCGACTCCGGCCGCGTGTTCCAGCCTCAAGCCTGGACTCCTCACGAAGCCCACCAGTTCCTGCGCGAGACCCCGCTTTACGAATCGAAGGGGATCTTCGTGCGGGTGCCCAACTGGTGGAACCCGCGGAGCCCGCCGCGGGTGCGCGTCGGCGTCACGGTGGGCCGCGGGCAAGCGGCCGGCCTCGGGGCCGATGCCCTCCTCGACTTCTCGGTCCAGGCGTCCCTCGAAGGCGAGCCGCTCTCGGAGGAAGAGTGGCGCGAGAACCTCGATCGCGAGGGGGGGCTGGCGCTCGTCAAGGGCCGCTGGGTCGAAGTCGACCGCGAGAAGCTGGCGGAGCTCCTGCGTCACTGGAAGTCCGTGGAGAAGGCGGCCCGGCGCGGCGGCGTCTCCTTCCTCGAGGGCATGCGCCTCCTCTCGCGCCTGCCGCTGGAGGGAGCTTCGTCCTCCGAGACGGAGGCGGCCGCCGCCAGCCCCGCGTCGGAGTGGCTCACTGTGGAGGCCGGCGAGTGGCTGCGAGGGATCCTGGAGGAGCTCCGCTCCCCGACGAGCCGGGGTGCAGAGCTCTCGCCCGAGGAGCTGCGCGCGGCGCTGAGGCCGTATCAGGCCGAGGGCGTGAAGTGGCTCTGGCTCCTGCACAAGCTCCGGCTCGGCGCCTGCCT
>JACQVW010000828.1 GCA_016209535.1 Planctomycetota bacterium | reverse complement strand
GTGCAGGAAGTGCGACTTGAACCGGAGCCTCCCCTACGACGACGCGAGCTTCGACGCGGTCGTCTCGGCGAGCGGCATCCACCGCGTCTTCGCCGTCGGGCGCGCCCTGCACGAGTACGCGCGGGTCCTGAAGCCCGGCGGGACCCTCCTCATGACGCTCCCCAACTTCACGAAGCTCTCGCGCAGGCTCCGCTTCCTCACGACGGGGGTCAATTCCTGGGCCGTGCTTCGCCTCTCGCGGGAGGTGGAGCACCCCGAGGCGCACTTCCGCCAGTCGGCGGGGCTGCCGCAGGTCCTCTCGGTCATGAAGGCCATGGGCCTCGAGGTCCTGCGCCTCACGGGCCAGCGGCGGAAGGCGCGCCAGCTCCTCTTCCTCCCCGTCCTGCCCGTGATCTGGCTCGGGCTCCTCCTCACGCCCGCGAAGAAGCGCCGGGAGTACTGCCTCCGCGAGGCGGCGTCCTGGCCCGCGCTCTTCAGCGACTTCGTCCTCATCGAGGCGCGCAAGCCCGGGGAGGCGCGCGAGCCCGGCGCGGCGCGGCCCTGACGGCGGTGGCGGCGCGATGAAGGCCCTCGAGGCCCTGCGGCGCGCGCTCGAGGCCCTCGCGGCGCGCGGGATGCCCCTCCTCCTGCTGCGCGAGCGGCGCCTCGACGACCCCGCCGCTGCCTCCGAGGGCGACTTCGACTTGCTCGTCCCCGACGGCCGGCTCGAGGAGGCGTTGGAGGCGTGGCACGAGGCGATCCTCGAGACCCGTGCGAGCTGTCTCGTGCGCCTCTCCAAGCCGGAGAAGCGGCTCGTCGTCCTCTTCGACCCCGAGGAGGACCGCGAGATCGCCTGCGACCTCTGGCGCGAGGCGCCCGTCGAAGTTCTCCAGAGGGGCCGGTGCGCGCAGCGCTTCCTGCGGTACTCGGCCCTGCGGCCCCACGCGAGGCTCGAGGGGCCCGTCCTCCGCATGGCGCCGTGGCTCGAGCTCCTCGTCTACCTCGGGCACCTCCTCGAGAAGCGGAAGGACCTCGCGTCGGCGGGCGTCCAGGAGCGGCTGCGCGCCTTCGCGTCGCGGGGCCTCGCGGCGCCGGGCTGCCCGCCCGAGGTCCTCGCGTGGCTCGAGCGGGCGCCGGGGGACCTCATCGAGGGCCTCGAGGGCCGTGCCCGCATCGAGGACCTCGCGTCGCGGGCCGGCGAGGCCCTCGCCGCGCTCGGGCTCCTGAGCGGGGGCCCGTCGCGCCTCGAGCGGGCCCGCGGTTGGTGGGCGCGGCGGCGGCGGAGCCTCGCGCGGCGCCTCCTCGCCGGCCCCGCCGTGGCCGTCATGGGCCCCGACGGCGCGGGGAAGACGACGGCGATCGTAGGCCTCCTCGCGGCCGGGCTCCCGGGCGGCCGCCCGCTCGTCCCCGTGGTCTTCAAGCGGCTCTACCGGAGGTCGGTGTTCCGATTCCTCTACAAGACCGTGCGCAAGCTCCGCCGCCTGCGCCGCCGCGACGAGCCCAAGGAGGTGGTGGAGGCGGCCCTCGCGCCGTGCCTCCTCCTCGGCGCGCTCCTCAACTACCGCCTGTCGCAGCTCTTCGCGGCCCGGGGCCGGGTCCGCCTCTTCGACCGGTTCTTCCCCGACCTCCTGCTCACGAACCGGAAGGACGCCGAGGGCGAGCTCGACCTGGCCCGCGGCCACGGCCTCCTCGCCCGCCTCGCGCCGCTGCCCGACGCCGCCGACCTCCTCGCCGCCGACCCCGAGACGATCCGGGCCCGCAAGCCCGAGATGACCGCGGAGAACGCCCGGCGCTACGGCGCGCTCCTCTGCGCGCACCACACGCGCCGCCCGCCGCGGGACTTCCTCGTCCTCAGGACGGACATCCCCCTCGAGCGCACGATCGCGATCCTGCGGAGGGTGGTGGGGGGGGTGTGAGGTCAGTGCGACCGTGATACGCCCGCATGCGGGCGCGAGCTTGCGACCTCGAGGGCTCGCGGGCCCTCTGCGCCTCGTCTCATGCTCGGCAGGACGAGCTCGACGAAGGCCGGGATCGCCAGGAGGGCCCCCTGCGGTCGGCTGAGCCCCGCGAGCAGGCCCAGGCAGGCCGTCCGCCACGCCTTCCTCTCCATGGCATGCACGAGCGCCATGCCCGAGAAGCAGAGCGCCCTCACCGTACCTCCTCAGCGCGAGCCGCTTGCATTCAATCCTTCCGGGCCTGTCTTGCGGCTCTCTGGCCGCCCCCATCGCCAGGCGTGAGCTTGAAGAAGGACCACGAGAAGCACGAAGAGCACGATCCTCGCGACGAGGGGGCCCGTGGCCATCCCCGAGAGCGCCACGAGCTCCTTCTCGTGGTAGGGATACACCCAGGTCGTGAGCCCGCAGCAGGCAGTCGTCAGGCCCATCGCCAGATAGCGAACCGCTGGCTTCATCGACTCGAGCGACCATGCCAGCAGCGGGAGGAGGAACAGGAAGTACAGGGCGTCCTTGCCCCACAACGCGTACGCGATCGCCAGAGGACCCCCGGGCTCCGAGCGCCACGAAGCCCAGGCCGAGGAGGGCCTGCTTGAGCGACCGGCGCATCGTCCACGCGAACCAGGCTGGCACGAGAAGAACCGGGATGACCTTTACACGATCGGCTCCCACCCCGGCCGGTACTCCCGCGCCCAGTAGAGCCGGACGGCCTCCTCATCGCCGAGGATCTTCCCCGTCTTCGGGTCGCAGCGGATCGTGCGGCCCGTCCTGTAGGCGATGTTCCCGAGGTGGCAGAGGAGCGTGCTGCGCTGGGCGTCCTCGATCTCGGCCGCGAGCTTCTTCCCGTCGCGGATTGCGTCGACGAAGTTCCCGAAGTGGAAGGCGTCGCTCCACCGGCTGCGCTCGGAGCGCACCTCCTTGCCCTTCAGGTCCCAGAGCTTGTACCCGGCGTCGAGGACCGTGAGGGAGCCCTTCTCGCCGTAAAAGGTGACGATGGGGTGGTCCTCGACGGCGCGCGGGTGGCAGCTCGAGTCGTCCCAGGAGGCTCCGCGGTCGCCGAAGTCGTAGACCGCGCAGGCCGTGTCGGGCGTCTCCTGGTCGTCGTCGTGGTGGTAGCGGCCGCCGTTCATGGTGACGCGGCCGGGGTAGTCGGCGCCGAGGCCCCAGCGCGCGAGGTCGAGGGCGTGGACGCCGTTGTTGGCCAGCTCGCCGCCGCCCCAGTGCCACATCCAGTGCCAGTTGTAGTGGACGAGGTTGTCCACGTAGGGCCGGTGGGGGATCGGGCCCTCCCAGAGCTCGTAGTCGAGCCACGAGGGCACCGGGGCCTCCTTCCCTCGGCCGATGGAGCCCCTGGCGCTCGAGTACCAGCAGCGGGCGAACCGCACGCGGCCCAGCTCGCCCGAGCGCACCCTCTCGATCCCCTCGATGATCCCGGGCTGGCTGCGCCGCTGGTTCCCCATCTGGACGTGGCGCTTGTGCTTCCTCGCGGCGGCCACCATGAGCTCGCCCTCGCGAGGGTTGTGGCTGCCGGGCTTCTCGACGTAGACGTGCTTCCCGGCGGAGCAGGCGAGGACCGTCGCCGGGGCGTGCCAGAAGTTCGGCGCCGCGATCGAGAGGGCGTCCACGCCGCGGTCGTCGAGGATGCGGCGGAAGTCCTTCACGGCCTGCCCCTTCGTCTCCTGCTTCCCCGCGACGAGCTTCAGGGCCTCGGCGGACCGCCGCTCGTCGACGTCGCAGACGTAGGCGACCTCGACGCCGCTCAGGGAGAGGAAGCTCTCGACGTGCCCCATGCCGCGGCCGAGCCCCATGACGCCCACGACGACCCTCCTCGGGGCCTGCAGGGCGCCTGCGGGCGCGATGGCCGGGGCGCCCGCGGGGGCGAGGGCCGGGGCGCCGAGGGCCGCGAGGCCCGCGGCGGCTCGCTGGAGGAAACGGCGGCGGTTCAAGCTCTTCTTCATGGCGTCACCTCTCGGCTTGGAAGGGGGCTCGTCCCGGGCGCGACCGGGGTACGGGATCGGAGGGAATCTTATGCGATCTTCCCGCGCCGGGCACGTACACTCTTCGGGCATGCGCCAAGGCAAGCTCAGGGGCGCCATGATCGGCGCCGGCTACTTCGCCGGGATCCAGGCCGAGGCCTGGAGGCGCATGGAGTCCGCCGAGGTCGTCGCGGTCGCGGACCCCGTGCCCGGCAAGGCCCTCGCCTTCGCCGAGCGCTGGGGGATCCGGCACGCGCACGAGTCTGCCTCGGAGATGCTGTCGAGGCACGACCTCGACTTCGTCGATATCGCGACGCGCCCCGAGCCCCACGGGGAGCTCGTGGACCTCGCGGCCCGGCGCGGGCTCCACGCGATCTGCCAGAAGCCCCTGGCGCCCACGTGGGAGCAGTGCGCCCGCATGGTGGAGGCCTGCGAGGGCGCCGGGGTGCGGCTCCTCGTGCACGAGAACTGGCGCTGGCAGCCGTGGTACCGCCAGGCGAAGAGGCTCATCGACGAGGGGCGCGTCGGGAGGCCTTTCCAGCTCACCTTCCAGTGGCGGACGGGCGACGGGACGGGCCCGAAGCCGTACGTCGTGCAGCCTTACTTCCGCGAGATGCCGCGGCTCCTCGTCTACGAGGCCCTCGTCCACCTCCTCGACACGTTCCGGTACCTCGCGGGCGAGATCCGCGGCCTCTACTGCCAGGTCCGCCGCGTGAGCCCCGTGATCCGCGGCGAGGACCAGGCGGTGATCGTCGCGACCTTCGAGGGCGGCGCCCTGGGCCTCGTCGACTCGAACCGGATCGCCGGGCCGGCGGCGGTGCGGCCCGCGGCGGGCACGCTCCTCGTGGAGGGGGACGGCGGCACGGTCCGCATGGACGCCGAGGGACGCCTCTGGACGGCGGAGCTGGGGAAGGACGAGGCGCCGCACGAGTACCCGATCCCGCTCGAGGGCTACCGGGGCGACAGCGTGCGCGCCACCCAGGAGCACCTCATCGAGTGCCTGCGGGCGGGGAGGCCCGCGGAGAGCGAGGGGCGGGAGTACCTGAAGACCGTGAAGGCGGTCTTCGCGTGCTACGCGTCGGCCGCGACGGGCCGGGAGGTGCTGCTGGAGGGCTTCGAGCCGTGATCGGGGGCGCGTGCCTGGGCTGCCTTGCGCTTCCGGCGCTCCTCGCCGGCCCCCCGGCGCGGCGGACCGAGGTCTCGATCGAGGGTGAGCGCTTCCTCCTGAACGGCAAGCCCACCTACGAGGGCCGCACGTGGGAGGGGAAGCGGATCGAGGGCCTCCTCCTGAACAGCCGCATGGTGCAGGGGATCTTCGACGACGGGAACCCCGAGACCCGTCCGAAGTGGGCGTACCCGGACACGGGCGTCTGGGACCCTGATCGGAACGTGCGGGAGCTCGTCGCGGCCATGCCGGACTGGCGCCGCCACGGCCTACTGGCCTTCACGATCAACCTCCAGGGAGGCAGCCCCCAGGGCTACTCGAGGGACCAGCCCTGGCACAACTCGGCCATCGATGCCGACGGCTCGCTCCGCGCCGACTACCTCTCGCGCCTCGAGCGGATCCTGGACCGCGCCGACGAGCTGGGCATGGTCGCGATCCTCGGGATCTTCTACTTCGGCCAGGACCAGCGGCTGCAGGACGAGGAGGCCGTCGTACGCGCCGCCGACGAGGCCGTGCGGTGGGTCTACTCGAAGGGCTATCGCAACGTTCTCATCGAGGTCAACAACGAGTGCGACGTGCGCTACGACCACGCGATCCTCAAGCCCGAGCGCGTCCATGAGCTCATCGAGCGCGTGAAGGCCTGCTCGCCGCCCGAGGGCCGGAAGCGCCTCCTCGCCGGCACGAGCTACGGCGGTGGCGCGATCCCGCGGCCGAACGTGGTCCGCGCGAGCGACTTTCTGCTGCTGCACGGAAACGGCGTGGAGGACCCGAGGCGGATCGCGGCGATGGTCCGCGAGACCCGCAAGGTCGAAGGCTACCGACCCATGCCGATCCTCTTCAACGAGGACGACCACTACGGCTTCGAGCAGCCTCTCAACAACATGACCGCGGCGATCGGCGAGGGCGCCTCCTGGGGCTATTTCGATTTCCGGAGGGCCGGCGAGGGCTTCGAGGAGGGCTACCAGAGCGTGCCCGTGGACTGGCGGATCTCGAGCGCCCGCAAGCGGGCGTTCTTCGAGGCCGTGGCGAGGATCACGGGAGGCGGCGGGGCGGCTGCGGCGCCTTGCCCGGCGCGACTCGACACGACGGCCACAGTGTACGCGCCCCGGGAAGGCGGCGCCTACTTTCCGCGCCTCCTGGTCCTCCGTTCGGGGGAGGTCCTCTGCGCCTGGGACGGGAGCGATGGCCGCAGCCCGACCCGCATCTTCCTCTCGCGGAGCGGCGACGGGGGCGCCTCCTGGCCCGCGCCTGCGGTCGTGGCCGCCGCGGCGGACCCGCTCGCCAGCGCCGCGAACGCCTTCCTCGTCCAGCGCGAGGACGGCAGCCTCCTGTGCGCGTGCCGCGAGACGGCCGCCGGCAGGTTCTCCATCCGCGTCCTCGCGTCGAAGGACCGCGGTGCCACCTGGCGTCCTGCCGGCACGGTCTGCGAGGGGCGCAAGGGCCTCTGGGAGCCCTGGCTCACCGAGCTCGCGGGCGGCGAGGTCCTCGCGGCGTACGCGAGCGAGGAGCGCGCGCCCGCGCACCCCCAGGTCATCGAGGTGCGGCGCTCCACCGACGGGGGCGCGACGTGGGGGAGCCCGGCGATCGCCGCCGGGAGCGAGGCGTCGCGGGACGGGGTCCCTTCCCTCGTGCATGCCGGCGGGGGCAAGGTCCTCTGCTTCTTCGAGGCCACCGACGGCGGCCGTCCCTTCGCGATCCGCCTCGCGCGGTCCTCCGACAGGGGAGCGAGCTGGGAAGGCCGTGAGCTCGTCTACGCGCCGCGCGACGGGGGAAAGCGGGCTGCGGCCCCGGCGGCAACGCTCCTCGCCGGCGGCTGGCTCGCGTGCGCCTTCTACACCGACGAGGACCGCCCCGCAAGCGGCGACCGGGCCGCCGACCTCAAGTGGGTCTGGAGCCGCGACCTCGGGGCGACGTGGGAAGGCCCCGCGACGCTTTTCGCCTCCGAGGGCTCGGACCGCTGGGGCCACCTCGCGCAGCTCGCTGACGGCCAGGTCATCGCGGCCCTCTGCACCGACGAGGGCGGCCGGCCGCGCATCGTCCTCCGGCGGTAGCGCCGTACGGGTCCCGAGTGTTGCGGGGAGGCGCGGGGTGTTGCGGGTTGATGCCGCCCCGCCGGCGCTGTACCGTGCGTCTCATGAAGACCGAGTCCGGCTTCCTCCAGGCGCTCATGCTCCTCTCCCGAGCGGCCCAGATCGTGCTCCAGGATGGGGTCCTCGATGGGCTCCGCGGCCCACCGCTCGCGCCGTCGAAGGCGAGCATCCTCCGCGTCCTCGGGCGGCGGGTGCGGCAGTCGGTCAACGACCTCGCCTCCTTCCTGGGGCAGACCAAGGCCGCGGCCAGCCAGCACGTGGATGCGCTGGCGCGCTCGGGCCTCGTGCGGAAACAGGCGGACCTCGAGGACCGCCGGCTCGTCTGGGTCCTCCTCACGCCGCGGGGGAAGCGCCTCCTCGAGGACCTCGAGGCGCGCCAGCGCGCGGCGCTCCACCGGGCGCTCCAGGGGATCCCGGCGAAGGCCCGCGGCCAGCTCTCCCGGGGGATGCGCGGCCTCGCCTTCGCGCTCCTCGACCGCGCCGCGCCCGAGACCACGAGCTGCCTCCAGTGCTGCGCCTTCGACTCGGCCGGCTGCGTCCGGGAGTGCGACGAGTGGCGGTGCGCCTACATGCTCCGCGGCGCGACGGCCAGGGCCCGGCGGGCCGCGGCGCTCGAGGCGCGCCGCGGCAGGGGGTCGCGGAGGAGGTAGCGCGCATTCAGCGGCCCTCTCCCGCCTCGCGCGTGTTCCACTCCTCCCGGTAGCGCCGGTGCTCCTCGTCGTCGGGGTAGCTCTCCGCCGGGGGGTACGGGTAGCCGCTCATGGCCCGGAAGGGCAGCGGCTCCACCGTCTCGCCGTGCGCCGTGTGGGGATCGCGGTCCTTGCAGTAGCCCCGCGCCCTCAGGACGAAGGTCCGCTGCATCCCGGCCTCGAGGGGGGGCAGGGAGGATGCGTCGAGCTCGAGCGCGACCTCCTCGCCACTCCCGAAGATGGCGAAGCGGTCATCGGCCTGAGCGAGGAGGGGCGTGACGTCGCCGAACCGGGTGTAGGCGCCGCGCAGGCAGCGGAAGGCGAGCCCGGGGGCGCGCCGCTCGTAGTCGTAGAGGGCGGGCTCGCGGCCGTCGGGGAGCACCTCGGCGGGGTAGCCCAGGTAGCGGAGGTCCGCCGCGGCGAGGCGGGCCTCGCTGATCCGGAGGCACGTCGGCCCGAGGTCCGCCGCGGCGAAGGCGCGGTCCCAGGAGACCTCCATGGTCGTGCGGATGCGGAACCGGCCGGCCTCGACCGCTGCCCGAGGCAGCGGCACGACCATCGTGCGCCGCATGCCCGCCGGATAGCCCAGGTCCTCGAAGGCGACCCTCCAGCCTCCCCGGCCGTCGGGGACCTCGAGCGACGGCGGGCGCAGGGACTCCCCGGCCTGCGCCGCCGCGAAGGTCACGTGGGAGTACCCGTACTCGACCCAGGCGTCGAGGAAGAGGAAGACCTGGCCCGCGCCGCAGCGCTCGCCGAGCGGGCCGAAGTCGAGCTCGAGGGCGTGCTCGCGGGCGAAGCCCGCGAACCGCGGGTCCCGCTGGAACGGCGGGGCCCGGCGGTCGGCCTCGCTCACGAGCTCGAGGACGTCGCGGCCCTCCAGGTCGCGGGCGGCCACGGGGAGGCAGCGCGTCCCCGCGGCGACGATCCTCCCCGTCGGGTCGGGGCCGCTCGAGGCGAAACGCTCCTCGGGGTACGCGCCGACGCCCTCGGGGGAGTCCACGGCGAGGAGCGAGACCTGGTCGAGGTAGCAGACCTCCTCGAAGGGCTCGGCGATGCGGAGGCGCAGCTTGCCGCCGGAGGCGGCGAGGAGGCCGGGCGGGATCCTCACGTCCTCCGTCGGGTCCGGGGGCGCGTAGACGCCGGGGGCGGCGAGGAACCCGAGGCCGCCGCCGCCGAGGAAGTCCGTGACGAACCCTAAGCGCTCCCCGTCCCACGCGAACAAGAGCGGGCACGAGGAGGCTTTGCGCTGGACCTCCTCGATCGTGACGACCTGGCCTGAGGGGACCTCGAGCTCGCTCTGGATGAGGCCGTCGGGCCACTGGATGCGCACGTAGTCTGCCTTCGTCCTGGGTCCGAGACCGGCGCGGACCACGGCCTCGACGCGCTCGCCCCCGGCGCCCACCTCGAAGACCGACCAGCGCTCGCCGGCCTTGACCTCGACGCGCGCCCCGACGCCGCGGAGGTTCGAGAAGCACTCCTCGCCGCGCCGCACGCCCTTGAGCTCCACGCGCAGGGCCTTGTGCTCGCGCGGCGGCCGCGGCCGCAGGACGAGCGGCGCCTCGCCCGGGCCGCACAGGACCGCCTCGGGGACGCCGTCGCCCTCGAGGTCGGTGAGGAGAGCGGACGTCCAGGGACCGGTCCCCCCGCCGCTCTCGGGCGCTCGCGCAGCCAGGCCGCCCGCGCCGTCGCCGAGGAGAGCCCGGACACCGCCGCGCCCCGCGGCGAGGAGGTCGAGGCGGCCGTCGAGGTCCAGGTCGCCCGCGAGGCAGGCTTCGGACGGCGGCGCCGGTGCCTCGGCGGCGAGGAAGCCGCTCCGTCCGGCGTTCCGCAGGAGGAGGGGCGGGGCCGATGCGCCGCGCGCCAGGAAGAGCTCGGGCAGGCCGTCGCCGTCGAGGTCGGCCGAGCAGGCCGCGGCCGCGGGCCCCGGTGCGCCGGCCCCCGCCTCCTCGGAGGTCTCGCGGAACCGGAGCGGGCGGTCGTTGACGAAGAGGCGGTCCCGCCCGCCATCGACGGCGGCGTAGACGTCCGTGTCGCCGTCGCCATCGAGGTCCGAGAGGAGGGCCGAGCGCACGCCCTCGAGCGCGAGGCCCGCCGCCTCGGCCTGGTCCTCGAAGCTCCCCGTCCCCAGGTTGATCCAGAGCCGGCCGCGGCCCCCCGAGCACATCGCCACGAGGAGGTCGAGGTCGCCGTCGCGGTCGACGTCGCCGAAGAGCGCCGAGGAGGGGACGCCGCCGTTCCCCGTGAGCCCCGCGTCGGGCCCCGCCTCCTCGAACCGGCCGCCGCCGGCGTTCCTGAGGAGCCCCGGGCCGCGCGGTCGGCCCAGGTACGCGGCGTGGTCGCCGGCGCCGTCGGGATCCCCGAGGGCGACGGCCGTGGTGGGCCCGCCGGCGAGCCCGGCCTCCGCGGCCCTGGCGAGCTTCCCCTTGCCGTCGTTCCAGTAGAGCCGGTCTCCACCGGCGACCGCCGCGGCCACGAGGAGGTCCGCGTCGGCATCGCCGTCGATGTCGCCCGCGACCGCCTCGGGCCCTACCTCGGAGGCTGCGGCGAGGGCCGCGTCTCCCGCGGCGTCCGCCGAGGCCGCGGGGAGCGGCGCGAGCCCCAGGGCCGCTCCCGGCCCGGCCTCCAGCGAGAAGCGCGCCGAGCTCCCGGCCCCGGCCGCGGGCCCGGGCCCCCGCACGTTGCGGATCACGTCGGCGTAGCGCCCCATCTCGGTGTACTTCATGCCGGGTTTGAGCCCCAGGCGCGTGCGCTCGAGCTCGAGGAACCGGTCGAGGAGGCGCTTGCCCTCCTCGCGCTTCCCGGCCAGGAAGGCCAGGCGGCTCAGGGAGTAGTAGGCCGAGGAGAAGTGAGGGCTCAGCTCGAGCACGCTGCGGAAGCGCCGGGAGGCATCCTCGGGCAGGCTCTTCGTCCGAGCGATGGTCCCGAGCTGGTAGTGCGAGAAGGGGTCGCCGGGGTCGGCGCGGAGCGTCGCCTCGAACTCGACGCGCGCCTTCTCGATGTCCGAGCCGTGGAGGTAGAGCATGCCCAGGGCGTAGTGGGCGTGCGGGTTCGACGGGTCGTCCTCGAGCACGTCTCGGAGGACCTTCTCGCAGACCGGCAGGTCGGCGTCCCTCTGCGAGTTGAGGAGCGCGATCCCCAGGTTGACCCGTCCCGGAAGCCACCGCGGCAGCGCCTCGGTGACCTTGCGGAGCTCCTCGACGGCCGCGGCCGGCTCCTGGCGCTCCATGAGCGACACCCCGCGGTTGAAGCGGGCCGTCACGTCGTCGCGCCGCGGCGCGGGGAGCGTCCAGGGGCCGTCGTGGAGCGCCGCGTCCGGCTCGGCGCCGGCCGCCCAGGCCGGGCCGGCCGCGCCGACGGCCGCGAGCGCCGCCTGGAGCCCCAACGCCGCGAGGAGGCCCGAGCGCGGGGCGCGGTCGAGGGTGGGGCAGGTCCTGGCTCGTCGTATCCGTGCGGTCATCGCGGCGGCCCAGCAGCGACCCGCGGCTTCGCGTCGGGGGAGAGGACGATGAACTTGCCCGTGGGGACGTTCCGGTACGTCCTCTTGACGCCTCCGGGCCAGGTCACCTCGAGGCGGTCGGCCTTCGCCGCGCTCCCGAGCCCGAAGAAGACGCGCGGATCGCAGGAGCTCTCGTACGAGCGGTGGGGCCGCACCTCCTGGACCTGCGTCCGGCCCCCCGCCGTGAGGCGGAGCACGGCGCCAATCCCGGTCCGCTGCCCGCCCTGGCCGCGCACGTCGAAGGCCGCGAACCGGTTGGAGCCGCCCCTCCGGTTCTCGAGGATGAGCGGGTAGTCGTTCGTGACCGTCACGACGAGGTCCTGGTCGCCGTCGTTGTCGAGGTCGCCCACGGCGAGACCCCGCCCCACGAGCTTCCTCGAGACGTCCGGGCCATACTCGCTGCTGACCCGCCGGAACTTGCCGCCGCCCGCATTGAGGTAGACGAAGGGATCCTGCCGGTAGGACATGCTCTGGGACATGCTGTCAACGTAGTCCATCACGTGGCCGTTCACCACGAAGATGTCCTGGAGGCCGTCCAGGTCCAGGTCGAGGAAGGCCGTCCCCCAGCCCACGTACCGGTACGAGTCGGCGGCGAGCCCCGCGGCCTGCGTGACGTCTTCGAAGTCCCAGCCGCCCCGGTTTCGGTAGAGCGCGTTGTACTCGAAGACCATGTTGGTGACGAAGAGGTCGATGCGCCCGTCGCCGTCATAGTCGCCGGCGTCCACGCCCATCCCCGCCGTCGCCTCCCCGTCGGGGCTCACGGCGACCCCGGCCTGGAACGCGATCTCCTCGAGCTTGCAGCCGCCCCGGTTGCGGTAGAGGAAGTTCGGGGTCTTGTCGTTGGCCACGTAGATGTCCTGGAGGCCGTCCGCGTCGAGGTCCGTGAAGACCACCCCGAGGCCCTTGCCGTTCGGGGCGAGGCCCGCGTCCCGGGAGATGTCCGCGAACGTCCCGTCCCCGTCGTTGCGGTAGAGCACGTCGGCCACGCCCTCGTAGTCCCGCGGCCCCGGGAAGAAGTGCCAGCCCTCGCGCTTCGAGAGGGCGGAGGAGTGGACGCCGACCATGTTGGGCCGGAAGTCGAGGTAGTTGCAGACGTAGAGGTCGAGGTCGCCGTCGTTCTCGAGGTCGGCGAAGGCCGAGGATGTGCTCCACTCCTTCCCGGCCACACCGGCCTTCTCCGTGACGTCCTCGAACGTGCCGTCCCCGCGGTTGGTGTAGAGGATGTTGGGCCCGTAGCAGGTGACGTAGAGGTCGAGGCGCCCGTCGCCGTCGTGATCGGCGAAGGCGCATCCCGTGGCATACGCGGGCCGGTCGAGCCCGGCCGCGCGCGTGACGTCGGTGAACGTGCCGTCGCGGTCGTTCCGGTACAGCATCGACCGCGGCTGGGCGCCGGAGGCGAGGGCGCCGTCGGGGGTGAGGACGGCGCCCTGGGGGAAGAAGATGTCGAGCCACCCGTCGTCGTCGTAGTCGCCGAGGCCCACGCCGGCGCCTGCGGTCTTGAGGACGTGGTCGAGCTTGCCGCCGCCCCAGTCGTGCCGGAAGCGCACGCCGCTGGGGCCCGTGACGTCGACGAGGCGCGGCGTCCCGTCGCCGGCCTCGCCCTTCGCGGCCGCGTCCTGCCGCGCCGGCTTCGACTCCTTCGCGGCCGGCTCCCGGGTCGCCTTGCGCCGATCCGCTTGCTGCCCCTTTGCGGCGGCGGGGCGTCCGGGGCCCTCTCGCGGCGCCCGCCGGGGGGCCGGCTCGGGGCCGCCGCCGGCGCAACCCGCGACGAGCCCGACGAGAACGCCGATCGTAACGCGCGTGACGCTCATGGTGGTCCTCGGTGGTCTCTGAAGTCCCTGGAGTCTCTGGAGTCTCTAACGCCCGTAGTAGTACAGCGAGACGAAGATCGCGTCGTCCTCCACTCCCGTGCCCGTGGCCACGTGGAAGTCATGGACCCAGTCGAGCCGCAGCGTGAGCTTGTCGGTGAGCGAGCGGGCGACCTCCAGGGTCAATGAGTTATTGTCGGAATCGTGCCTCTCGAGGTCGAAGAAGACCGACGCGAGCTGCGCGTTGAGCTCCCAGTTCTGCCACTCGCGCCGGCTCTCCTCGGTGGACCCGAAGGGCGGCACGAAGTCGACCTCGACCAGGAAACCCGCGAGCAGGTTGGGGTCGCCGTCCATGCCGAAGGCCTTCTCGGAGTCGCCGTCGAAGCCGTCCTGCCCCACGAACGCCTGCCCCATGAGCATCGTGTGGACGAGGAGCTTGTAGAAGAGGTCCCCGGCGGCGCGCCAGCGGGAGACGGGCGGCCCGAGGCGCTTGTCGAGCATCAAGGTCGGGCTCTTCCCGAAGAGGCCCGAGAGGCCGTACTGGAAGTCCCAGTAGGTCGGCGCGCCGAGGCGCGCTGTCAGCATGTACGCGTCCTCCTCGAACACGTAGTGGGGCGGGTGGGGCTGCATGCCCGCGCCCGTCGTGGCCCCCAGCTCCCAGTCGTAGTCGCCGAGGGGCCCCTTGAGGACGCCGCCCCAGTCCCACTTGAAGCCGACGTCGTGCGCCTCGATCGGCAGGAGGAAGCGGCCGCGGGGGGCCAGGACGGGGTTCACGCCGTAGGGCACGGTGACTTGCCCGATCCGCAGCGAGAGCCGATCGATGTGGGGCGTCTCGAGGCGGATCCAGAAGTCCTGGGCCATGAATTCGTAGCGGTCGAGCTCGTTCGTCGGCTCCGTGGGGTCGACCTCGAGCCGCAGGTGGAAGTCGAAGGCCGCAAGCTGCACGTGCCCCCCGAGGAGCCGGTTCACGGGGGCCTCCTCCGTGAGGTTGCCCTCGACCTCGGCGCCGATGAAGGTGCGGGGGAAGCGCGGGGAGAGCTCCAGGTGGTCCACCCCCGTCTCGCTGGAGGAGAGGCCGGGGAGGCCTTCGTGGGAGTACACCACCGCGAGGTTGAGCTCTTTTCGGAAGTCCCAGTGGATCCAGGTCCGCTCGATCTCCGCGGCCCCCGGCGGCTCCGGAGGCTCTCCGTCGCCCGCCTCGGCGCCCGAGACGGGCAGGGACAGGAGCAACCCGAGGGCGGCGACCCCGCAGGACCGGCGTGGATTCCTCATCGCAAGTGTGTCGACCGTTGTGACCGACCCTGAGTGGACCACCCCCCTCCTTGGTTAAGAGTCTAAACCACCTCGGAAGCGGGTGTCAACCGCAGGGAAGCCCCGAACCGCCTCGCCGCCCGGCCGCCCTTATCGCCCGTGGGGCCGGGCACTTGCGAGCCGCCCCCCCCGGCTGCCCGCGGAGCCAGGCACTTGCGCGGCCGGCCGCCGCCGGCCCGCCAGGGGCCGAGAAGGGGCCGAGAAGGGTCGGGCTGAGCCCGGTCCCTCGCACCGGGTGCGGATTCTTCCCGGGAGGCGAAGCCTGGGTCGAAGGACGGGGCACGTTGGGCCCGACCGAAGAGCGGTTCGTGAGCCGGTAGGGGGGACCTCGTCGGATGTTCTGCGGACAGCGCCGGATCGCCTCACGCGCTACGATGTCCGCGACTTCAGCGCCCGTGGCGCTGAGTGCTTTTCATGCTGGGTCGAAAGCTCCCCCTCGGGTCACTCGTCGCGAACGTTTCCATGCTGAGGGTCCAACGCACAGGGAACGTTCGTGTGGGCGAGGCGGAGAAGTAGTCCGGGGAGTTTTCGCACGGTTCGGAGGGTCCGGTTTCCTCGGAGGTGTTTCATGAGTTGGAGTGTGCATCGCAGGGCAGTCGTGGCCGCGTCCGTCTCGCTCGTGCTTGGCTGGGTGGGCGCGACGAGGGTCTGTGCCCAGTACAACACCAATGGCTTCATCCGCACCGACGCCTGGAACCTGCTGTTCCTGGACCAGGCGTACGGCAGCGATCTGATTGCCTATCCCGGCAACACGCCGCCCTTCATCCCATGGCCAGGCGGCGGGCCGGCCTTCGCGACGGCCAACTGGGTGGCCCCCCATGACATCGGCATGGAGGACCCCAAGGCGGGAGACAACTGGGCCGACGTCGCCTTCGTGGCGACGCCCAACCCCGGCCCCCGGAGCTGGACGATGACGCCCCTGGGCGCCTCGCCGACCTGGACCGACTACGCGAGCCTGGGCCCGCTGGCCGCCGCCGCGCTGCCCTCCGCGATCACCCTTCCCGCGGTGGGCGACGTGGTCAACTTCCAGGACCTGACGAACGCCATCCGCCAGTTCCCCGACCCGGACCTCGCCAGCGGCGTCACCGACAACGCGGTCGCGATCGCCACCACCTACGTGCGGAACAACACCGGCGCCCCCGTCTACGTGCGGATCGGCAGCGCGAGCGATGACGGGATCCGGGTGATGGTGAATAACCTCAACGTCACCGTGAAGACCGTCGGACGCGGGGTGCCGACCATCACCGTCCACAACCCGGCGACCATCAACCCCGAGTTCGAGGAGTACGGCGGCGCCATCCTGCCCCCGGGGATCTCGAAGATCACGGTACACGTCTGGGAAGGCGGCGGCGGCTGGGGCCTGCGCCTCGGCATCATCAAGGACGACGTCCTCTTGAAGGACGAGAACGGCATGATCGACTTCCTGGGCACGGGCTTCGGCGACGCGGCGATCGTGGGCCAGGCCATGGCCGCGGACGCCTTCGCCTTCAAGGACGTCAACCCCTGGGGCTGGATCCTGGCGAGGGGCTGGAACCTCCTGGGCCCGCTGGACCAGCGCTTTGGGAACACGGGGGGAGGGCCCCAGAACCTGCTCCGGGACTGGCTCCTCCCGTACGACATCACCCGGGAGGACCCGAAGTCCGGCGATGTGTGGGACATCGACTTCACGCGAGCCGGGGTGCAGGGCTACGCGGCCCGCAACTTCTCCATGGCGATCGGGCAGGGCGACAAGCCCACGTGGTTCACCTTCGAGGACTTGAACGACATCGCCGCCGCGCTGGGCGGCGCCGCCCTCCTCCCGCTGCCGGGGAGCGGCGAGGGTCGGGCGACGGGCGGAGGGACGGCGCCCAACACGGGCATCAAGGGCACGACCAACACCTCCTACGCCCGCGGCGAGGTGCACGTCGACGACATGCTCCGGTTCATCAACGCCCGGCTCGCGCGGCCGGCCGGCCTGCCCACCATCGATCTCAAGAACTGCCCGGGCGTCAGGGGCGACGGGTCCCCGGACATCGCCCAGGACTGCGACCCGGACAACCACCTGGTGGTGGCCACCACGTACGTCCGGAACGTGACCGGGGCCGACCTTCCGGTGGACGTCGTGGTGGGCACCGACGACTCCTGCCAGGTCTGGGTGAACTGCCAGCTCGTGGACAACACGTCCTTCGGCCGCGGGTTCGGCGTGTTCGGCTCGGACATCCGCCCAGCGGTCCTCCCGCCGGGGATCTCCAAGATCGCCCTCCTCGACTTCGAAGGGGGCGGCGACTCCGGGTTCCGGTTGGCCCTGCGGGCGCCCGGCTCCAACTACAACATGGCCGACGGCGACCCGAGGGTCGAGTTCCTCGGCCACGGCAGCGGAGACGACAGCATCGTCGGCACCGACCAGTTCTGCCTGGAACGGCAGGTGTCCGACCCCGAGCACCGCTGCTTCGACACGGCGACCGTCACCCTCAAGGGGAACGGCGAGGGCAACGCAGGGGATGCGATCACGGTCGTCGAGCGCATCTCCGCTTACGACCTGGCCCAGGTCGACATCACCGACGTGAGCCACGGCGGCGCCGTCACGGAGACCGTGGTCAACGACGCGTACATCAGCGTGGCCTCGACCGGCGGCGACGTCTGGGCCAGGTGCGACAGCTTCGAGTTCGACTACTCGATCTTGAACGGCGACTTCGATGTCTCGATCGAGCTCCTGCTCAACCGCGGCTACAGCGGCGACGAGTCGCTCCAGCAGCACGGCAAGATCGGGCTCATGGCCCGCGAGAACCTGAACGACAACTCGCAGTACCAGGCGATGCAGGACCACGGCCCGAACCCCCTCGACGGCGCTCGCACCTCGCGCCGTCGAGCCTCCCTGCCCTTGCAGGCCAACACGACCGCTCCGTGCGGCAACGTGAGGGAGGACGGCGCCCTGGGCGACGGCAACGCCCTGCGACACCCGCGCTTCTTCCGGATCAAGAGGGCCGGCCAGGTCATCACGACGTGGTCCTCGAACCTCGCGGGGCTGGCCGACGGCTCCCTGAGCGCGACGGTCGACGCGAACTGGAACCTGAGCTTGTCGGACAACTGGAACGCCGCGTCCAACGGCGCCACGGCCGCCAACCCGCTGCCGGCGGACCTGTGCGTCGGGTTCTTCAACAGCGAGCACAACCAGTTCTTCGCCGATGTCCAACGGGTCGTCTATCGCATCCTCCCGAGCAGCAACGCGGGCGGGAATCCCGTGACGGAGTGGTCCGCCTCCGTCCTCGTGGGGACCGACGGCGGCGGGATGAGCGGCACCACCAAGGGCAGCGCCGTCGTCGACAAGTACATCACCTGGAACGTCACGCGCGGCGACGCGAACGCCGGCCTGAGCTACGAGATCAAGAACAACCTCATGGGCAGGGTCACCTTCCCGCCCGTCAGGACCACGGTCTTCGCGACCAACGTGCCGCGAGTCGCCGGCGGTCCGCCCATCAACGCGCGGCTGGACAGCTACGCCCTGAACTTCTTCCCCGACCAGTCCGGACCGGTGGGCGACCTCGAGAGCTCCCACGACATCGGGTTCCTCCTCGATCCGCGGACGCCCGGCTCGACGGAGTACGACCCGGACACCGGCAGCTATGTCCTGAAGGGGAGCGGCACGGATATCTGGGATGGCGGCGACCGCTTGCACTTCGCATACAAGGAGGTCGAGGGCGACTTCTCGATCCAGGTCCGCATCACCGACATCGTGAACCCCCCCAACGCCCGCTGGGGCCGGGCGGGCATCATGGCCCGCTACACCTGCGACCACAATTCCAAGTACTCGGCCGCCACCGTGCCCTATCGAGGCGAGGCCCCGGATGCCGACGACTCGAGGCGGCACCAGTCTCGCCGGGATCACCTGATCAACGGCACCACCCGGGACCAGCAAGTGCTTCCATCGGGCCTCCTCTCCCACGCGTACCTCGGCTGGGTGAGGCTCACCCGCCTCGGCAACGTCGTCATGAGCCACTTCGCCGACGATGCCGGCGGCGAGCCCGACGCGTGGCACTTCGCCGGGAGCGACTACGACGCGCAGCGTCCGGCCAAGCTGCTCGTCGGCCTCGTGGCCAGCTCCCACAACACGGCGGGCCCGTACGGCGTGAACCTCCTCGAGGTGACGTACGACAACTTGAGCATCGAGGCCGCCAGCGCGGCGGCGACGACGTGCTCGCTCGACGACCCCGTGGTGGGCGGCGACTTCGAGGACCCGCTCCAGATCGACCCGTCGATCGCGGCGATCGTGGTTGGAGGCGGGACCTTCACTCCGGCGATCGTCGACGGGCGCCTCCGCCTGACGCAGGACGGCACCGGCAGCTCCGCGGTCGCCGTCTGGTTCAACGGCGACGGCCTGGTCCTGGGAGACACGGGGTTCAAGGCCGACTTCGACGCCTATATCTCCAAGGCCGGTGGCGCCGATCCCGCCGACGGCTTCACCTTCGCGGCGGTGGAGGGGACCTTCGACACCGCCGGGGGCCTCGTGGGCGATGGCGGCGGTAGCCTCGGGTACAACCGCGGCGACCACAACGCCGTGCCGGCCAACAGCAGGCGGAAGAGCCTGGCCGTCGAGATCGACACCTGGGACGGAGGTCTCGGCGACAACGACCCGCTCCAGAAGGGCGCGAACGTCGGCCTGGACAACGTCTACCACATGGGGATCGACGTGAACTTCGAGGTCCAGTCCTCCCAGAACAACGTCGAGTACGGCAAGGTCCTCCCTCCGCTCTACTTCCAGCCCGGAGGCTACTACAACGCCTCGGAGGGCATCCATGTCGAGGTGACCTATGACCCGGCGGACCGCGTGACCGACTCCAGCCTGGTCGAGGTCTGGGTCACCGCCAACGACGGGAGCTTCGAGCGGACCAAGGTCCTCTCGACCCGGAGCACGATCCTGACCGGCGACATCTTCCTCGGCTTCACCGCCGGGACGGGCGGTGCCCATGCGACCGTCGAGGTCGACAACTTCATCGTCCGTCCGAACTGCTGCGAGCTGATCGATACGGCGGCCATCGCGCAGCAGGGTACGGTCAACCTGGCCACGCAGAGCCTGGTGACCCTCGACGGGAGCGGATCGAGCGGCGCGGACGGCTCGAGCATCTACAAGTGGGAGGTCGTGTCCGGGAGCGCCGAGCTCGTCGGCCCCACGAACATCGCCATGCCCCAGCTCCAGCTCAACGGCACGGGGGACGTGACGGTCAAGCTGCTCCACGGCGACGCCGTGTGTGCGGACACGGCCTCCGCCACCATGACCTTCGGCGTCGTCTGCGAAGAGGAGGCGGAGGTGGCTTCGATCACCGTGCCGCCGGGCCCCCACGAGGTGGGCTCGACGGTGGTCCTGGACTCGGCAGGCTCGTCGACCGGAGGCCGGTCCTGGAGCATCGTCTCGGGATCGGGCCAGGTCGTCGGGCCGAGCGACGGCGACACCGTGCAGGTCAAGGGGAACGAGGCGGGAGACGTCGTGGTCGGGCTGACCGTCGACGACGGCGTCTGCGACAACGAGGGCTCGGCCCAGGCGACCGTGACGTTCGAGATCCTGGTCAACTGGAAGCGGTGCGACTCCAACGGCAGCAAGGTCCTCGACATGTCGGACGCCGTCTACACTTTGAGCTTCCTGTTCCTCGGCGGCCCGGCCTCCGCCTGCCCGGGCTCCCTGGACTGCAACGTGGACGACAAGTCGGACCTCTCCGACGCGGTCTACATGCTGGGCGTCCTGTTCCTCGGCACCGGGATCCCTGATTTCTGGGACACGTGCGAGAAGTTCCCCGACTGCCCGACGGACTGCCCCTAGAGCGTTCGAGACCTCCCTGAGCTGAGAAGGTGCGAGGAGCGAGTCGGCTCCTCGCGCCTTCTTCCTTATCGCTCCTCGTTCCTTGCACGCGCCGGGTCAGGGTGCGGAGGACGCCGGTGAGGCCTTGCCAAGGAGGCGCGGGAGGGGCACATTGTCCAGGGTGAGCATGGGTGATTCGTTCCCTACAAGGCGCGCCTTGGCGGGTCTGTGCGCCGTCTCGGCGGCTCTCGATATCCTTGGCCCCTCGAGTCCCGGCCGGGGGGCCGAGGCGCCGAGGACGCTCGAGGCCGGCGCTGGAGACGATGCGCAAGCGGAGTACATGATCGAAGGCTGGGGGACGGACCAGGGCCTTCCCAGCAACACCGTCAGCGGCATCGCGCAGACACCGGATGGATACCTGTGGTGCGGCACGCACGACGGGGCCGTGCGGTTCGACGGCTTCCGCTTCGTCCGCATCGGACCCGACGATCCGGCGAACCAAGAAGCCAACCGCATCCTGTGTGTCTATGCGGACAGCCGCGGGCAGCTCTGGCTGGGCACCGACGGCGCGGGTCTGCTGCGGTACGCGGGTGGAGCCTTCACCGCTTTTGCCGTCGGGGCGGGGTCGCCGCTCGACGTCGTCCGCTGCCTGGCTGAAGACGCGGCGGGCGACGTGTGGCTCGGCACGCGCGGCGGGCTGGGCCGCCTGAAGGACGGGAAGGTGACGTGGTTCACCGGGGCCGGCGGCTTCGAGAACGCGGCGGGATCGGTCTGGGGTTTCGCCTTCGATCGAGACGGGGGGCTCTGGATCGCGAGCTGGAACAAGCCATTGAAGGTCTTCGACGGCAAGCGGTTCGAGTCGGTCCTCCTGACGCCGGAGGTCAAGGTCCCGATGCGGGCCGTCCATGCCGACCGGACCGGGACCCTGTGGGCCGGGATGTCGGAGCACGCATTTCGGCGCGGCGATGACGGCCGTTGGACGAGGATCGATGACGCCGGCCATTTCACCGGCGCGGAGGTCGTCGCGTTTTGCCAGAGGCTCTCGGGCGAGCTCTGGGTGGGTACGCGCAAGGGCCTCTACCGGCAGCACGAGGGGCGGTGGACCGCTTTCACGATGCGCGAAGGGCTGGCGAGCGCTGAAGTCCGAGCGCTCCTCGACGACCGCGAGGGGAACGTGTGGGTGGCCACGGGCACCGCAGGGCTCGTGAGGTTGAAACGCCGCATCGTGAAGACCTTCACGGCGCAGCAGGGCCTCACGGACGGACGGGTCCTAGCGCTGCGGGAGGGTCCGGACGGGCACCTGTGGGTCGGGATGCACGACGGCCGCCTGGTCCACGGGACCGCGGAGGCATCCTGGTCCGAGGCCGTGGAGGGCTTGCCTCCAGACGCGCCGGTGGAGTCCGTGCTCTTCACGCGTGACGGCGCGCTCTGGGTGGGCACCTTCGGCAACGGTCTCTTTCGCCTCCACGGCGGGAAGACGACGCGGTTCGTGCCCTCAGTGGGCACTCCCGCACGGATCGACAAGGTGCTCGCGCTGGCGGAGGACAGGGCGGGGGACGTGTGGGTGGGCACCTTCTACAGCCTCTACAAGTGCGGCCTCTCCGAGGCTCCCGGCACGAACGTCCTCACGCAGGTGCTCGTCGATGGACGAGAGCTCCGGGCTCCCATCGTCGCGCTCCTGGAGAGCCAGGCCGGCGGGATGTGGGTCGCCTGCGAAGGGCTGGGAGTGGCGCGACTCCTCCAGGGCAAGGCGACGTGGCTCACGCGCGGCGAGGGGCTGCCGACGCACTTCGTCCGCTCGCTCCACGAGGACGCGGCCGGCGCGCTCTGGATCGGCACGGCGTCCGGCCTCTGCTGCTCGAGGCAGGGCAGGATCACCACGTTCACGGAAGCCCATGGCTTGGTGGGCGGCGGCGTCTCGCAGATCCTCGAGGACGACGCGGGGGACCTCTGGCTGGGGTCGAACCGTGGGATCCTGCGCGTGGCCAAGAGCGAGCTGCACGCCGTGGCCGACGGGCGGAGGGCCTCGCTCGAGGTGTTCACCTGCGGGCGCGGGGAGGGGATGCTGAGCGCGGAATGCTCGGGCGGCTACTGTCCGGCCGGTCTGAGGACGAGGGACGGCAAGCTCTGGTTCCCCACGGCCAAGGGTCTGGTGATGGTGGACCCGTCCCACCTCCGGCGGAGGGCGGATCCAGCGCCGCCCGTCTACATCGAGGAGGTCCGGGCGGATGGCAGGCTCGTGGCCCGGCCGCACCCGGCGCCCGGCGTCGCGCCCGAGCCGTCATCGCCTCAGGAACCGCTCCTCTTGCCTCGCGGCACGCGGCACCTGGAGGTGGTCTACACCGCCCTCAGCCTCGCCGCGCCGGAGCGCGTGCGCTTTCGCCATCGCCTGGAGGGCCTCGACCCGGACTGGACGGAAGCGGGGACGGCGCGTTCCGCCGTCTACGGGAAGCTTCCCCCGGGCCGCTACCGCTTCCAGGTCATGGCCTGCTCGAACGGCGGGACGTGGTCCGAACCGGAGCATGCGCTGGCGTTCCGCGTGGCGGCGCCGTTCTGGCAGACCTGGTGGTTCTTGTCGTCCGGCGGCCTCGCATGCGCCGGGATCGTGATCGCCGTGGTGCGCGTGGCTTCCGTGCGCCACTTGAGGCGCAGGCTGCGGCGGTTGGAGGAGGCCCACGCGATCGAGAAGGAGAGGATGCGCATCGCCCAGGACATGCACGACGATATGGGCGGCAAGCTCAGCCGCATCTCGTTCCTGAGCGACCTGGCGCGGCGCAACCTCTCGGACGCGACGCAGACGGGCCGGCAGATCGACGAGGTCTCCGAGGCCGCCCGCGATCTCATCCGTACCGTGGATGAGATCGTCTGGGCAGTCAGCCCGAGGAACGACACGCTGGACAGCCTGGCGCACTACATCTGCCGCCACGCCGAGGAGTTCTTCGAGCTGACCCCGGTCGACCTGGAGCTGGAGCTGCCCCCCGAGATCCCCGCGCACCGGCTCTCCTCGGACGTCCGGCACAACTTGTACTGCGCCGTGAAGGAGGCGTTGAACAACGTCCTCAAGCACGCCGGCGCGACGAAGGTCCGGATCGCCTTCGCCGTGAACGCGTCGTCCTTCCGGGTCGCCGTCACGGACGACGGTCTGGGGTTCCGGCCGGAGGATGTCTGGGCCGCTGCCGCCGGCGGCCCGGCGGGACCGGGGGACCGCCGGAGGGGCAATGGCCTGGTCAACATGAGAGAGCGCCTGGAGAGCATCGACGGGAGCTGCGTGCTCGAGAGTCAGCCGGGGCATGGCACCCGCGCCGTGTTCACCGTGCCCTTGAGATAGGATCCCCGCCGTGGAGGGAGCTCGTGTCTTGTCCTCATTTCGTCCGATTGTGCGGCGAGGATCGCCTGGGCAGACTGGGTCTTGGTTAGACCTTGCACAGCCATGGATATCACAGTCTCCATCGTGGAGGATGACGCGGCGTTGCGCGAGACCCTGGCGCGCTACGTGGACACGCGAGGCTTCCGCTGCGTGAGCACGCACGGCAGCGCGGAGGATGCCTTGCGCGAGCTGCCGTCCGTCAAGCCGGCCGTCGTCCTCATGGACATCAACTTGCCGCGCAGGAGCGGGATCGAATGCGTGGCGGAGCTCAAGACGCTGGCGCCGGAGACGAAGTGCATCATGCTCACGGCATTCGAGGATGCCGACCTGATCTTCCAGGCCCTGGCGGCGGGGGCACTGGGGTATCTGCTCAAGGGCGTGCGTCCCGCAAGGCTGCTGGAATCGATCCGCGAGGTCCACGAAGGCGGCTCCCCGATGTCGAGCCAGATCGCGCGCAAGGTGGTCGCCTTCTTCCAGAAGCCTCCGCGTCAGCCCGTCGCCGAGGCGCGGCTCTCCGAGCGCGAGCAGCAAGTGCTGGAGCTCCTGGCGAAGGGCCTCCTCTACAAGCAGATCGCGGCCAAGCTGGACATCAGCATGGGCACGGTGCGCACGTACGCCCAGCGCATCTACGAGAAGCTCCAGGTCCACACGCGCACCGAGGCGGTGGTGAAGTTTCTCCAGCACTGACCGGCGATCGCGCGATCACCGGCGCTCCCGCGGGACCACCGGCAGCACGATGCGCGAGGGCCGCTCGCGGTCATGGTGGACGGTGTTCGTGGCCACCGCGGTGCGGCGGTGGTCGTTGAGGGGCTCCCCCGTGTTGGGGTTCACGTCGAAGCGCGGGAAGCTCGAGCTCGAGATGTCCACCCGGATCCGGTGCCCCGCCTTGAAGACGTTCGATGTCGGGTAGAGCCGGATCGTGAAGGGATAGACCCTCCCCGGCTCCATGAGCTTCTCCTCCAGGAGCGACTCCCGGAACCGCGCCCGCACGATGCCTTCGGCGATGAACATGTCGAAGCCGGCCGGGAAGTCTGGGCTCGGCGGATGGACGTCGATGAGCTTCGCCGTGAAGTCCGTGTCGGGGCACGACGAGGACGCCCAGAGCTTCACCTCGAGCTCGCCCGAGACCTCGAGGTCGGCCTCGAGGGGCGCCGTCTGGAAGACGAGCACGTCGTTCCGCGCCGACAGCGGCACCGGCTCGGGGAAGTTCCAGACGTGCTTCCCGCCACGCTGGTCCCAGGCCCCTTGGAGCAGGATCCCGTCGCCCGAGGAAATGTTGCCGCCGATCGTCGGCACGGGGTCCTTCGGGTCGAACGTGAGTTGCGTCGAGGAGCGCTCCGCCGAGGGCAGATCCGTCGAGAGCCCCCCTCCCGCCTGGAGGTAGTAGCTCGTGAGCCGCGCCCTCGCGAGCGGCCACTCGTCCTCGTCGCGCCAAGAGCCTCCGTGACGATCGAGGCCCAACGCGTCCTTGCGGCAGTCGCCCGTGCCCATGACGAAGATCCGCACGCGCGTCTTGAAGGGCGGCTCCTTGCCCACCTTGTTCTCGATGCCCTTGAGCCACCGGTCGTACCACTCGAGGCGCCAGGCGAGCGGGTCCGGGATGGCCGCGTCCTTCCCGAAGCTCACCTGCCCGTGGGACGAGCTCCCCTGCCCGCCGTGGATCCAGGGGCCCATGATCAGGTACACGGGGCTCTCGAGAGCCTTCGAGAGGGCCCTGAAGTTCGCCGTCGTGTTCCCCGCCCACGAGTCGTACCAGCCGCCGACGAGGTAAACCGGGATGTCCTTGTACCGGTCCGCGTGTTCGATCACGTCCACGTGGTCCCAGAAGGCGTCGTCCGCGCCGTGCCTCATGGCCTCCACGAGCCAGTCCTCGTACTCCGGGACGAGCTTCAGGGGCGTCGTCCCGCGGCGGAGCGGGAGCCGCGCGAGGTAGGAGCGCCGGTTCTCCTTCATCTCGAGGAGGGCCTGCGCCGTCGCCGGGTCGCGCGAGCCGCGGCTCCCGTGGGGGCCGCCGATGGAGAAGATCCAGTTCCAGAAGCGGAGCTCGAAGGCGCCGGCGTTCCGCATGCTCTGGACGCCCATGTTCGAGACCGCGTCGACGGGGATGGCCGTCGCGAGGCCCGGGGCGCGCTCGAGGGCCAAGGCGTGCTGCGTCCCGCCGACGTAGGACGTGCCGATCGTGCCGATCTTGCCGTTCGACCAGGGCTGCTTGAGGATCCACTCGGCGGCGTCGAACCCGTCGCGGCCGTCGTCGTTCAGGAAGCGCCAGACGCCCTCCGAGCCGTAGCGGCCGCGGGTGTCCTGAGCCACGTAGGCGTAGCCCCGAGAGGCGAAGTAGCGGGCGTTCCCGCCGTCGCCGTTCTTGTTGTAGGGCGTGCGGGCGAGGATCGCGGGGAGCAGCCCGGAGCGCTCCGCGGGCAGGTAGACATCGGTCGCGAGGCGGACCCCGTCCCGCAAGGGTACCAGGACGTCCTTCTCGACCGACACGTCCCCCTCGGCCGGCGCACCGGCGAGGAGGGAGAGCAGGAGCGGCAGCGCGGGCACTACCCCAGCTCGTGCTGCTTCTTGTGCACCGTCGAGTCGAAGTCCTGCGTCGACTTGAAGCGTTCGAAGCGGCCGTCCCCGGCGGGGTCCCTCACCTTCCCGAGGATCGAGGCGATCGCCTCGGCGCCCTCGGGCTTCCACCGGCGCGCGAAGCCGATGTTCTCCAGGAGGACCTTCTCGGAGTCCATGCCCGAGAGGCACACGGGGATCTTCAGGTTCCAGACGTAGCGGAAGCACTCCTCGACGGTGACGCCGCCGCGCTGGGGGATGCTCCCGTTCCCGCCCAGGGGCTTCATGCCGACGATGCCCATGCCCCGCCCGTTGAGGACCGGCACCACCTGCCGCGCGAAGCTGCGGTAGTGGGCGTCCATGACGTTCAGCGGCATCTGGGCCGCGTCCCACGGGAAGTCCTGGGCGAGCATCTTGAGGTGGATGTGGGGCGACTTGTGCCCCGTGAAGCCGATGAAGCGGACCTTCCCCTGCTCCTTCGCCTCCACGGCGGCGTGGATCGCGCCGTCCTTCGAGAAGATCCAGTCCGCGTCGTTGTCGTAGTTGCACTCGTGGAACTGCCAAAGGTCGATGCGGTCCGTCTTGAGGCGGCGGAGGCTCTCCTCGAGCTGCTTCATGGCGCCGTCCCGGTCGCGGGCGCAGACCTTCGTCATGAGGAATGCCTTCTCCCGGTAGCCGCCCTGGAGGGCGTTCCCCATGCGGACCTCGCTCTGGCCCTGGTGGTACTCCCAGGCGTTGTCGAAGAAGTTGAGCCCCTCGTCGATGGCCCGGCGCATGATGGCGGTCGCCTCCTCCCCCGAGGGCGGCACGCCGACGTGGTAGCCTCCGACCCCGAGGATCGAGACCTTGACGCCGGTCTTGCCGAAGGCCCTGTAGGGGATGCCGTTCCGCCTCTCCACCGTCTCGGGCGCGCCCAGCGGCAAGTCCTGCTCGGCGGGCGCGGCGGCCACGGCGGCCGGCGGGACCCCTCCGGGCGGCGCGGCCTCGGCGGGGACCGTGGCGAGGGGCACGGCGGCGGCCCCTGCGGCGGAGAGCTTGAGGAACTTGCGGCGCGACAGGTCTTTCTTCTCCATGGCAGGTCTCCCTGGTTTCGTGTCCTCGTGGGCCATACCGGTGAGCGGCATTGTAAACGCGGCGCGGCGCGGAGTCAGCAACCCCCGCCCGCGCTCACCTCTCGCGCCGCGCCGCGTAGACGGCTCCGCCGACGGCCGGCACGCTCGCGCGCAGGCGCCCCGCCTCGACGCGGGCCGGCGGCGCCGCGCCCAGCCGGTCCTCGAGGGCGGCTCCGGCGGCGAGGCGCAGGGGCCCGAGGGGGATGTCCGCCTCGCGCGGCCTCTCGCCGGAGCTCAGGAGCACGACGGCGGCCTCGCCCTCGGTGGCGCGGGCGAAGGCGTAGAGGCTCTCGCCGGCGTAGAGGTTCACGGTGGAGCCGCGCCGCAGGGGCTCCAGGGCGGCGCGGAGGCGTGCGAGCTTGCGAAGGTGGCCGAGGATCTCCTCCTCCTCGGCGGTCCTCCCCGCCGCCTCGAAGGCGCTGCGCGGGTCGCCGGGCCACCCGCCCGGGAAGTCGCGGCGGTTGTCGGGGTCGCCTCCGCCCCGCAGGCCGATCTCGTCGCCGTAGTAGACCAGCGGAATGCCCCGCGCCGTCATGAGGAACGTGAAGGCGAGCTGGAGCCGCGCCGCGCTCGCTCCCTTCTCGTTCAGGAACCGCGGCACGTCGTGGAGGCCGAGGAAGGTCACGAGCAGGTCCGGGTCGGGGTAGAGCCGGTCCATGGCCAGGCACGAGGCGAGGTCGCGGAGCGGCTTCCCCTCGGCGAAGCACCCGCGCACCCGGTAGAAGAGCGGGAAGTCGAACAGCGCGTCGATGCCCGTGTCGATCCCGTCGTGGCGCGCCGCGCCGCCCTGGAAGAAGCTCACGACTGCGGGGTCGCCGTCCCAGGTCTCGCCGAGGACGCGGAGGCTCGGGTGCTCGCGCCGGATCGCGGCCATCCACCGCGACCAGAACGATCGCGGCACGTAGGGCAGGGTGTCCATGCGGATCCCGTCGATCCCCGTGACGCCGATCCACCAGAGCGTGTTCTGGATCAGGTAGCGCTCGACCTCGGGGTCGTCCTGGTTCAAGTCGGGCAGGATGTCGATGAACCAGCCGTCGAGGGTCGCTTTCCGCAGCTCCGGGGTCGCGTGGGGATCGGGGATGGTCCAGACCTGCCACGCGTTGGCGAGGTGGGAGGCCTCGCTCCCGTGGAGCCACGTCTCCGTGGGCGGGTCCTTCACCCACGGGTGGTAGGGGCCCGTGTGGTTCGTGACCTGGTCCTGGATCACCTTGATGCCCGCCCGGTGCGCCTCGTCGACGAGCTCGCGGAGCTTCGCGACGTCGCCCAGGTGCTCGTCGACGGCGTAGAAGTCCACCGCGCCGTAGCCGTGGTAGTCCGTGATCGCGAGGCCGTCGTACTTCTCGCGCTCGTTCAGGCGATCGGCGTTGTCGTAAACGGGGTTGAGCCAGAGCGCGGTGACGCCCAGGTCCTTCAAGTACGGGAGCCGCTGGATCACGCCCTGGAGGTCCCCGCCGTGGTAGTAGCGGCCCTTCGTCCGGTCGAGGAGCCCCTTCGAGTGCGGCGGGTCGTCGTTCGAGGGGTCGCCGTTCGAGAAGCGGTCCGGCATGAGGAGGTAGATCACGTCGTCGGGCGAGAACCCCTGGAAGCGGCCGTCGCGAGGGAGGGGCGCGAGGACCTCGAAGGGCGCCAGGGCCTTCCCTCCGGCCGTCGCGACCTCGAGGGGCGCGGGCCCGGGCCGCAAGCCCGGATCGAGGTGCACGTCGACGAAGAGGTAGGTCCCGCGGGCGCTCGCCCGCGCCTCTCCGGTCCGGACGCCGGCCCGCGCCTGGACGCGGGCCCCCTCGAGCCCGCGGCCCGAGATGAGGACCCGCACCGGGCGGATCGAGTGCTCGGCCCACCACCCCGGCGGCTCCACCTTGAGGACCTCGGGCGGTGCGGCGGCCACCGGCGCGGCCGCGGCGGGTGCGGCGAGCGCGGCGAGCGCGCTGAGGAGGCCGAGCGGGAGGAGCCGGCGGATCTCGAAGAGCCTGAGGTACGCCCGGCTCATGTCGCCCCCTTCTCCGCCGCGTCCCGCACGCGCAGGGTCAAGAGCGCAGCGACCACGAGCGACCCGCCCCCCGCCACCACGCCCGCGACGCGGCTCTGCCCGAGCACGTGCTCCATGACCCAGCCCAGGCCCAGCGATGCGCAGATCTCGGGGATCACGATGAAGAAGTTGAAGATCCCCATGTAGAGCCCCGTCCTCGCCGGCGGGATGGAGCCCGAGAGGATCGCGTAGGGCATGGAGACGATGCTCGCCCACGCGATGCCCACGCCCGCCATCGAGAGGAGCAGCAGATGCTTCTCGCCGATGACCGCCACCGAGAGGAGGCCCGCCGCGCCGCAGAGGAGGCAGAGGCAGTGCGTCCGCTTGCGCCCCCAGGCGCGGGCGATCCACGGGAGCACGAAGGAGAAGCCGAAGCAGACGAGCGAGTAGAAGGCGAAGCAGAGCCCGCCCCACTCGGTCCCCTCCTTGAAGAGCGGGGATTTCTCGTCGGGCGCCCCGAGGACGTCGCGGGCCACGGCGACGCCGAAGAAGAGCCACATGCAGAAGAGCCCGAGCCAGGTGAAGAACTGGACCGCCGCGAGCTGCCGCATCGTCCGAGGCATCTCGGCGATCCCCCGGAGGATCTCCCGGAGGAGCGCCAGGAGGCGCTCGAGGCCCGATCCGCCCTCCGCCTTCAACCTCCGGAACGCCTCCATGTCCTCCGGGGGATACTCCCGCGAGCTCAGGACGGTCCAGAGCACGGCCCCGAGGAACGCCGCGGCGCCGATGTAGAAGGAGAGCCTCACGGTCCGCGGGATCGCCCCGCCGCCCGGCGAGTCCTCGACGCCGAGCCAGGTCATGAGCCAGGGCAGCGCCGAGGCGACGACGGCGCCGAGGCCGATGAAGACGCTCTGCATGGCGAAGCCCCGGGTGCGCTGCTCTTCCGGCAGGAGGTCCGCGACGTAGGCGCGGAAGGGCTCCATGCTCACGTTGATCGAGGCATCGAGGACCCAGAGGAGCCCCGCGGCCATCCAGAGGGCCGAGGAGTTTGGCATGAGGACGAGGGCGGCGGAGCTCAAGATGGCGCCCGTGAGGAAGTACGGCCGCCTGCGGCCGAGCCGGCCCCAGGTGCGGTCGCTCATGTGGCCGATGATGGGCTGCACGATGAGCCCCGTGAGCGGCGCCGCGAGCCACAGGATCGGGAGCTCGTCCGGCTTCGCGCCGAGGTACTCGTAGATCGGGCTCATGTTGGCCATCTGGAGCCCCCAGCCGAACTGGATCCCGAGGAAGCCGAAGCTCATGTTCCAGATCTGCCAGAAGGTGAGCGGTGGTTTTTGCATGGAGGCGTCCTCCGGAGGGCCCTACCGTGGCCGCCGCGCGAGACGCGGCCCCTCGCGGCGACCGAGGCTGGGATTGTCTCCGGGCGGGAGATGCGGCGTCAAGGCGCGCGATCGCGGCGCGCGGCGCCGGACCGTGGGGCGGCCATGGGGGCGGGGAAAAGCCGAGCCGCCCGGACGAGAGCAGGCCTCTCGACCGGGCGGCCGGCAACGCTGGGCTCGCCGAGGCGGCGGTGGGCCCCCTCGGCGCTATCCGTCCACAGTTCATCAGTACGAGTTGAGGTACACCGCGCCCGCGTTCGCAGCCTCCGGGAAGTCCTCCCAGGGAGCGCTCGCGGCGAGGTCGTCGCGGCCGTCGCCGTCGAAGTCTCCCGCGGCGAGCGCCCACCCGAAGCGGTCGTTGCTCTCTTCGGCTCCTCCGACGAAGCTCTGGCTGTACCACTGCCAGCTCGCGGGCAGGATGCCGCCGGCCTTGCCCCAGAGCACCATGACCAGGCCGTTGTCCGTGAAGCCGCCGTAGTTCTCGTAGGGGACCCCGAGGACGAGCTCGTCGAAGTCATCGCCGTTGAGGTTGCCGGAGGCGAGGACCAGGCCGAATTCGTCGCCCGACTCGGGAGATGCCTGGAGGACGGACTGGTCGAAGCGCTCGTAGCTCACGGGATAGAGCCCGGCCCCCGATCCGTAGAAGACGATCACGTTCCCGGGGTTGGACTTGCCGTCGAAGTCCTCGTGCGGGGAGCCGACCGCGAGGTCATCCCGCTCGTCGCCGTTGAAGTCTCCGGCCGCGAGCGCGTAGGCGAAGTGGTCGCCGCCCTCGACCGTCGCGTCCGCGTAGGCTTGCGTGAGCCGCTCCCACTTCATGGAGGGCCCTGCCTGGACGAGCCCCTGGCTCGAGCCGTACGCGACGTTCACGACCCCGGCATCGTCCTCGCTGCCCACGTCCTCGTGCGGCACGCCGATGGCGAGGTCAGCGTACGCGTCGCCGTCGAAGTTGCCCGCCGCCAGAGACCAGCCGAAGCGGTCGCCGGCCTCGTTGGCGGCGCCGACCAGCGTCTGCGAGATGGACTCCCAGCTCATCGTCCCGTCCGTGCGGATCAAGCCCTCGCCCGCCTTCCCGTAGAAGACGTTGACGAGCCCGGAGTCCGCCACGCTGCCGATGTCCTCCTGGGGGATGCCGACGGCCAGGTCGTCGACGCCGTTCCCGTTGAAGTCGCCGGCGGCCAGGGAACGGCCGAACTCATCGCCCGGCTCGAGACTGCCGTCGGCATAGCCCTGGTGGAAGCCTTCCCAGGCGGTCACGGCGCCGTCCTTCATGAAGCCCCAGCTCCTGCCGTAGCAGACCTTCACCATGCCGGCGTTGGACGATCCCGAGACGTCCTTCCTAGGCAAGCCCAGGGCGAGGTCGTCGTAGCCGTCGGCGTCGAAGTCGCCGACCGCGAGCGTCGAGCCGAGCTCGTCGCCGTCGGCGTTCGCCCCGCCGCCGATGTGGCTCTGGGCGATGATCTCGGCGCCCGACGGCGTCAAACCGGAGGCCGAGCCGAAGAAGACGAAGACCACGCCCGTGTCGTCGCCGCCCGAGTAGTCCTCGAGGGGCGCCCCGACCGCGAGGTCCTCGTAGCCGTCGCCGTTGAAGTCGCCCGAGGCGAGCGCGGTGCCGAACCGGTCGTTCTCCTCGTTGACCGCGCCGGCGATGGGCTGGACGAGCGCGGCGAGGCCCACCGAGGCCCAGGCGCGGTACACCTGCCGGCAATCGGAGGAGGTGATGCCGAAGTCCCCGATCAGGAGCTGGCAGGTCCGGAGCATCACCGCGCGGTACTCCTCGAAGGTCGCGGAGCTGGAGAGCCCGCTGTCGGTCAGGGTCGCGAAGAGGAGCTGCTGGGTCTTCTCCTTGCCGATCGCGGCCACCGAGACCCCGTTGTGGGTCCCGCCATCGGCGAGGAGGTAGATCACCTTGCTCGGGATCCCGATGTTCACGTAGGGGCTTGTGGTCCCCCAGTTGAAATCCTTGATGTGGCTGATGGACGGGTTCGCCATGTCCCGGACGTAGCCGGAATTCGTCGGGACGGCGTTCCCCCACTTGTCGAGGCCGACCTTCCAGTTGCAGTCGTCCTCCATCCAGTAGTCGAGGAGCTCCGAGAAGGCGTCGGCGTGGAACTCGTTGAGGGTCTTCGCCTGGACGCCGGTCTTGAGGCCTCCGCCCAGCTTCTCGACGATGCCGTGGCCGAACTCGTGCCCTACGACGTCGGAGGTCACCCAGCCGGGGAGGTAGATGGTCTGGTCGGAGCGGCAGTCCCAGCAGGCGTTCAAGCCCTGGGCGAGGGGGTCGTACGCCCTCGCGGTCATCTTCATGCCGCCGTCGTCGATGCTGTCGATGCCGAAAGTGGAGCTCAGGTAGAGGTAGAAGTTGTGCGCGAAGAGCCGCGCGCTGGCGACATCGGCGGGCGCGCTGCCCGTCTTGATCTTCTCATCGTCCTCGTACCACTTGTCGTGGTCGCTCGTGTCCTCGCTGTCGTTGGCGTCGTAGGCATCGACGGGGATGATCGGCAGGACGTCGTTCTCCGCGTGGAGGACTTCCCCCTTCGCCGCGTCCACGAAGATCCGCCAGTGGCCCGCGGGCCGCGCCGTGCGCACGCCGGCGACCCACGCGAGCGCGGCGACCGGATCGGCGCCCCGTGGCAGGTGGAGGCTCGAGGAGTAGACCGCGAGCCGCGGCGGCTCGAGCTCGAGGATCGCCACGGCCCGGAACCGGCTCATGAGGTGGCGCCGGGCGATGGCCGTGGCGTCGTCGGGGCTCAGGCTCGGCCGCGCCGGGACTTTCAGGTCCGGCACGAGGCTGCCGTTCACGAAGGTGATGGCGCCGCCCGCCACGTGGACGACCACGTCCGCGCCCTCGACGGGGACGCCGTCGTGGAGCTGACGGAGGCGGAGCCTGGCGTCCCCGCGGCGCGAGGTCCTCTGCGAGACGACCTCGAAGCGGTCCAGGTCGCCGAGGCGGAAGAGCGCCCGGTTCGACTCGAGGAACGCGACGGCGCGGGTGGGGAGCAGCCGGCCGGTCGCGCCGGCGTCCCAGGAGCCCTCGAGGACCCTGGGCACCCTGCTCGCGGCGTCGAGCTGGGCCGCGAAGGGCGCGGCGGAGCGCGACCGGAGCCCCTCGAGCGCGGCGAGCTGGGCCGGCGAGATCTCGACCGGGAGCGGCGCCGGGAGCAGCGCGGCCGCGGCCCGCAGGCCGGCGGGCAGCACGTGGACCGTCAGGAGCACCGCGGTCTTCTGCCCCGTGACGACCTGCGTGCCCGCCGGCAGGGCGGCCCTCAGGCTCCCCGCCTCGAGCTCTGCCCTGGCCTCGCCGGAGATGGTCCGCACGCTCGACAGGTCGATCTCGAGCGCGGCGTACGCGCCGGGGGGAGCGTCTCGCGAGGGGAGCGCCTCGACCAGGTGGGTCGCGTCGAGGCGGACCTCGAGCAGGCTCTCGAGGCAGGAGACCGGCGCGCCGGCGGCGGGCAAGGCCTGGACGGACTCGATCCCGAGGATCGCCGCCTCCACGCCGGGCGCCTCGACGGTCACGTGGACCTCGATGAGGCCCGTCGAGCCGGGCGTCTCATCGAGCGCCGTGGGTCCGAGGGGCTTCTCGCCTTCCTGGTCCTCGGGGGTCGGGGTGATCGCGGTCTCGCCCTCGGGCCGGCCCTCGGGGTCCGGCTCCGCGCAGCCGGGATAGGACCCGCAGTCGAGCCGGTCGCCCGTCGGGTCGGGCCCGCAGCGGGGGAAAGGCGCCGCGGGGGGCTTCCCGCCCTGGAAGAGGTAGTTGAGGAGCGCGATGGGGTCCGTGATTTCGAAGACGCCGTCGTCGTTGACGTCGGCCGCGTCGCGGCACTGCGGGCACTCCTTCCCGAGGAAGAGGCACCCGAGCATGTGGAGCGAATCCGAGATGTCGGCCTGCCCATCGGCGTTGGAGTCGCCGCGGAGGAACTGGTCGGCTCCACGGGCCTGGGACGCGACCGAGACGACGAGGAAGACCGAGGTGGAGAGAACGACGCGTGGGGACATGGCTGAGCCTCCTGGGGGGTTGGTTTTCGCCCTCCAAGCGTCGTTTCGGGCCCAGCCTGCCCCGGGGGGGAACGATCCAGCCCTTCCGACCGTAGGCGCAGGCCCGGCTACGTCCGGTGGAGGACAGCCACTGCGGCGAGAAGGGCCGCTGCGGAGAGGACGAGCGCGACCGTGATCCAGAAGTCGTGCCTCTTCAGCAGCATGGCGGAGATCGCCGTCCCAGCGCGCCGCGTCCGGCGTGGAGGCCTGAGGAACGAGATGCAGGGCAGCTCGCTGGCCGGTGTGCCCCGGCGCAGGTGGAGGACCAGCTCGCGCAGGCATTCCTCCTGCATCCGCCTGTAGCCCGGATCCTTTGCCCGTAGGTCGGCGTCCGCCACGAAGTGCTCCACCCACGGCATGGCCTTGGCGATCTGCGCGGGCAGGCCCGCCTTCCAGTACCTCGCCCGCACCTCGTCCGCGCCGAGCTCGCCGTCCCGGAAGCGCTCCAGGTCGTCGGCGAAGGCGCTGAGGACGTCGCGCTCCGTCATGAGGGCCGACTCCCGGCCCGGGCTCAGTCGATCCCCAGGTCCCGGATGAAGCTCACGTCCTCGGTGTACTCCCTCACGCCGGAGTACTCCGCGATGAGCCGGCGCACCT
>JACQVW010000827.1 GCA_016209535.1 Planctomycetota bacterium | reverse complement strand
TTGCAGACGCTCATGCGCTCTTCCATGGTCATGGCCTCCACGGCCTCGCCGGCGTACTCGTACGCGTGGCCGACGCCCCCCTGGACGCCGAGCCTCCGGATGATCGCCAGGATGACGTCCTTCGCGTAGACGCCCGGCTCGAGCCGGCCCCGCACGCGGATGCGCCGCACCTTGAGCGGCGCGAGGGCGAGGCACTGCGACGCGAGCACGTCGCGCACCTGGCTCGTGCCAATCCCGAAGGCGAGCGCGCCGAAGGCCCCGTGGGTCGAGGTGTGGCTGTCGCCGCAGGCGCTGGTCTTGCCGGGCTGCGTGAGGCCCAGCTCGGGCCCCACGACGTGCACGATGCCCTGGCGCTCGTCGCCGAGGTCGAAGAAGGGGATGCCGAAGTCGCGGCAGTTCCGTTCGATGGCCCCCATCATCTCCTCGGCCAGGCCGTCGGCGAAGGGCCGGGCCCGCCCGTCGGTGGGCACGATGTGGTCGGCGGTGGCGAAGGTGCGCTCGGGGCAGAGGACCTTCCAGCCGCGCCGGCGGAGGTCCGCGAACGCCTGAGGGCTGGTCACCTCATGGATGAGGTGGAGGCCGATGAAGACCTGCGTCTGGCCGCCGGGCAGCTCCCGGACGGCGTGAGCGTCCCAGACCTTCTGGAAGAGGTGCTTTCCCATGAGGGTGAGGGTGTCGGTGGGTGGCTTCTCGCGTCGCGGAGGACGTCCTGGAAACGCGTCAATCTAACACGCCGGGCCGCGGTGCGGAACGCAAAAAAAGCCGGCGGGCTCCCCCCCACGGGGAGAGCCCGCCGGCTCGGTCGCCTGCGGCTCCGTGGCGCCGCGCGGCCCCGGCGCCGGGAAGCTCCCGCCCCCCTCAGGGTCTCAGGCGCCGCAGCTCGTGTACTCGATGCAGAGGATGTCCGGATCCTCGAGCGCCGCATCGGGCCCGCAGGGCTCGGTCGGAGGCCCGGGGCTCGCCGGCGGAGCCGCTCCCAGGAACAGGAAGCCCAGGATGCGGATCGCGTCGGTGAGCTGGAGCTGGCCGTTGTCGTCGGCGTCGCCCGCGTCGAAGCAGATGGGCGCCACGCCTCCGAGGAAGAGGAACCCGAGGATCCGGATCGCGTCGGTGAGCTCGAGCTTCCCGTTGTCGTCGGCATCGCCCCGGTGGAATTGGGCCGGCGGGGGCGGGGTCTCGAGGAACGACGGCCCGCTCACGGCCCGGAAGGTCACGCCCGTCACCCCGCCGCCCCCGCCCGACACGGCGAGGCCCACGAGGGTCTGGTCGCGGAGGTTCACCTGGATCGCGCCCGTGCCGATCTCCCGCGAGCCCACCTCCGCGTACTGCGTCCCGTCCGCGGAGCGCTCGGCGGTGATCTTCGTCCCGGCCCGCTTGAGCTTCAGGTAGATGGGCAGCGCATCGACGTCCTTGTTGGCGGCGGCGATGGTGTACGTGGCGCTGAGGCGCGTGGGGTCCGTCTGGCGGCGGTAGATGCCGACGAGCGACCTCGGCCCGCCCGTCGGGAGGCTCCCCGCGCTGAGCCCGAAGAAGACGTGGGCCGCGTGCGGGTCCAGGGTATCGCGGACCATGAGCCCCGCCAGGCCCGCGAGGCCCGGGTCATCCAGGCAGTCGATGCGGGCCGAGACCTCGAAGTCGCCGGTCACCGGCAGGTGCAGGAAGCGGAGCTCATCCTCCTTCTTGCTCCTGAGCCCCCCGCCGGCGGCGCTCACGACCACCTCGTGGTCCCCCAGCGGCACGGCGGCGCCGCTCGCGGGGCCGATGTCGATCGGCTCCCAGTTCGCGATGTCCTGGTCCGCCAGCGGGTTGCGGGCGAGGCTCGTCTCGCCCGTCACGAGGGCCTCCACGGGGCCGATCGCCCAAGTCGAGAGGCCGAAGCGGGGGCTCGAGGCGCAGTCCGGCGGGACCAGCATGTAGCCCACGGTCTCCGCCGTGATGCCCCGGAGGTTCCACTCGATCGCGCCGCCCGCCAGGACGCCTCCGTGGGTGATGCCCTCGGCCGAGGCCGACTCGGGGAGCACCTCGCGCACCTTCACGTCCGAGGGCGCGACGGCCGTCACGGCGATCGAGACGCCCACCTTCTCGCCGAGCGCGTACGACGCCTGGGCAATGTCCCGGACCGCCTTCGCGGGCGGCGGGCTCGTCTCGGACTCTAGGCGCACGGAGATGGCGGGTGGCAGGAGGCCCGGGCCCAGCGGATCGGCCCGGTCCTGGAACCGGAGCCTGAAGCCCGACTGGCAGCAGCCGTCCGTCACCTTCACGAGGAGCCGGCTCTCCCCGACCGGGAGCGAGACGGGGACCGTGTTCTGTTCCTCGTTCGCAGCACCCCAGCCCCGGCAGACGACGATGCCTCCCTGGGTCACGTCCAGGTCGTTCACGAAGATCTGGATCGCGTCGTCGCTCCCGAGGCCGATGTCGGTGTCGATGGGGCCCTGCGTGTTGTTCTTCACGTAGACGCAGCTCAGGGTGAGGTGGTCCTCGGCGTCGAAGCCGTGGACCGCCGCGGAGGCGTGGTCGATCGTGTCACTCCGGCTGAGCCCCGCCTTCCAGACGGGGAACTGGTCCCGTGTCACCGTGCCCGTGTCGCCCAGCGCGACCGCGAGGCCCGCGGCCCTGGCGCCGGTCCCGCCGGGCAGGCCGTCGCCCCCGTAAAGGGGCCTGGTCACGAGGCCCGGGAAGGGGGCGATGCTCGCCTCGGTGACGCTCCCGTCGTCGTTGACGATCCAGTCCAGCCCGAGCTCCGCGCCGCCGTTGGCGTCGCAGGCGCCCGGCGGGCCGTGGTCCCCGGCCCGCGCCGGGAAGGCCCAGGCCAGCGGCCCGAGGTGGTTCCAGAGCTTGATGAAGCCCATGGGCGTGAAGGGGGAGCCCGTGTAGGTCGTGTCGCCCGCGATGGGGAACGGCCTCCCGTTGATGCTCGCGGACCCGCCCAGCTCGGCGTCGATGGCGTCCTCGGCGGCCGCCAGCGTGTAGCTCAGCGTCACCTCCTCGCTGATGTTGCCCAGGTTCCACTCCACCTTCCTGCCGGTGATGATGCCGCCGTTCGATGCGTTCGAGGGCGTGAGGCCCGCGGGCAGGTCCTCCGTCACGACGACGTTGCCGGCGAGGTACGGGAGCACCTGGAGCGTGACGGTGCCCGAGGTCCCGTTCACGAGGTCGTCGGGCACATCGCGGCTGACGACGAGGTCGGGGTTCGTGACGGTGAGGTCATCGAAGTGGGTGTGGATGTTGTTCTGCCAGTGCCAGAAGCCGATCTGCCCACTGCGGTAGGTGTTGTCGAGCACCTCGCCGACGAGCAGGTCCTCCTCGCCGATGTAGACCGTCATCACGTCGCCGCTGATCTCCACCTTCCACTTCTCCGGCGGATCCGCGTCGGGGACGAGCTGGCAAGGCAAGATCGTGCACTCAGGAAGCGCCGCCGAGTTGTCCCAGCGGATGAGGCGGACGCCGTGGTCGGTGCCGCGGTCGATCCAGTCGAGGGTGTAGCCGCTCATGCCGGCGTAGCGGGAGCCAGCAACCCCCGGGAAGGTGGCGAAGAACGCGATCCCCCCGTGCCGGCCGACAGCGGGGGCCGGCGCCTGGATCCACTTCACCAGGAACTCGATCGTGACGTCCCCGGAGAACTGCCGGTCGTACCAGATCCACACCTCCTGGCCGCCGCCCCCCGAGCCGGCGCCGAGCCCCTCGATCGAAAGCTCGCCCGCCTCGACCTGCCAGTCGCCGAGCTGCCCGCCCCCCTGGACCCCGATGGTCCAGCCCTCGGGCGGGACGCCGTCGGCCTGGTCATCGAAGTTCTGGACGACCTGGCGGTCGAGGCCGAGGAGGCTCGAGGTGGTGAGGACGAGGACACCCAGCGACGTGCCGTGAACGACCCATGTTGCGCGCATCGCGCACCTCCGTGAAAGAAACCCTTGCGATAGGGACACCGCTTTACCCGGAACACCAGCCTACCGCACCGGAGGCCGCCGCGAAAGGGCCAAGGGGCCTTCAGATTCCCGGCCCTCGCGGCCGAAGCATGGGCCATGAGACGCTCGCTCCGATCTCCCCCCGCCCCGTTCCCCGTCCTGCTCGTCCTGGCCGCCCTCTCCGCCCTCCTCCTTGCCTCCTGCGGCGAGAGCCTCGCGTACCGGAGAGCGCGCGAGGCCGACACGATCCCCGCCTACCGGGAGTACCTCCAGGCCCACCCCGAGGGCGAGAGCGCCGGCGCGGCATACCGGCGGGTGGAGGACATCTACTACGAGCTCTCGCTCAAGGAGCGCACCCCCCAGGCGCTCGACCGATACCTGAAGGAGTACCCCGACGGGAGACACGCGGCCGAGGCCCGCTCGAAGCGCCGGCAGCTCGCCCACGAGGCGGCCGTGCGGAGGGACACGCCCGAGGCGTACAAGGCGTTCCTCCGGGAGCACCCCGAGGGCGCCCTGGCCGACGCGGCCCGCAGCCGGCTCGATGAGATCCTCTTCCGGCGCGCCGCGGCCCTCGACGAGCCCCTGGCCTACAGGGCGTACCTCCAGGAGCTCCCGGCGGGCCTCCACGCCGCCGATGCGCACCAGGCCCTCGAGAGGATCGCGTTCCTCGAGGCGGCCGGGACCGACAACCTCGCGGCCTACGAGCGGTTCCTCACGGCCTACCCCGACTCGCGCTACGCCCCCCGCGCCAGGGAGCGCGTGGCGGCGATGGGCGGCCGCGAGGACTGAGTGTCCTGGCGGGGCGGCTTCCCGCCTTCCCGCCGAACCTTGCACTTATCCCCGCCCGGGGGGGGTGGTAGAATCGGCGTCCTGGACGCGCGAGGCGTCCTGGTCCGAGTGTTGGGCGCTCCCGACCCGAGGTCTTCCCCGGCACGGGGCGCACGAACGAACCCCGAAAGGCGGAGAGGCATGAGCTCCCGAACCCTGGTTCACGCAGGACGATTGGTGTCGCTGCTCGCGGTCCTTCCACTCTTCTTCGCGTCCCTGGCCCTGGGCCAGCAGAAGCCCGCCCCGATCGTGGGGAAGACCCCCGACAACGCCGCCGCGGGTCTTCCCCTCGACTGGGACCTGAGCGGGACGGACATCACCTACAAGACCGCATCGGACGAGGTCTGGCTCGCCGACCCCTACGCGGGCGCCCCGGTGATCAACGCCTTCAAGGCCACGAACCTCCAGGCCCTCCGGCGCCAGATCCTCGTGGACCTTCCCGCGGAGGTCGCGACGGCGCCCATCCTGGGGATCGCCGAGATCCCCCACGGCGCCTTCAAGGACAACGTGCTCATCCTCGTCGACGCGAGCTTCGGCACCAACAACCCGCCGGCCCCTCAGGTCGGGATCTTCGACTCGGCCGGCGCCCTGCTCCCCAACGAGAGCTTCCTGCCGCTCCAGGGGATCGACCCCACGGCGGAGCTCACGTCCATCGACGTGAACCCCGAGCGCGAGGAGCTCGCCGCCTACGATTCTGCCCACCACACGTACTACGTGTTCGACTTCACCTTCAGCGTGATCCAGGGGCCCGTCGAGCTGCGCGGCTTCGCGACTCTCTTCAACGGGTCCTGGGGCCTCGGGAACGAGCTGCGCGGCGCCGGGGTCGGCATCGCCTACGGGGGCCCCGACACGATCATCGCGACCTCGGCCTTCCTGAACGCCTTCGAGACCCACTTCGCCCTCGAGTACAGCACGACGGACGGCGGCCAGTACACGGGCCGGGCCGTGGACCTGAGCGCCGCGGGCATCACCGGAAACCGGCCCGACACCATGTTCCTCGGGATCGACGTCGCCCGCATCGCCGGGGAGGACGTCCTCTTCACCCACAACCTCTCCGACGAGAGCATCTACGCCTTCAGCTTCCTGCTCCAGCCCCACGGGAGCCCGGTGACGCTCCAGAGCTGCGGCGTGAACGCCGAGGGCCAGTACAGCGTGACCTGGGCGCGGGACCCCAACATCCCGACGACCGCGATCTTCGTCTTCGAGAACGGGGTCCAGGTGGCGGCCCTCGGGCCCGACGAGACGACCTACACCTCGCCCGTGCCGTTCCTCGGCAAGGCGTTCGTCGAGGTCGCGACGGAGAAGGACGGTCTCCCCAGCGGCCTCCGCCCCATCTGCCAGCTCGAGAACACGGCGAGGCCCCCTCACCTGAACCTGCAGGCCGACGCGACCCAGGTCACGACCCTCGGGAACCGGGCCCTCTCGGGCGTCGCCGTGACGAAGACACCGGCCGTGCCCGAGGACTTCCGCCTCTACCTCGTCGGGCAGGAGTCGAACCAGGTGCTCGTCTTCGACCACCTCCTCAATGGCGTCGAGACCCTCGACCTCGTCCCGCGCGTGGACGGGGTCCCGGGGACGAACTACAACTACCCGGCCATCGGCGTCTGCCTCGCCAGGCTCGAGGAGGGAGGGGAGGATCTCCTCGGGGTCCTGGACCCCGACGGTCCCACCAACAACGGCATCCCCAGCGCCACGTTCTTCTCCCTCACGGGGGACACGCGGGGCCAGCTCGTGCGCGAGGTGAACCCGATCGACATGACGGCCCTCCGCCCCGCGCCCTTCCTGCACGACTGGGACTTCGACGGGAAGGACGGCTTCGTCGCCGGCGGGGTCGTCCCCGGCACGGCCGACCTGGTGCTCGTGAGGCTGCGCATCCTCGGAGGGCGCCTCATCGCGACGCAGTCCGCGCCCATCCCCCACCGCGCGCTCACGCCGTTCACCCTGGAGGCCCTCACGGGGGTCGGCGTGACGGTCCTCCCGAGCGGGAACCTCCTCGTCGCTGGCTCCGACACCTTCTCGAAGACTTACACCGAAGCGCTCCTCTTGACGCCGTTCTCCGACGATCCGCCGGGGCCCCCGAAGATCGTGGGCTACGCGCAGGGGCTCCTCGTCTGGAACGAGTTCTTCGTCGGCTTCGGGCCGGGGGTCGGGCCGTCCGTCGTCTACGGCCTCGAGGCGGCCTACTTCCCTCCGGTCCTCACGGACCCGCCGCCTCCTCCGGACGCCCCCGGCTTCGGCGTCACCTACATCCCCACGGGGAACCCCATCCTGCTCTTCAACCCGTCGGGGATCGCGCTGATCACGCTGGGGCAGCTCCTCATGCACTCGACGAACGACGTCTCGAGCCCGAAGCTCGCCGCGGTGCAGCTCGCCGACAAGACCGAGGACGTGCCCGCGGGCCAGAAGGCCCTGAGCGGCGACCTCGCGCCGCCCTTCGCGAGCCAGGTCGAGGCCATCGACTTCTACTACTACGTCCTCAACCCGTCCACGACGGACACGCTCAAGCTCATGGTGGACGTCAAGCTCGACGGGGCGCAGGTCCCGGAGGCCCTGGAGAAGGTCGTCGTGCCGCCCGGCCGCTACTTCCGGAGGGGCCTGACGCACCGCGCCGAGGACGCGATCTCGCTCGAGGTCACGAACGAGGGGACCGCCGCGGCCAAGGTGAGGGTCCTCGCCGGGGCGAGCGCGATCGGCCCGGGGAGCGTCGCCCCGCCGGTCACGTTCCGCCGCGGCGACTGCGACGCGAACGCCGCCGTGAACATCACCGACGCCATCTTCGGCCTCGAGGGGCTCTTCAAGGGCGGACGGCAGCCGGACTGCCCCGACGCCTGCGACACCGACGACAACGGCGCCGTGAACTTGACCGACATGGTCGTCCTCCTCACCTACCTCTTCCGGGGCGGACCGCCGCCCGCGGCGCCGGGAGTCGACGCCTGCGGCGAGGACCCGACGGCGGACGACGTCCTCGGGGACTGCGCCTACCCTGCGGCGGCCTGCCAGTGATCCCGCGGTGAAGCGTTGAGCCAGGTCGGAGGGAAGCTCGAGGGCCCCCTGGACGGCTCCGTCGCCGTCGTCACGGGGGCGGGCTCCGGCATCGGCCGGGCCGTCGCGAAGGCCCTCCGGGGGGCGGGCGCCCGCGTCGCCCTCCTGGGCCGCCGCCGCGCGGCCCTCGAGGACACCCTCTCGCTCCTCGACGCCCCTCCGGGGACCGCGCTCGCCCTGCCCGCCGACGTCACCGACCGGGCCGCGGTGGACGCCGCGATCGCCCGCGTGGCGGACGCCTGGGGGAGGATCGACATCCTGGTCAACAACGCCGGCACGAACACCCCGCGGCGCAGCCTGGAAGACATCGACCCCGAGGACTGGGACCGCGTCGTCGCGGTGGTCCTCACGGGCCCCTACAACGCCACGCGGGCGGCCCTGCCGCACCTTCGCCGGGCCCGCTCGGGGCTCGTGATCAACATCGGCTCCACCTCGAGCTACCGCGCCTCGAGGCTCGCCGGGATCGCGTACATCGCGGCCAAGCACGGCGTCCTGGGCTTCAGCGCGGCGCTCGCCCTCGAGGAGAAGCGCCACGGGATCCGCGCGACGGCGATCCACCCGGGCGAGGTGGACACGCCCATCCTCGAGAAGCGGCCCGCCCCGGTCCCCCCCGAGCGCCGCAAGTTGATCTTGCGTCCCGAGGACGTCGCCGAGGCCGTCCTCTTCGTGGCCACGCGGCCGCCCGGCGTGGCCATCCCGTCCCTCTCGATCGAGCCCCTGGCGCAGGAGATCTGAGCCCGGTCCTGGGCTCGGATTTTGGGCGTGGTTCAAGAACCGCGATTACGCGGTTCAGAACCACGCGTGTACTCTCCCCCCTCAAGGAATGTGCTCCCTCCCGCCTTGGTCGGGAGCACCCCCAAGGGGAGGACGGGACATGTTCCTTGCTGGAGACTTACGGCGAAGCCCAGCATGGCTTGGTTCAAGACCGGGTATTACTCCGGTCTTGAACCACGCCGATTTTGGGCTTGGGTTCGTGAGCCTGGGTTGCGAAGATGGAGCTTCCGGCTGGACCCCACCGGCCGTCCCCCCACGGAACAAGTCGACCCCTCGAGATCCATGCTCGCGACCCTCGGACTGCACCTCGGCCTGTGCGCCTCCTCGTTGCACGCTCCCGAGGCGCCCGCTTTCCGCGGCCCCGAGGCCGTGGCCGCCGCCCTCGAGGAGCTCTCCCGCGAATCGAGGGGCGCCCTTGCCCTCGAGACGATCGCCACGACGCGCGAGGGGAGGCCCGTCGTCGCCGCCACCCTGGCCCTCCCGGGCCCGGCGCCGGCCGCGGCGAGGCCCGCCGTGCTCGTCACGGCGAACCTCGAGGGCTCGCAGCACGCGGCGACGGAGCTCGCCCTCGAGGTGCTTCGGGAGCTCCTGCGCCGGCGCGATGAGCCCGAGGTCCGGGCGGTGCTCGAGCGGACGGCGGTCTGCGCCGTCCCCCTCCCGAGCCCCGACGCGGCGGCGCGGCTCCTCCGGAGGCCCCTCGTCGAGTCATCAAGCAACGCGAGGCCCACCGACGACGACCGCGACGGACGGATCGATGAGGACGGGCCCGAGGACCTCGACGGGGACGGCGAGATCCTCGCGATGCGGGTGCCCGACCCGGACGGGCCCTGGGTCGTCGACGCGGCCGACCCCCGGCTCCTCCGCCCCGCCGCAGGCGCGCCCCCTGGCGCCGCCCGCTTCCGCCTCCTCGAGGAGGGGACCGACGACGACGGGGACGGCCTGGTGAACGAGGACCCTCCGGGCGGCGTCGACATCTCGAGGAGCTTCCCCCACGAGCCCGAGCCTCGCGGGCCCGGCTCCGGCCCGTACCCCGCGAGCGAGCCCGAGGCGCGGGGCCTCCTCGAGCTCGTCCTCGCGCGGCCGGGCCTCCAGGCGGCCGTGACGTACGGGGCGCACGACAACCTCCTCGCCCTCCCCGAGGCCCGCGACGGCCCGCCCTCGAAGCGCGGGGAGCACCGCGTGGCCAAGAAGGACCTCGAGCTCTACGCGCGCGCAGCCGAGAAGCACCGCGAGCTCACGGGCAGGAAGGAGCGCCCTCGCGGCGCGCCGCCCCGCGGCGCGTGGCACGAGACCCTCTACTTCGACTTCGGGCTCCCGTCCTTCGCCGTCTCCCTCGGGCCGGGCGATCCGCCCGACGTCCCGCCGCAGACTGATCCGAGCTTCGTGCCCTGGCGGCCCCTCGACCACCCGACCCTGGGCCGGGTCGCCCTGGGAGGGTGGCGGCCCTACCGGCGAGGCCGCATCTCGGCCGCGGACGCCGCGGCCATGGCTCCCGCCCAGGCGAGGCTCCTCCTCTGGCTCCTCGGGTCCCTGGCACGGGTCGAGATCGACGGCCTTCGCGTCGAGGACCGCGGCGGCGTCTACGAGGTCCGCGCCCGCCTCGTGAACCTCGGCGCCTTCCCCACGGGCATCGCCCAGGGCGTCTTCACGGGCCGGAGATCCCCGCTGAGCGCCGAGATCTCGGGCGGCGGGCTCCGCATCCTCGGCGAGGACGCGCGGAAGACGATCGACGCCCTCGACGGCGGCGCGTCCCGCGAGCTGCGCTGGACGGTCCTCGGCGCGCGAGGCGCCGCGGCGAAGATCGAGGCGCGGCTCCGGACGCAGGTTCTCTCGACCGCCGGCTTCGAGCTGAGCACGGGAGGATCGCTGTGAGCAGCCCGTACACCTCGACCCTCGGCTTCGCGGCCGCCGCGCTCGCCCTTCTCGAATCCGGCGGAGTCTCGCGCGCCCCCGCCGAGGAGCCCCCTGCAGCCTCGCCCCCGCGCCTCCGCTTCGACCGGTTCTACACGTACGACGAGGCGACGCGGGCCCTCCAGGCCCTCGAGAAGGCCCACCCGCGCTTCCTGAGCCTCCGGTCGATCGGCAAGTCCGTCGAGGGCCGCGACCTCTGGCTCATGACCGTAGCGAACCCCGCGACGGGGCCCGAGGAGCGCAAGGCGGCCATGTACATCGACGCCAACATCCACGGGAACGAGGTCCAGGGCACCGAGGTCTGCCTCTACACGATCCAGCACCTCGTCGAGGGCTACGAGCGCCTCCCGCGCGTCCGGGAGCTCGTCGACGAGCGCGTCTTCTACATCCTCCCCATGGTGAACCCGGACGGCCGAGCCCACTGGTTCGAGGGGCCGAACACGCGGCACTCGTCGCGGAGCGGCAAGAAGCCCGTGGACGACGACGGGGACGGGCTCTTCGACGAGGACGGCCTCGACGACATCGACGGCGACGGCGAGGTCCTCGACATGTGGATCCGGGACCCGCACGGGACCCACAAGCGCAGCCCCGACGACCCGAGGCTCCTCGTGCGCGTCAAGCCCGGCGAGGCCGGCGAGCTCGTCTACCTCGGCCCGGAGGGGATCGACAACGACGGCGATGGCCGGATCAACGAGGACGGGCCGGGCGGCTACGACATGAACCGCAACTGGCCCGCGGACTGGCAGCCCCAGCCCCACCAGCACGGCGCGGGCGACTACCCGCTGTCCTTGCCGGAGACGCGGGCCATCGCCGAGCTCATCCTCGCCCACCCGAACATCGCCGGCGTGCAGGCCTACCACAACGCGGGCGGCCTGATCTTGCGCGGCCCCGGCGACGACGCCCTGGGCGAGTACCCCGACCCGGACGTGCGCGTCTACGACGCGCTGGGCCAGACGGGCGAGTTCGTCCTGCCCTTCTACCGCTACTCGGTCCTCTGGCGCGACCTCTACCGCGTCCACGGCGGGTTCATCAACTGGACCTACGACGAACTCGGGATCTTCAGCTTCACGAACGAGCTGTGGAACACGGGCCAGTACGGGGCCCGCGGCCGCGAGGGCCTCGGCGGCTTCGACGCCGAGAGCCCCGAGCGCCTCCGCTGGGACGACCTCCTCGAGCTGGAGCACCAGTTCGTGGAGCTCAAGCCCGCGCGGCACCCGCTCTACGGCGAGGTCCTCCTGGGCGGCTTCCGGAAGACGGCGGGCCGCACGCCGCCCCTCTTCCTCCTCGAGGAGCTTTGCCACCGGAACGCCATGTTCACCCTCTACCACGCCTACGAGATGCCCCGCGTCGCGTTCCGGTCGGTCGAGGTGGAGCGCCTCGCGGGCGAGGTCTCGGCGGTGACCGTGACCCTCGAGAACTCGCGCTCCATCCCGAGCCGCTCCGCCATGGCGGCGCGGTAGGGCATAGGGACGCCGGACCTCCTCGAGCTGCGCGGCGAGCGCCTCGAGGTCCTGGCGGCGGGCCGCCTCGCCGACCGCTTCCGCGGCACCCTCGCCGAGCGGGCCGAGCGCGAGCCCGCTCGCCTCCGCCTCGAGGCGGGCGTGCCCGGGAAGGGCTCCGTCGCCTATCGGTTCATCGTGCGGGGGACCGGCGAGGCCCTGGTCCGCTACACCTCGGAGGAGGCCGGCGTGCGGGAGGAGAAGGTCCGCGTGCCGTGAGCGGCGCGGGGACCCCTCCGCCGCCCGTTGCGCCGCCCTCCCGCCCGCACTACCCTCTCCGCCGTGCCCCTCGATCCCGCCCGCGAGCTCCGCCTCCTCTCCGAGGAGATCGTCCTCTGCCGCCGCTGCCCGCGGCTCGCCGCCTACCGGGAGGAGGTGGCGCGGGTCAAGCGCCGTGCGTACCGCGACCAGGAGTACTGGGGCCGCCCCGTCCCGGGCTTCGGCGATCCCCGCTCGAGGCTCCTCGTCCTCGGCCTCGCGCCGGCTGCCCACGGGGCGAACCGCACCGGCCGCATGTTCACGGGCGACCGGTCCGGCGAGTGGCTCTACCGCGCGCTCCACAAGGCGGGCTTCGCGAGCCAGCCCGCCTCGGCGAGCCGGGACGACGGCCTCGAGCTTCGCGACTGCTACGTGACGGCTTCCTGCCGCTGCGCGCCTCCCGACAACAAGCCGCTCAAGGTCGAGCTGGACTCCTGCCGCGCCTACGTCGTCCGGGAGCTCGAGGTCCTCCGGCGCGTGCGGGTCATCCTCGCCCTCGGCGCGATCGCCTTCGACACGGCCCTCCGCGTCCTCGTCGAGGCGGGGGCCGAGCTGCCGCGCCCCAGGCCGCGCTTCGCCCACGGCGCCGTGGTGCGCCTCGGGGAGGGCTTCCCCGCGATCGTCGCGAGCTTCCACCCCAGCCAGCAGAACACGCAGACGGGGCGGCTGACGGAGACGATGCTCGACCAGGCCGTGGCGAAGGCGAGGGCGCTCCTCGGCGAGGCCCGGTAGGATGCGCAGGAGCGAGGGTCCGAGGCCGCAGCGCGGCGGTCAAGACCCCCGCAGCACCGCCTCCGCCTCGCTCCGGAGCAGGTGGACCTCGATCCGGAGCTCCCAGGGGATCCCGCGAGCCGCGGGCGGAGCGAGCGCCGAGCCCTCGGATCTCGCTGGAGGCTCGGGGAGCATGCTCGGGACCCTCTCGAGGCAGCGCCGGGCCTCCTCCAGCCGCCCGAGGCCCCGGCAGGCCAGGGTCAGGAAGAGGCGCTCGAGCGCATCGCCCCCCGGCGCGCTCTCCTTGGCGGCAAGGGCGAGGGCCGAGACCGCCTCCTCGAGCCGTCCGGCGCGCTGGAGGGCCGCGCCGAGGGTCCTGAGCCGCTCGGGGCTCGCCTCCGCACCCGCCGCACGGCGCGCGAGCTCCACCGCGGGCCCGAGGTCCTCGAGGGCCCGCGGCGCCAGCGCGCAGGTCCAGGCGACCGTCGCCGCCACCGCGGGGTCCTTCGTGGCCCCCAAGCGCTCCAGGAGGCGCTCGCAGGTGCGCCGGTAGCCCTCCCGGTCGCCGCGCGCGAGGGCGACGAGGGCGTGCTCGTACGCAGCGCGCCCATGCTCCACGCCCAGCGCCGCGAGCCTCTCGAGGTCCTGCGCTGCGAGCTCCCACTCGCCGAGCTCAGCCCGCAAGCGGGCCCGCCGCCCGTGGTTCTCCGGCCGCCCGGGCGCCGCGGCGATCAGCCGGTCGAGGTGCCAGAGCGCCACGTGGCGCTCGCCGGCCGCCTCGGCGCTGTCCGCCTCGCGGCGGTGCCACTGGAGCACGTCCCCCGATCCCACGGTGAGCTCCTCCGGGTACCGCGAGCGCAGGAGCTCCCAGGCCTCGCGGAAGCCCTCCAGCCCGAGGAGGACGCTCCCTCCGGGGGGATCGACGCGGGAGCCGGAGAAGAGCTCCGCGAGCCGCACGAGGTCCTCGAGGGAACGCTCGTCGGGGCGGAGGTCCCACACCCTCGCGGTTCCCTCCCGGTCCGCCGCCACAAGGCGGCGGCCGTCGAGGCTGAGCTCGAGGTCTTCGACCCTGGCTGGCTCGGTGAGCGGCGGGGATACGGGCTCCGCCCGGGCCCAGTCCCAGACTTGCACCGATCCTTGGGACGAGCCCGTGGCAACGAGCTTGCCGTCGGGGCTCCAGGCCGCGGCGACGAGCGCCTCGCGCCCGACGATCCGCGGCCCCGCGGGCTCGGCCCGCCGCGCGACCCAGACTTGCGCCGTCCCGTCAGCGCTCGCCGTCAGGGCGAGGCTCCCGTCGGGGCTGAAAGCCACGCGGTTCACCGGCAGGTGGTGCCCGGCGAGGCGGCCGACCTCCGCGCCGGTGCGCGGGTCCCAGAGGATCCCCGCCGTGGCGAACAGGGCCCCGTCGGGGCTGAAGGCGACCGCCATGGCAGGAGAACGGTACGAGACTCCGAGCCCCACGGGCTCGCCGGTGCGCACGTCGCACAGCCGGGAGGACACCAAGCTTGCCGTGAGGAGGAGGCGCCCGTCGCGACTGAAGTCCAGGGCGGTGACAAGACTGTCGAGCTGGATGGTCGGGAACGCAGGAGCCCCGCTCTCCGAGACCCAGACCAGGACGCTGCCGTCCGCGCAGCCCACGGCAGCCAGACGGCCGTCGGGGCTGAAGCGGGCGACGCGGATCGCCCCGGCCGAGGGGAGACCCAGGACGTGCAGCCTCCGGCCGTCCTCGGCGCTCCAGAGCGCCGCGGTCTTGTCGGCGCTCGCCGTCAGGATGCGGGAGCTCGGAGCGGGCCCGAAGGCGGCGGAGCCCACGCTGCCCGAGTGGCGCAGGCGGAAGAGCTCGGCTCCCGTCTCGAGGTGCCAGACCCGCGCCGTGCCGTCCGTCCCTGCCGTGAGGAGGCGCCTGCCGTCGGGGCTGAACGCCGCCTCCCAGAGCTGGCCGCCGTGGCGCAGGGGCGGAAGCGGCCCCCTGGACCAGTCCCAGAGCCGGGCCGTGCCGTCGTCGCTCGCCGTGAGGATCCGGTGCCCGCTCGAGCTGAGCTGGACGCTGCGCACCGTGCCCGAGTGCCGGAAGGGCGCCGTGCGCTCCTCCGAGGTGCGGGCATCCCGGAGGCGCGCCGTGCCATCGGCCCGGGACGTGAGGACAGAGCGCCCGTCGGGGCTGAACGCCACCTGGAAGAGGTAGCCGTTAGGGTCGAGGGGCAGGCCGAGGCGCTCGCCCGTGCTCGCGCGCCAGACCCCTGCGGCGGCGGGCCCGCCCGCGGCGGCCACGAGTCGCCCGTCAGGGCTGAAGGCGGCGTGAGGCGCCCTGCCCCCCGCGACCCGCCAGAGGCGCTCTCCCGTGGCCGCGTCCCAGAGGGCCAGCTCCTCCTCGCCCGCCGTCACCACCAGCGCCCCGTCGGGGCTGAACGCGGCGTGATGGACGATCGAGCCGGGCCTCAGGGTGTGGACGGGTTCTCCCGTCGCGCCGCTCCAGATCCGCGCCGTGCCGTCCCGGCTTGCCGTCACGATGAGCCGGCCGTCGGGGCTGAGCTCCGCGCGGTACACCGCGCTCCCGTGCCGGAGGGGCGGAAAGACCGGTTCCCCCGTGGAGGCGCTCCAGAGCCGGGCCGTGCCGTCGAGGCTCGCCGTGAGCACCCGGAGCCCGTCGGGCGAGAACGAGGCCCGGTGGACCGAATCCTCGTGCAGCAGGGGCGGCGCCGCGGCCAGGCCCCGCCTCCAGTCCCAGATCCGCGCCGTTCGATCGGCGCTGGCCGTGGCCAGGAGGCGGCCATCGGGGCTGAAGGAGGCATGAGACACTGCGTCCCCGTGCAGGAGGGGCGGCGAGAGGGCCCGCGCCGCCGCCGCGTCCCACACAAGCGCCCTGCCGTCCCAGCCTGCCGTGACCACCAGCCGCTCGTCGCGGCTGAGCTCCGCATGACGGATCCGACCGCCGTGGAGGAACACCTGCACGAGGCGCGGGCAACGCGCGAGGACGCAGCCGAATCGCAGGCGATGGACCGCCTCGCGCGCCGGGTCCCCGCGCTCGAGGCTCATGGCCTCGGCGAAGGCAGGGAGCGCGCCGAAGAGGTCGCCTTCCTCGAGGAGCCTCGCGCCCCGCGCCACCTCGAGCCGAGCAAGCCCCTCCCGGCTCCGATCGAGCGCCTGGCTCGTCTCTTCCCGGGCCCGTTCGATCCGCAGGGCCGCGACGGTCGCCCCCGCCGCCGCGGACAGGAGCAGTGCGGCCACGGCCGCCGCCAGGGCGGCGATCACCGGGTTGCGCCGGCACCACCTCCAGAGCCTCCCCACGGGGCCCACGAGCCGGGCGCGGATGGGCTCACGCTCGAGGAAGCGCCGCAGGTCCTCGGCGAGCTCGCCGGCGGTCGCGTAACGCCGCGCGGGCTCCTTGGCCATGGCCTTCAGGCAGATCGTCTCGAGGTCCCGCGGGACGTGGTCGTTGATCCTCCGGGGCGGGCGCGGCTCGTCGCGGAGCACCTGCTGGATCAGCATGTTCCGCGTGCCCTGGAAGGGCCGCTCGCATGTCAGGAGCTCGTAGAGGACGACCCCCAGGCTGTAGACGTCGCTCCGCGCGTCCACGTTCTCCCGCTGGCCGGCCGCTTGCTCGGGCGACATGTAGGCTGGCGTACCCAGGACGTCGCCCTCGAGCGTCACCGTGACGTCCCCCTCCTCCGGCCGCGCGAGCCCGAAGTCCGCCAGGTGCGGCCTCCCCGCCTCGTCCACGAGGATGTTCCCCGGCTTCACGTCCCGGTGCAGCACCCCCTCCCGGTGGGCGTGCCCCAGGGCCAGCGCCACCCACCGCACCAGCTCCGCCGCCTCCCGGAAGCCCGGCCGCCCCTCCGCGATCACCGCCTCCAGCGTCCGCCCCTCGATGCACTCGCTCACGATGTACGGGAGCCCCCCCTCCTCCGCCACCTCGTGGACCTGCACGATCCCCGGATGCCTCAAGCGCGCCGCGCTCCGGGCCTCGCGCAGAAAGCGCTCCTCCTCCCCCGGGCCCGCGAAGCCCCCGGAGCGCGGCACCTTCACGGCCACGAGGCGATCCAGGTCCGGGTCCAGCGCCTTGTAGACGACCCCGAAAGCCCCGCGGCCCAGCACCTGCAGGAGCTGGAACCGCCCCAGGCGCTCCGGCACCTCCGCGGTGACCTCGTCAGCCTCGATCCGGAATGGGTTCCCGCAGCTCGAGCAGACCGCCTCCCGCGGCGCCGGGGAGGCCACCGTGAAGGGGCTCCGGCAGTACGGGCAGCGCAGGTGCCGCGCCACATCCTTCGCAGCCTCGTGGAGGATCTCGATGAACGTGAGCCTTCGATCCAGCCGCTCGGCGAGCTCGGGGTGGGCCGCCACGAGCTCTCGACGGCTGGTCGTCCTCCCCTCGCGGAGGGCCTCGAGGAAGCTCTCCGCGATCTCCTCGACGAGCCTCTCGGCCTCCAGTACGGGCTCGTCTCCCCGGACGGGCCCGGCGCCTTCAGGGCCGCGGTCATCTCGAGCCATCCCCTGAACACCTCCTCGCAAAATCGGCGTGGTTCAACGCCGGGTTACACCCGGCTATGGGTGGTGTCCGGAACACGCTCAAGGGTCCGGGC
>JACQVW010000826.1 GCA_016209535.1 Planctomycetota bacterium | reverse complement strand
CCCTACAAGTGCACCTACTGCTTCAACAAGGAGATCGTCGACCAGTACCTCGAGGACGGGGGCGTGAAGAGCGCGAAAGAGTACCTGCGGCACTACCCGGTCCCGCGCGTCCTCGACGAGATCCGGCTCCTCAGGTCGCGGCACCCGGACGTCAACACGATCATCTTCGATGATGACCTCTTCACGCTGAACAGGCAGTACGTCCTGGATTTCTGCCGGGCCTACAGGCAGAGCGGGATCGGCATCCCCTTCGTGGTGAACGCCCACGTGCAGGTCTTCAACGACGAGATCGCCGGGGCTCTGAAGGAAGCGGGATGCATGATCGTCAAGTTCGGACTCGAGAGCGGCAGCGACAGGGTGCGCCGCGATGTCCTGTGGCGCTACATGACGAACGAGACCATCGAGCGAGCCTTCGCGGCGGCCCACAAGCACGACCTGCACACCTCGGCCTTCATCATGTTCGGGCTCCCGAAGGAAGGGAGGGAGGATGTCCTGGAGACGCTGGACCTCTGTGCCCGGATCAAGATGGGGCGTTTCCGTTGGGCGCTCTTCTTCCCGTTCCCGGGCACGGCCGGCTACACGATCGCGAGCTCCCTCGACATGATCGACTTCGACAAGCGGGACAGGCTCGGGAACTACTTCGACGGGACCTGCCTCAAGTTCGGCGAAGACCACGACCTCTGGCTCGAGAAGGTCGCGAAGGTCTGCCACTGGTGGGTGAACGCCCTCTCCGACTGGCCTTCGGCCACGATCTACCAGCGACTCGTCGACGAGATCGAGTCCTTGACCAGGAACGAGTGGGAGGAGAGGAAGCAGTCGATCCTCCAGGAGGACCGAGACCTCTCCGAGGAGCTGCTCGAGAAGGGCATCCCCCATTACTCGATCCGCTACAGCCACGTGATGGGGGTGCACTCCGACTTCGTCCTCCAGGAGCGCGATCGGCTGCGCCGGTTCGTCGCCGCACAGCCCGTCACCTACACGCTCGACTGAGCGGCTTGAGCGGCTGAGGTCCGGCGAACGGAGGGGCGGGTGGCTCTTGCAAGGGGTCGGGAGCCGTTGATCTGCCACTTGCGCGCGGCTATACTCAAGCTTTCATTGCTCGCCAGAGCCCATGGGGGCGCCGGCACCTTGGCGCTGCGCCTCCGCAACGTTGACCTCGATCAAGACCAGCTCGAGAACCATGTCCGTCGTCCTCAGAATCCCAACCCCTCTCCGGAAGTACACGGGCGGCAAGGCTGAGGTCCAGGCCGAAGGGGTAAGCGTCCGTGAGGTCTTTGACAACGTGGAGACCGTGCACCGCGGGGTGAAGGAGAAGGTCTTCGACGAGTCGGGATCGATCCGCCGCTTCATCAACGTCTTCATCAACGGGGAGGACGTACGCTACATGCAGGGCCCCGAGACGAAGGTGAAGCCCGGGGACGAGCTCAGCATCGTCCCCGCGATCGCCGGCGGGAGCTCCCCCTGCTGCTGCAAGGGACGGCGTGGCTGAGAGCTTGTTCCTCCCCGTCGCTGGTCTCCTCGTCGGGGGGGGTGAGGAGGGACCATGCCCAGCGTGAAGGACGAGTGGCTGCGCAAGCTCCGGGGCGAGATCCCGGAGATCACTCCCGAGGAGGTTCGGCGAATCCTGGAGACGAACGGCGCCGACGTCCTGGTCGTCGACGTCCGTGAGTCCGACGAGTACCGGCAGGGGAGCCTGCCCGGGGCGCGCCACTTGGCCCGGGGCTACCTGGAGCTCGTGGCCCGGGAGGAGCTTCCCCGCGCCGATCTCAAGGTCATCGCCTACTGCGCGGGAGGCGTACGTTCTCTCTTCGCGGCGGACACCCTGCGGAAGCTCGGGTTCAAGGACGTCCTCTCCATGGCCGGAGGCTACGCTCGGTGGAAGCAGAATGGCCACCCCTTCGAGGTCCCGCGGGGGGCGGCGCGCCGGGCCGAGACGGGCGGCGTCCCTGCAGCCCTCGCCGAGAGGCTCCAGGGCCTCCGTTCCGAGATCCAGGAGGTCCCGCCGCTGGAGGCGAGGACGCTCCTCGCCTCGCGAGGGGTCCTGCCCGTGGACGTGCGGGAGGCCGACGAGCTGCGACAGGGGCGCCTGGCGGGGGCGATCCACCTGCCGCGCGGGTTCCTCGAGCTCCAGGCGGAGCAGAAGCTGTCGGACCCCGCGCGGTCCTACCTCGTCTACAGCTCCGAGGGAGTCCGGTCGCTCCTTGCCGCGGAGACTCTCAAGCGCATGGGGTTCGCGAACGTGGTCTCCCTCGCCGGCGGCTACCTCCGCTGGGAGCGCGAGGGGTGCCCCGTCGAGGTGCCCGAGACGCTCACGGACCGCGAGCGAGAGCGCTACATGCGCCACCTCACGATCGACGAGGTCGGCGAGGCGGGCCAAGTGAAGCTCAAGAGATCGCGGGTCCTCTGCATCGGCGCGGGCGGGCTCGGCTCGCCCGCGGCATACTACCTCGCCGCGGCGGGAGTCGGGACCGTGGGGATCGTGGACTACGACGTGGTGGACCGCTCGAACCTCCAGCGCCAGATCCTCCACTCCGACGACCGCGTCGGGATGCGGAAGACGGAGTCGGCGCGGCAGACCCTCTCGACCCTGAACCCCGACATCCGCGTGGTGACCCACGAGGTGAGGCTGACGAGCGCCAACGTCGATGATCTGTTCGCGCAGTACGACGTCATCCTGGACGGCTGCGACAACTTCCCGACGCGATACCTGGTGAACGACGGCTGCGTGAAGCACAGGAAGCCGAACGTCCACGGGAGCATCTACCGCTTCGAGGGGCAGGTGACGGTCTTCTGGCCGGGCAGAGGGCCTTGCTACCGCTGCCTCTACCCGGAGCCTCCGCCGCCCGAGATGGCTCCTTCCTGCGCCGAGGCGGGGGTGCTCGGCGTGCTGCCGGGCGTGATCGGAGTCCTCGAGGCCATCGAGGCCATCAAGATCATCCTCGGGAAGGGGGACGTGCTCACGGGGCGGCTCCTGACGTACGATGCCCTCGAGACCCGGTTCCGGGAGCTGAAGCTCCGCCGGAACCCCGGTTGCTCCTACTGCGCGGAGGGGCGAGCGTTCCCCGGATACGTGGACTACGCGATGTTCTGTAGGGTGTAAGCCTGGAGAGGTGCGACGCTTGAAGACGGGCCCGGCCTACGTGCACCCGGACCACCGGCCCTTCCTCGAGAGGTGCCCGGTGCTCGGCCTGATCGGGGGCACTCCGCTCGTGCGCGTGGATCTGCCCGAGCTGCGGAAGCCCGGCGTCGAGGTCTATGCGAAGGTGGAGTACTTCAACCCGGGAGGCTCCATCAAGGACAGGCCCGTCCTGTGGATGCTCCTCGGTGCGATCCTCGACGGGCGCCTGACGGGCGAGCGGACGGTCATCGATTCGACGTCGGGGAACGCGGGGATCGCCTACTCCATGATCGGGAAGGCCCTCGGTTACAAGGTGAAGCTCGTCATGCCGGGGAACGCCTCCGAGGAGAGGAAGCGCCGGATACGGGCCCACGGGGCCGAGATCCACTACACGGACCCCGTGGAGGGGTACGACGAGGCGCTCCGGGAGGTCCACCGGCAGGCGTCGGCGGACCCGCAGCGGTACTTCTTCTGCGACCAGTACAAGAACCCGAACAACTGGAAGGCGCACTACTACTCCACGGCGCACGAGATCCTCGAGCAGACGGGCCGGAGGGTGACCCACTTCGTCGGAGGCGTGGGGACCGGAGGTACCATCACGGGGGCCGGCCGGCGCCTCAAGGAGGAGTTGCCCGGGGTCCAGGTGGTCTGCATCCTGCCCGATGCCTTCCCCGGGATCGAAGGCTTGAAGCCGCTCGAGAGCCCGGAGGACATCGTTCCGGAAATATTCGACCCCTCGGTGGTGGACGTGAAGGTGAAGGTTTCGATCGAAGACGCTTACGAGTACTGTCAGCGACTGGCCCGGATAGGGTTCTTCACTGGACAGTCGTCAGGGGGTTACATGAAGGGTGTGGAGTCGGTGGTGGCCCGGATCGACCGCGGTGTCGTGGTGACCGTCTTTAACGATTTTGGGGAGCGTTACTTCAGCACCGGCCTGTGGGGCCGCAAGGACTGACCGGCGCGTCCGGGGGGTCACGACAGGTCGGTGGAGCCTGTCCGACGGCCGTGACCGCCCGGTTTGCTCCGCCTGGAGCCATGGATTATCATCTTCAGAGCGCAGGCCGGAAACGGGGGCTGGAGAGGTGCCGTTGAAGGACAGGAAGAAGGAAGGAATGGGCACCAGGACGCGTACCCAGGACCTCGCGGGCCTCGACCAAGCTTCCCTCCTCAGGGCGTACCGTCTGATGCTGCTCGCGCGCTCCCTGGACGAGGCCGAGCTCCGGCTGAAGCGGCACCAGAGGACGTTCTTCGAGATCAGCGGCGCGGGCCACGAGGCTTTCCAGGCGGCAGCAGCCCTCCTCCTGAGGCCTGGTCACGACTGGTTCTATCCCTACTACAGGGACAGGACCCTCTGCCTGGGCCTCGGGGTCACCCCTGTCGAGATGCTGCTTCAGGCGATGGCTCGGGCCAACGACCCGAGCTCCGGGGGCCGCGAGATGCCGGCGCATTACGGGTCCCCACGCCTGAACGTAGTGAACCAGTCCAGTCCCACGGGCACGCAGTACCTCCAGGCCGTGGGCACGGCGGAGGCGGGGAGGATCTCGCGCCTCTCGGAGATCTACCTGAGGGAGCGGTCCGGCGGCGGTCAGGGGATCGAGGGGGCGATCGCATCCTTGCCTCGCCATGAGCGCGACGAGCTCGTCTACGTATCGGGGGGCGAGGGCTCCGCGAGCGAGGGCGAGTTCTTCGAGGCGGTGAGCGCCGCCTCGCTCCGCAAGCTTCCCATCCTCTTCGCGATCGAGGACAACGAGTACGCCATCTCCGTTCCGGCGGAGGCGCAGACGCCGGGCGGCAGCGTCTCGGCTCTCCTGAGGGGTTTCCCTTCGTTCTACATCGAGGAGCTCAACGGCCTCGATGTCCTCGAGAGCTACGAGGCCATGAAGAGGGCCGTCGCCTACGTGCGGTCGGGGATGGGTCCGGCCCTGGTCCACGCGCACGTGGTGCGGCTCTGGCCCCACTCGGACTCCGATGATGACAAGCTCTACAGGCCGCTGGCGGAGAAGGAGGCGGACAAGGCGAGGGACCCGGTCCCCGCCTTCGAGGAGATCCTCCTGTCCGAGGGATACCTGCGACCCGAAGAGGCCGAGGAGATCCGAGCCTCGGTGCGCCAGGAGGTCGACGAGGCAGTGGCCGAAGCCCTGGGCGGGCCCGAGCCCGAGCCTGCGAGCTGCACGCGGCACGTCTTCAATCCCCGTACGGTCGTTGCCGCCGAGACGGGGCTCCAGCCGGACGGGCCGCCCGTCACGATCGTCGAGGCCATCAACCGGACCCTGGAGCTCGAGATGCGACGAGATCCAAGGGTCCTCGTCTTCGGCGAGGACGTGGCCGATTGCTCACGGACGGAGCACCTGGACGATGTGCCGGGCAAGGGCGGCGTTTTCAAGGTCACGCACAACCTGCAGAGGAAGCTGGGACCGCACCGGGTCTTCAACACGCCCATCGCCGAGGCGGCCATCGTGGGCCGGGCTTTTGGGCTCGCCGTGCGCGGGTTCATCCCCGTCGCGGAGATCCAGTTCTTCGACTACATCTGGCCCGCCATGCACCAGCTCCGCAACGAGCTGAGCGTCCTCCGTTGGCGCTCGAACAACACCTTCGCGGCGCCCGTGGTCCTGAGGGTGCCGATCGGCGGGTACCTGACGGGGGGCGGGATCTACCACAGCCAGAGCGGCGCGTCGATCTTCTGTCACTGCCCGGGTCTCCGGGTCCTCATGCCTTCGAACGCCCGCGACGCGGCGGGCTTGCTCCGGACGGCGATCCGCTGCGGCGATCCGGTCCTCTTCCTGGAGCACAAGCACCTCTACCGGCAGCGCTACGCCCAGGCGCCGTACCCTGGACCCGAATACACGATCCCCCTCGGCCGAGCCTGGACCGCACGACGCGGGCGCGACGTGACCATCATTACGTACGGCGCACTCGTGGAGAAGAGCCTGCGGGCTGCGGACGAGCTGGCCGCGGGGGGAACCGAGGTCGAGGTGATCGATCTCAGATCGCTTCAGCCTTATGACTGGGATTCGATCGAGTCCTCCGTGCGCCGTACGAGCCGCGTCGTGGTGGCCTACGAAGACCACCGATCTCACGGGTTCGGGGCCGAAGTGGCGGCGAGGATCGCCGATGATCTCTTCGCCGAGCTCGATGCCCCCGTGGTCCGCGTGGCCGCGCTCGACGTCCCGGTGGGCTACTCGCCGGTCCTCGAGAAATCGACGCTGCCCCAGGTCGAGGACATAGCCGCCGCCGTCCGCCGCGTGCGGAAGTTCTGAGTTTTCTCGCTTTTCCCGCAATTTCTGCCGGGGATAATCGATGACCAAGGCAGCCATCCCCGCGCGCTGGAACCATGGAGCCCGAGGCCACGACGGAAGCCACCTCCCAGGCGGACCCCGCCTTGATCCAGCGCTACCTCTCGGGCGATGGGACGGCAGCCGCGGTCCTCGTCGACCGGTACGAGCGACCGCTCTCCGCGTACATCCTGCGCCGCCTGGGAGGCGACAGGGACCTCGCGGAGGAGTGCGTCCAGGAGGTGTTTTGCCGCCTCCTCGAGCGCGCCGAGGCCCTCCAGCGTCACCCGCGGATCGAGGCGTGGCTCTTCGCCGTGGCGAGGAACGTGACCGCCGACGTCTGCCGGCTCCGGCGTGTGAGGGCAGCGCCGTTCTCCGTCCTCGGTGGCGCGAACGGTGAAGCGGCCATCGAAGGGGATGCCGCCGCCCGGCCGGAGAGGAGGCTCCAGTCGAGCGAGCTGAGCCGGCTCGTCCTCCAGGTCGTCGGCGAGATGCCCCCCCTCGAGAGGGAAGTGTTCCTGCTGCGCACGCAGTCGGGGCTGCCGTTCCGGGAAATCGCGGCGCGGCAAGGGGCCCCGCTCAACACCGTGCTGAGCAGGATGCACCGGGCTCTGAAGCGGATCCGGCGCTCCTTGGCGCGGCGCGGCTGGGTACGCGATGACGGCGGCCGGGAAAAGGGAGGGCGCGACCCGTGGTGATGCCCCGGCGATCGACCTGCGACCTCCTCGGGCCGGCCCTTGTCGCTCGGGTCCACGGCGAGGACCACCCGGAGGCGCGCCTCCTCGAGGCTCACCTCGAGGCCTGCGCCCGATGCCGCCGGGAGGAGCGAGACCTCAGGCAGACCTTGAGGTTCGTGGCGCTCGCGCCGGTGGAGCCCTCCGAGCCTCTGGAGGATGCGCGGGGACAGCGAGAGCCCTGGCTCAGGGGGGCTGGGGTCCTTGCGGCGGGGGTAGTGCTCGCCTGCCTGTTCTTCCCTGTCAGGGACCGGCCGGCGGGCGTGGGGGGGGGCAGCTCGGGAGCGCCCCTGTCCCTGGCCCCAGCCGCAGGCGTTGCGACTTTCCTGGGGGAGGAACTCGACCAGCGCATCGAGGCCCTCGAAGTCGAGCTGTGCCGACTCGGGGGAAGCCCATGGTGAGGCCGCCGAGGCTCGTCGCGGCGCTCCTCGCCCTCGCGGTCCTGCCGGCCGTCGGCCCGGGTGAGGAGCCACTCCCGAGCGCGGGAGCACGTGACGACACGCCCGGGCCGGGCCCCCAGCCAGCCCCGGGAAGGGTGCTCGAGGACCGTCCAGCTCCCCAGGCGGGGGGGACGGACGGCGGGTCCGGGCTGGACGCACAGATCCGCGAGCTCGAGGGGGCCCTCTGGCGGGAGATCGCGGCCCTGGAGTCCCGGCTCGGGGCACTGCGCGCCCGGCTCGAGGGGCACCTCGGCTCCGGGAGGGACGCCCCGTCCCGCCCGCAGCAGGGGTCCCCCACGGTCCTGCCGGGTGTCGATCAGGACCGTCACGAGGGCCTGCTGCGGCACCAGGAGGAGCTCGTGCTGCGATGGCGGACCCTCCTCGCCGGCCCTCCGGGCTCGGGGCTGTCGCGCCCCGGGGTCGGCGGGCTTCCCCCATCGGACCCGGGACGTGCCCGGCGAGAGGGGTCCGACGGGACGCGAGAGCCTCGCGCGTCGGACTCCAGGGGGGCGGAGCTCCGCCGCGTCCGGGAGGAGCTCCGAGGCGTCCTTCTCGAGATCCTGGACCTGCGCGAGGCGGCCCGGGCGCGCGAGATCGATCGCCTTCGAGCGAGGCTCGAGGAGCTCGAGCGCGACGTGCAGCGCCGCCATGCTCCGGAGGAGCGGCGTGCCCTCGTCGAGGCGCGGTTGCGGGAGCTGTTGCCCGAGGAGGAGCGATTCGGAGCGCGGTAGCAAGGAGGGCCCCCCTTGAAGGGCGACGGGGCGCATCGTATACGGGGCGAATGCAATGGCTCCACGAGGCGATCCTGAGGGGCTTGCCCTGGGTGCCGCGGACTCTGGTCCGCCGGATCGCGGGGCGCTACATCGCAGGGGAATCCCTTGCCGATTCCCTCGGCGTCGTCACGGCCCTCGAGCGCCAAGGGCTGCTGACCACGGTCGACGTGCTGGGGGAGAACGTCCGGTCTCGGGAGGAGGCCCGCCGCGCCACCGAGGAGTACCTCGAGCTCGTGGAGCGGCTCT
>JACQVW010000825.1 GCA_016209535.1 Planctomycetota bacterium | reverse complement strand
TTCGGCCAGGAAGCTCTCGACGTCGTCGAAGGTCTCGTACCGGCCCCGCCGATAGTCCTCGTCAGCCTCACGCTCCATCCGCTGCCAGCGCTCCGACCAGAACCAGGCCTGGGTCGCGTCGACGGTCAATTGCGGGCGCAGCTCGATCACTCCGTCATCACGCAGGACAACATCGAGGAGTGAATCCGCCGGCAGTTGGCCACGCAGCTCCTTGGGAATGGTTATCGTGCCGCGTTCTGTAAGTTTCACCAGCATCTCAGCCCTCCGGCCTCTCCGCAGGACAGTATTGCAGTAATCCCATCTTGCTGCAAAGGAATGCCCGCGCGCTGTGGCCTCGCCCCAGCGCTCCATGGCCGCCTCCACCCGTTGGGCCCGCTCCCGCTCGGCGCCGTAGGGGAACTGGAGGTACTCCTCCAGGTACCAGCGTAGCTCCCCGCGGTCGTCGTCGGGATTCTCCTCCACCCTGAACCCACGGCGGTGGGACGGTGCGCCCGAGGCGAAGGCGACCAGAGAGCACGCCGGAGCTAGAATGAAGGGCGATGGTACTCGGCGCGACGGCTTCGCCGTCCCTGGACGATATGCTCGACACCCTCACGGCCGAGGGCGAGCTGTACGCGCGGGAGGGAGAGGGACCTGTGCGGTGCTACGCGTGCGGGCACCGCTGCCTCATCCCCGAGGAGCGGCGCGGCATCTGCAAGGTGCGCTTCAACCGGGACGGCACGTTGCTGGTCCCCCGAGGGTACGTGGCGGCGCTGCAGTGCGACCCGACGGAGAAGAAGCCCTTCTTCCACGTGCTCCCGGGGTCCACCACCCTCACCTTCGGCATGCTGGGCTGCGACCTCCACTGCGCCTACTGCCAGAACTGGGTCACGAGCCAGGTCCTCCGCGACGACGACGCCGTCGCGCCGCCCAGGCTCGCCTCCGCCCGCAGGCTCGTCGAGCTCGCCCTCGAGAACGGCGCGCCCGTGATCGCCAGCTCCTACAACGAGCCCCTCATCACGAGCGACTGGGCCGTCGAGGTCTTTCAGGAGGCCCGGCGGGCGGGGCTCGCGTGCGCCTTCGTCTCCAACGGCAACGGGACGCCGGAGGTGCTCGAGTACTTGAAGCCTCACGTGGCCCTCTACAAGGTGGACCTGAAGGGCTTCTCGGACCGGGCGTACCGCGAGCTGGGGGGCAGGCTCTCGAACGTGCTCGAGACGATCCGCGCCTTGAAACGGCTCGGATACTGGGTCGAGATCGTCACCCTGGTCGTCCCTGGCTTGAACGATGACCCGGGCGAGCTGCGCGCCATGGCGGAGTTCCTGGCCGATGTGGACCGCGACATGCCGTGGCACGTGACGGCCTTCCACCCCGACTACAAGATGACGGACCGGGACCGGACGGGCGTGAGAGCCCTCCTCGATGCGTACGACCTCGGTCGCGCGGCCGGGCTGCGCTTCGTCTACCCGGGCAATGCCGCGGGCCAGATCGGAGATCGGGAGAGCACGTTCTGCCCGGAGTGCGACGCCCTCCTCATCCGCCGCCGCGGCTTCGTCGTCCTCGAGAACCGCATGAGCGGGAGCCTCTGCCCCGGCTGCGGCGCGAGGATCCCCGGCGTGTGGGAGGAGACCGCCCCTCGCCAGACCGCCGGCCTGGGATTCCCGAAGCCCGTCGCGCTATAATCGGGCCTCATGTTGAACAAGAAGATGGTCCTCATCGGCGGAGGGAACATGGGCAAGTCGCTCCTCCGCGGCATCCTCAACGCCGGCCTCACTCCGGCCGGCAACCTGACCGTGGTCGATGTCCACGCGGGCAAGCTCGATGCCCTCCACAAGGACTACGGCGTGCCCGTCGCGAGGGACCCCCGCTCCGTCGTGGCCGGCGCGGAGCTGGTGATCCTCGCCGTGAAGCCCATGACCCTCAACGAGGTCCTGGACTCGATCCGGGAGGTCGTGAGGCCGGAGCAGCTCTTCATCTCGATCATCGCCGGCGTCGAGAGCTCGTACATCCGCGACCGGCTGGGCAAGGGGAACCCCGTCGTGCGGGCAATGCCCAACATCGCGGCCACCGTGGACGCCGCGGCGAGCGCCATCGCCGCCTGCCCGCCGGCGACCGAGGACCACCTGGCCCTCGCCGAGGCGATCTTCGCCGCCGTCGGCGAGGTGGTCCGCGTCGAGGAGGAGCACCTGGACGCCGTGACGGGCCTGAGCGGCAGCGGCCCTGCCTACATCTACATGGTCATCGAGGCGCTGTGCGATGGGGGCGTGAAGGTCGGGTTGCCCCGCGACGTGGCGATGCGCCTGGCGACGCAGACGGTCTTCGGGGCCGCGAAGCTCGTCAAGGAGACGGGGCAGCACCCGGCGGCCCTGAAGGACCAGGTGACGACGCCCGGCGGGACCACCATCGCCGCGGTGCACGAGCTCGAGGAGCGCGGCCTGAGGGCCATGCTCATCAGCGCCGTGGTGACGGCCACGGAGCGATCGCGGGACCTCAACACGATCGCCAGGAGGAAGTAGGGGCCAGTCGCGACGCTCTCGCGAGCGCCGCGCCCTTTGGGTCCTTAGCCCTTGGCGGGCCCCAGGGCGACCTCGATGGCCGCGGCCAGGGCCACGAGGGGCAGCGGGTCCTCGGACTTCAAGGCTTCGAGCACGTACTCCTTGCGCGAGGCGTCGTCTCCGGGGGCTCGCTGCCACGAGACGCTGGCCACGAGCCTCCCGGCCTTCCGGAGTTCGTACTCCCGGGCGGCGGTGTTCCCCTGGACCTCGCAGGCGTCGGTGGGGGAGGCGAACTCGAGCCCGGGCCTCTTCTGGCCGGGCCCCGGCACCGTGGCGGCGAGCCATTCCCTCCCCTGGAGGAGCACCCGGAGCCGGCGGTGGAAGAGGAGCCTGCCGCGGACGATATCGATGACGGGGCTGCCGTCCTTGAGGAGCGAGACGCGGCGCGGGGAGAGGCTCTCGCGGGGCGCCGCGAGGAGCTTGAGGCCGGAGGGATCCTCCAGGACCGCGGCGGCCGCGTCCCGCAAGGGCCCGTGGAGGGCACCGAAGGAGATCCGGAAGCGCCTCCAGCGCGTCGCCTCGCGGGGCGCGTCCTTCGTCTCCGGAGCCCTCCCCACGGAGAGCGCCGCGATGAGCGCAGCCAGGACCACCGCTGCCGAGACGAAGATGTAGTCCGTGCCGTTCATGGTGGACCGGGTCCTTCTTCGTCCTTATCGGCAGAGGGGGGGAGGGACCTTCCGGGTCCGTTGCCCGCCCCGCGCACCCGTGCGATAATCCGGCGTCCCATGGGCCCCAGGCACGAGGAGGGCCCAAGGGCCGGCGGGCTCGAGGACGATAAGAGGGGCAGGAGGCTCTCCCGCGTCCCCCCGGCCGCGGGACGCAAGCCCCCTTGCCCGAGGATCCGAGCCATGAGCATCCCAAGGAGCCGTTCCCGCTTCACCCGCGCGCTCTCGGGGCTCGCCATCGCCTCCGTCCTCCCGCTCGCTGGCCCGGGCTGCGCGGGGCGGTCCATCGCCCTCGTCAACCTCACCGAGAGGGGCTCCCACCGCCAGTGGGTGTGGCCGCACTTCCTCTACGAGCAGCCGACGGTGCTGGCCTTCTGGAGCACGAACGAGATGGAGTGCCTGCGGAACGTGCCGGCGCTCCAGGCCCTCGAGGCGCGGAGGGGGAGCGTCCAGCTCGTGACGGTGGTGACCGGACGGGACCGGCTCGAGATCGACAAGTGGATCCGCGAGAAGCGCATGCGCTACCCCGTGCTCCTGGACCTCGACGGGTACCTCGCGCGCCGCCTCGACGTGGGGCGCTGTCCGACCTTCGTCTACTTCAGCGTGGAGGGGAAGGAGCTCGAGCGAGTCGAGGACGTCCGGCTCGTCCGGAAGTGGTTCGACAGCGAGCGGTGGATCCAGCTCGGCGAGGGGATCGAGCCCGCCTCGGCGAGGGCGTCTCCCCGCGACGAGTGAGGGCCCGCCTCGGGCTCACGAGGTGGCGTGCCGCCAGGGCCGGCTCCTCCCCAGGAGGCCGACGGCGAAGGTCACGCCCGCGCCCAGGATGATCCAGTAAGGCCACGCGAGGGCAGGGACGTGGAGGATGACGCGCTCTTGAGCCTCCGAGGGGATCAGCTCCAGGATGCTCCGGATCGCCTCGGGGGCCGTCGGCGGCCGGGCCAGGTAGTCGCGGAGCTGGAAGAGGAGGACCGCGGGCACGCTGAGGAGCATGCCGGCCGTCACCGAGACGCCGCTCCCGCGGCGCGTGAAGATCCCGAGGAGGAAGGCGCCGAGGAGCGCGCCGTAGAAGTAGGTCAGCACCCGCAGCGCGATCGTGAGGACGGACTCCCCGGAGCCGATGAACGCGAAGGCCAGGAGGACGATCGCGCCGGCCCAGAGGAGCGTCGCGAGCCTCGAGGCGAGGACGAGGTGCCTCGGACGCGGGTCCCGGCGCAGGCGGCGCAGGAGGGGCTCGTAGAAGTCGCTCACGGCCGTCGAGGCCAGCGCGTTCAACACCGAGGAGTAGCTCGAGATGGACACCGAGAAAAGGCCCGCCATGACGAGCCCGCAGAAGCCGCGGGGGAGCTCGCTCACGATGAAGAGCGGGAAGACGTGGTCGAGGTCCGCCGGCCGATGGAGCTCGGGCCGGGACGCGTAGAAGGCGTGGAGGAGCGTCCCCACGAGGAGGAAGAGCGCCATGAGGGGCAGGATCAAGACCGCGCTCCCGACCACGGACAGGCTCCCGCCGCGGGAGCTCCTGCAGGTGAGGATGCGCTGGGCCACGTCCTGGTCCGTGCCGTGGGTCGCCAGGGTCAGGAAGAAGCCGCCGGCGAGGCCGGCGAGCAGGCTCTTCTCGCTCGAGGGGTCGAGGCCCGGGTGGAAGATCCTGGTCTTCTCGAGGAAGACCGGGTCCGAGAGCAGGCCCGCGAGCCCCGCGGGAGACTCTCCGACGAGGTACGCCGCCGCGACCGCGCCGCCCGCGATGAACGTGGCCCCGAGGATGACCTCGGTCCAGACGACGGCCTTGATCCCGCCCGTCAAGGTGTAGGCGGCGCCGAAGGCTCCCAGAAGGACGATGGCCCAGGGAGTGGGGAGGCCCGTCGCGACCTCGAGGGCGAGGCAGCCCGCGAAGAGGCGCACGGCGCTGCCCACCACGCGGCCCACGAGGAAGAGCGCCGCCGCGACGGTCCTCGCCGTGTTCCCGAATCGCTCCTCGAGGAGGCCGTAGACGGTCACGATCTCGCGGCGGTAGAAGGCCGGGACGAAGAAGAAGGCGAGGAAGAGCCTCCCGAGGACGAAGCCCAGGACGAGCTGGAGGAAGGCCCAGTCGCCCTGGTAGGCCTCGCGCGGCACGCCGATGTAGGTCGCGGCGCTCGTCTCGGTGGCGATGATCGAGAGCGCCGCGGCCCACCACGGGACGGAGCGGCCGCCGAGGAAGTAGTCGCGCGTGGTCTTCAGGTCGCGGGAGGCGTAGAGCCCGATGAGCGCCACGAGCGCGAGGTAGAGCCCGACGACGGTCCAGTCGAAGGCAGAGAGGCCGGCCTGCATGGGCCGGGAGTATACCCGATCGCGGGACTCTTCCCGCGTCGCCTCGCCCCTTAGCATCGCCCGGCGCCGGGCCTATAATGCCGCCCCATGGCTCGATTCCGCCGGCTCGATGTGCTGCGCCTCATGCTCGACGGGGGCCTCGTCCCGGTCTTCTACCACAGGGACCCGGTGGTGGCCTTCGAGGTCGCCCGGGCGTGCGCCGCGGGGGGCTCCCGTCTCCTCGAGCTCACGCACCGGGGCGACATGGCCCACCGGGTCTTCGAGGTCCTCATCGAGCGCTGCGCCGCCGAGCTGCCGGACCTGGTCCTGGGCGTGGGCTCCATCGGCGATCCGCACACGGCGGCCCTCTACCTGGCCGCGGGAGCGAGCTTCGTCGTCGGGCCCGTCCTCAACCCGGAGGTGGCCCGCCTCGCGAACCGCCGCAAGGTCGCCTACCTGCCGGGCTGCGGGAGCGCCACCGAGGTGGCCCAGGCCGAGGAGCTCGGCTGCGAGGTCGTGAAGGTCTTCCCCGGAGACTCCGTGGGTGGGCCGGGCTTCGTGAAGGCCATCCTCGGGCCCAGCCCCTGGTCGCTCCTCATGCCGACGGGCGGGGTGGAGGCCACCCGGGAGAGCGTCCAGTCGTGGATCCGGGCCGGCGCCGCGGCCCTGGGGATAGGCTCGAGCCTGATCTCGAAGGACATCCTGGAGCGGGCGGATTTCGCGGCGCTGCGGGCGCGCGTCGCGCAGGTCCTGGCCTGGATCGCGGAGGCGCGCCGCGGTCCCGGGCAGCCCCATGCAACCCAACCACGGAAGGAGTGAACCCATGGCGAGCCCCAAGCTCGACGTCTCCATCGAGTACTGTGTGCAGTGAAACTACAAGCCTCGTGCGGTCAGTCTGGCCGACGCGATCGAGAAGAAGCTCAAGGTGCGTCCCCGCCTCATCGAGGGCAAGGGCGGCGTCTTCGAGGTGATGGACGGCTCGAAGCTGGTCTTCAGCAAGAAGGCCACGGGCAGGTTCCCGGAGAACGAGGAGGTGCTCGAGGCGCTCGAGCCCAGGAGATGAGCGAATTCTCCCCGCACGCCCTCCGCGTGCTCGAGTACGAGCGTGTGCGCGAGGTGCTCTCGTCCTACGCGGTGAGCGTGCTGGGGAAGGGGCTCGCGCTGGGGATGGAGCCGCTCGGCTCGCTCGAAGAGGCCCGGGGGCGCCTGGGGGACACGGAGGAGATGCGCGCGCTCCTCAAGCACGCTCGGGTGCCCCTCGCGGGCCTGCGGGACCTCGTGGGGGAGCTCGACCGGGCCGCGGGCCAGGGGCGGCCCGCCGAGCCCGAGGCCCTCTACCGCGTGGTGGAGCTCCTGCGCGCGGGGCTCACGGCCCGGGAGGTCCTCACGAGCAGCCCCTCGGCGCTCCCCCGTCTTCACGCCATGGGCTCGTCGATCGAGGACCTGCCGGACCTCCGGGAGGAGATCCCGGCGAAGGTCGATCCGCGGGGCGAGGTCCGGGACGACGCGACGCCCAGACTCGCGGAGGTGCGGCGCCTCGTGGCGGAGCTCCGGGCGTCCCTGCGGGCTCGGGCGCAGCGCATCCTGAACGACCCGAAGCTCCGCTCGGCGTTCCAGTCCGAGGGCGTGACGATCAAGGACGACCGGTACCTCCTGCCCGTCAAGGCGGAGTACCGCTCCTGGGTCCACGGCCCCATCCGCGACCGGTCCCAGAGCGGCTCCACGCTGTACGTGGAGCCCGACGCGATCACGCTCGACGGCGACCGGCTCCTCGAGGCCCTCGACGCCGAGCGGGACGAGGTGCAGCGGATACTTTGGGAGCTCACGAGGAAGGTCCTCGCGGCCCGGCCGGCCCTCGCCCGGATCCAGGAGAGGCTCGCGCGGGTGGACTTCACGTGCGCCAAGGCGCGCTACGCCGAGGCCTTCGGCCTCTGCGCGCCCCTCCTGGACGACTCGGGGGTCCTCGACCTGCGCGACGCGAGGCACCCGTACCTCCTCTGGCTCTCGCGCGACCTGAGCCGCGGCCACGACGACGTGGACCTCGAGGCCGCCTGCGCCAAGGTGGTGCCCATCAGCGTGCGGCTGGGGGAGACGTTCCGCGTGCTGGTCGTCACGGGCCCCAACACGGGTGGGAAGACCGTCGCCTTGAAGACGATCGGCCTCAACGTGCTCCTCGCCTCCAGCGGGGTGCCCGTGGCCGCCGCCGAGGGCTCCCGAGTGCCGCTGTACGCCCGGGTCTTCGCCGACATCGGCGACGAGCAGTCGATCGAGCAGAGCCTCAGCACGTTCTCGTCGCACCTGACGAACATCCTCGAGGTGCTGCGGGAGGCCGGCCCGGGATCGCTCGTCCTCCTCGACGAGCTCGGAGCGGGCACGGACCCGCTCGAGGGTGCGGCCCTCGGCCGGGCGCTCCTCGACAAGTTCCTCGAGAAGGGCTGGAGCGCCGTCATCACGACGCACATCGGGAGCCTCAAGGAGTACGCCTACAGCCGCGATGGCGTCGAGAACGCGGCCATGGAGTTCGACCCGCGGACCCTCAAGCCCACGTATCGGCTCCTCATGGGGATCCCGGGCAGCTCGAACGCCCTCGCCATCGCGCGGAGGATTGGCCTCGCGCCCGACGTGGTCGAGGCGGCGGAGCGAGAGATCGCCGAGATCAAGGAGCCCACGCGCGACATCATCCAGCGCATGGAGCTCTCCCGCAGGCGCACCGAGCGGGAGCGGCGGCGGGCGGAGCGCCTGCGCCGGCGGGCCCAGGGGGAGGCCCGGGCCTACGAGGAGCGCCGCCGGGAGGTCGAGGTCGAGCGGGAGGCCATGCTCCGGGAGGCCCAGCAGGTCGTGGATGAATCCGTACGCCAGGCCCGGGAGCGTCTCCTCGAGCTCGTGGGCGGCCTCAAGAGCCTGCCCAAGACGCACCAGCCGATCGCCGATACACTGAGGGAGGAGGTGGACCGCCTGCTCGTCGCGACGCCCCTCGGCATGAAGCGCGAGGAGTTCGCGCGGTCCCTCAAGAAGGAGGACGACGTGTACGTGCCCAAGTTCCGAGCCAAGGCCAAGGTCAAGAAGGTGGACAAGGGAGGGCGCCTCCTCACGGTGCTCATGAACGGCATACTCACCGAGATCGGCTTCGACGACGTGTCGTGGCTCGAGGGGCCGGGGGGGGGGTCGTGATGCTCGCGCAAGCGCCGATTCCCGGAGGGGGGAATGTCCTGAAGTTCAACCTGGACTTCACGAAGGCTCTGGAGGCGTTCAAGGACTGGGAGGGGCTGCTCCAGACCCTCTGCATGGCGCTGCTGTCAGTGCTCTTGGCGTGGTTGATCGCCAAGCACCCGAGGGTCTACGGCAAGGCGGCCACCCTCGACGAGGTGGAGCAGCCGAAGACGTTCCTCATGTATGCCCTCGTGGGCACCGTCGTGGGCCGCATCTGCTCCATCGACTCGACCTTCGGCCTCGTGATCTTCGGCCTCGGCGGCCTCTTCCGGTTCCGGACGGACGTGGGGCCGGCGCGGGACACGGGCCGGCTGATCCTGGTGACCCTCATCGGGATCTGCTGCGGCCTCTACCTGTTCGCCGTGGCGATCCTCGCCACGGCGTTCGCCTGGGTGCTCATATTCCTCCTCGAGGCGCGGGTCGCCCACAAGGTCACGATCAAGGGGCTCGACGAGGCGCACCTACCCCAGGCCGCCGAGGCCTACCAGGAGGTGCTCGTCGAGAACGGCTGCGCCGTCTTGAGCCGGAAGCTCAACCTCCTCAAGAAGCAGGTGGCCTTCGTCATCCGGGCCCCCAAGCAGTTCGAGCGGGAGCAGCTCGAGGACCTCTTCAAGGACATCCCGCCCAAGCTCCAGGGCGCCCCGGACTGGGAGTCGGGGTAGCGGCGACCGAGGCCTACCCGCCCTTGCCTTTCCCCTTCCCCTGGCCCTTCTTCTGGGCCTTCTGAGCGTCCTCCTTCTCCTTGGCGGCATCCTCCGCCTTGAGCTGCTCCGCGACCTGGAGCGCATAGAGCTTCCAGCGCTCGCCGAGCGTGGGGACCTTGGTGCGGAAGCAGGACTCGAGAGTGGCCTCCTGGAAGGCGATGAAGCTCAAGTGGAAGGCGTTGAACTCCTCCTTCGATTTCGAGTCCGTGGCCGGCGGCGCGGGGGCGGCGTCGGACTTGATCGCCTTGATCAGGTTCTGGAACCCACCGCGGCTCACCTTGTTGAAGAGGAAGTCGACGAGGGAGAGGGCGAGGGCCAGGTTCTTCGTCTGGTCCTTGTCCTTGTACTCCGGGGTCTCGAGGAGGTTGAAGATCTTGAGCGCGTCCCCCTCGGCCTTGATCACGTCGGCCGCGTAGCGGAGCGTGCGAGGATAGTGCTGGCCCTTCTGCCCCTCCGGGCTCTGGGCCAGGAGGAGCTGGCCGATCCCGTCCGTGAGCCACCAGGGGACCCAGCGGTCCGAGCCGTTCAGGAAGTCGAGGGACGTCTCGCCGACCACGCGCCACAGGGCACTCGACTCCGGGTTGAGGACGACCGTGTGCGCGCCGGGGACGGTGTAGAGCCCCTCGGGGCTCTTCCCGGAGGGCATCCTGTCGACCATGGTCGCGAAGCGCTCGAGCTCGGGCTCGCTCTTCAGGAGGAAGAGCTGGAGCTTGGCGGGCCAGATCCGCGTCCCGGCGCCCGCGCCGATCACGGCCGCCACGGCTTTCCGCGCGCTCCTCAGGTTCCCGAGGAGGAGCTTCATCTCGCGGCTCGAGGCGGGGAGCGTCGAGTGGACGAGGAAATCCGCGTCCTCGAAGGTGAAGAAGCTCGCGGCGATCCGCTCGCCGGCGCTCTTCGCCCAGGCCTTCTTCGCCTCGATGGCCTCCGTGAAGGCCTCGACCTGGGGCTTCGCTGTCGCGCCCGAGGAGGTGCCTCCCCTGGCGGGCGGGGGAGCCACCTTCACCGCCTCGGGCTGCGCCTCGGGAGGCGCGGGCTGGGCCGGAGGGGCCTCGGGGACGGCGGCCGGCGCTGCAGGGGCTGCCTCCGGCTCGGGGGGCGGCGGCTGCCCGGGCTGCGCCGGCGCCGGGCCGGCGGCGGGCAGGGCCGGCTCCGCGGCAGGCGGGGCCGCCCCCGTCACCGCGGGAGGCTTCACCGGCGGGAGGCGGAGGCTTGCGGAGGAGGGCTTCGACCGAGGGTATCCGCTCGCGGGCTCTCCGTCTTTCCTCCAGCCCGCCCCGTGACGGCGATAGCCGAGCGCCGTGCGCGCCCTCTCGCAGTCGGAGTCGATCTCCAGGGCCCGCTCGAGGCACTGGAGGGCCTCGGCCTCGAGGCCCTGGCCGCGGCACCACTCCCCGAGGTCCGCGAAGGCCTCGGCGCTCCGGGGCGGCACGGCCGACAGGCGGTTCCAGTACTCGGCCTTGCTCCCCGGGGCGGCGGAGGCGGGCGGCGACATCGCGGTGACGGCCAAGGCGGCGAGGAAGAGGACGGTTCGGTTCATGGGGCGCCTCTCTGCTTCCTGTCTTACGGTGGTCAATTGCCCCTTCAGTATCCTCCCGGACCCCGAGGGGCGCAAGTCGCGACAGCGCGACGGGGGACCTAGAAGGGAGCGCCGATCGTGAAGAGGAAGAGCCTCGTGCGGTCGTCGTCCTCCCTGCGGATCGGCGCGCCGAGGTAGAGCCCGATGGGGAGCGGGGCCCCGAGGAAGGGGAAGTTGATCCGGATCCCGCCGCCGGCCGAGTAGCGCATCTCGGAGAACGTGAACGAGTCGATGTCCGTGGAGAGGTTCGCGTAGTCGAAGAAGACCACGCCGCGGAGGATCTTCAGGAAGATGGGGAAGCTGTACTCGAGGTTCCCGTACAGCATGCCCGTGCCGCCGATGGGGTCGCTGCCCTCGTGGGGGCCCAGGCCCCGGAACTTGAACCCGCGGACCGTGTTGGCGCCGCCGAGGAAGAACCGCTCGAAGATCGGGATGGGATCCACGTCCTCGTGAGGCTCGATGACGCCGAACCGGTTCAGGAGGGAGATGACGTGGTGCAGGCTCGCCGATCCGCTCCCGTGAGTGAACAGGGGATAGTAGAACTCGTTCGTCAGCTCTCCCTTGTGGAAGTCCACCTCGCCGCCGAGGGCCCCGCCTCCGTACTCGTACTCGAGGGCGTGGAGGCTGCCGTCGTAGTTGCCCTCGAGGTACTCGTACAGCCGCTCGTCGTGCTTCACGCCGGCGCTCATGGCGATCAGGGTGGTGAAGCCCTCCACGGCGAAAGCGTCCGCAGGGGCGTCGCGCTCGACGCCGGAGATCTCCACCTCCTCGAGCCGGTGCCCGAGGGAGAAGATGAAGTCGCGGTCGAAGTCGAAGGCGTGGGAGAGGCTCGGGTTGAAGGTGGACCGGTCCTCGTCGTAGTCGGGCCGGATGATCGTGAGCTTCGAGGCCGAGAGCGTCAGGGCGTTCCGCGTCTCGAAGAGGTAGGGCTCCACGAGGGTGAAGCGGTACAGCGAGCGGCGGGTGCCGGGCTGGGCCTGGAGGTGGAGCGTCATGCCGGCGCCGGTGAAGGAGTCGGGAACGTCGTAGAGGGACTCGGGCAGGTCCGTCGGGTCGAAGTTGCGCTTGACGATGTTGAAGTTCCCGATGATCCCGAAGCCGCTCGTGACGCCGAAGCCGAGGATCAGGCGCCCCGTCGATTCCTCCTCGACCTTGACCAGCACCGTCTTGTCGCTCGGCGAAGATCCGTTCTCGTAGGCGAATTCCACGCTCTTGAAGAACTGGAGCCGGTTCAGGTTCGAGCGGCTCTTGGCGAGCTTGGAGCGATCGATGCGCTCGCCGGCGTAGAAATCGAGCTCCCTGCGGATGACCCTGTCCTGGGTCTTCTCGTTCCCCTGCACCCTCACCTCCTCGATGTAGATCTCGTTGCCCTCCTCGATCACGAACAGGATGTGGACGTCATGGCCCTCGAGCGACACCTCCGGCTTCGACGCGACCTTGGCGAAGATGTAGGCCCTGTCTCCGTAGTAGTTCCTGATCTCCTGCTCGTCCCTGCGGAGGACGTCGGCGTTGAACGGCTGGCCCGGGATCGCGCTCGTGAGCTCGAGCAGCGTCTGGTCCGAGAAGACGGCGTTCCCCGAGAAGCGGTAGCCCCGGAAGACGTACTGGGAGCCCTCCTCGATGCGGATCGTGATGGTCATCTTCTCCTTTGCGGCGTCCAGGGCAGCCTGGTGCACCTCCGCCCGAGCGTCGAAGTACCCGAACCGCCGGTAGTAGCTCTCGATCCTCCCCAGGTCGGCATCGAGGGCGCCCTGATCGTAGAGGCCGGGCCGCAGCAGGCCGAAGAACCAGAAGTCACGCTCCCGAGTCTCCACGATGCTCAGCAGGGTCCCCGAGCTGAGCGCCTTGTTCCCCAGGAACCGGACCTCGCGGATCCGTACGCGCGTGCCCTCCTCGATGGTGTAGGTGATCCGGACTCCGTCGGCGGACTCCTGGGTCTCGACGGCCACGGTGGCGAAGATGTGTCCGGCCTCGAGGTACTTCTCGAGGACCGTCTCGCGGTCGCGCTGGAGGCTCGCCTCGCTGAAGAGCCCGCCGGGCTTCGTCTCGAGGTCGGCGCGCAGCTTGCCCTCGCTGAGGGCCTTCCTGCCCGCGAAGGTGACCGCCTGGACCTTGGGCCGCTCCTCGACGATGAACGCTATGGCGACGCCGTCTTCGACCTCGGTCACCTCGGGCTTCACGCTCCGGAACTTCCGGGTCGCGTAAAGCGTCCCCGTCTCGAGGCTGACCTTCTGGGGATCGTATGGGTCGCCGATCCGGATCTTGAGCCCCGCCAGGAGTGCAGCCTCGGACTCGCGCCGGAGGTTCTGGACGCTGATCTTGCGGATGATCTTCCGCGGCGCAGGCTCTTGCGCCGGGGAGCCCGAGGCGCCGAGGCCGCAGAGGAGGACGGCGACGAGGCGCCCCGGCGCCAGCAGCCGGCTTCTCTCCACCTCCCTGGGAAGGAACATACGGCCAAGGGTTTACGGACCGTGTCTCGGGGTGTCAAGGGAGAAGAGTGTCCCGGGACTGGATAGTTGTCCTGGAACCGCAGGGCCGGTGCCGACGGGCCTCACCGCGTGCCGAGCCCAGGCGTAGCAAACCGCGGGGGCTCCAGACGCGGCGCCTCCCCGTCCGCGGCGTCCTCGGGAGGGCACGAGCCTTGCTCCCCCCCGGATACGGCGACCCGACGAGGTTCCAATCGCCCCACACGGAGTCTCGAGAACCCATGGAATCCAAGCTCATCTCGATCGAGGAGGCCAACCGGATGCTTCCGCTCTTGCGCCAGATCGTCGCCGACATCACGGCGAACTGGGACAAGATCATCTACAAGCGGACGGAGCTGGAGTGCCTCGAGAAGGGGCTTGACGGGAGCGGAGCGGTCCTCGCGGCGCACGAGAGGGACCTGAAGCTCCAGGGTCTCAAGCAAGAGCTCAACACCCTGATCGACCGGATCAACAGCTACATCCGGGAGGTCGAGGACCTCGGTTGCTTCGTCGAGGAGTTCAAGCGTGGGATCATCAACTTCCCCTCGCTCTACAATGGCCGCAAGGTGTTCCTGTGCTGGAAGCCCGACGAGCAAGGCGTCACGCACTGGCACGAGCTCGACGAGAGCTTCAACGACAGGGTGAGGATCCGCGACGTCGGGGAGTTCCTCTACCAGAAGCCGCGCGTCTAGCTGTGCAGGCCCGTCAGTCGGCGGCAAGCTGCTGGAGGATTTCCTCCGGGACGTCGAGGTCGCTGAAGACGTTCTGGACGTCCTCATGGTCCTCGAGGTCGTTGAGGAGGGTCACCGCCTGCTTCGCCTTCTCCCCCTCGAGGGGCACCGGGTTCTGCGGAAGGTAGACGAGCTCGCTGCGGGTGAAATAGGGCCTGTCGTCCTCGGCCTCGCCCCACTTCCTCTCGGGCTTCGCCCGTTTCCTCTGGAGGAAGGCCTGGAGGGCCGAGCGCACGGCGTCGAAGCCGTCCACCTTGGTATACACCTCGAAGCCCCCCTCGAAGCCCTGGATGTCGTCGGCGCCCGCCTCGATGGCCACCTCGAAGATCTCCTCCTCGGTGACCTCGGCAGTCGCGATGCCGATCACTCCTTTGTGGTCGAACTTCCAGAGGACGGAGTTCGTCTTCGCGAGGGACCCACCCCGCTTCTCGAGGATGTTGCGGATCTCCCCTCCCGTCTTGTTCCGGTTCCCCGTGAGGGCCTCGACGACGAGCGAGATCCCGCCGGGGCCGATCCCCTCGTAGACGAGCTCGGCGAGCGACTCCCCCTGGAGCTCGCCGGTGCCTTTCTTGATCGCGCGGTCGATGGAGTCCTTGGGCATGGACTCGGCCCGCGCCCGTTCGATCGAGTAGCGGAGGCGGATGTTGTCCGCAGGGTTCCCGCCGCCGTGGCTCGCGGCCACGGTGATGAGCTTTGCGAGCTTCGAGAAGACCTTGCCGCGCCGCGCGTCAGCCGCCCCCTTCTTGTTCTTGATCGACTTCCAGTGCGAATGGCCTGCCATGGCTGGCTCGAGATCTGTGAGGGGAGGTGCGAAGGGAGGGAGTCAGTGGACGGCCTTCCGGATCCTGCCACGAGGGGTGGGCTTCGCGGCCCTACCCCGCCTGTCGGCGCCCGCCGGCGCCCGCCGGTCGCGGCTCGCCGTCCGTGGTGAGTTCTTCTGCCCGTGGCGGGACCTCCTGGTCCGGGCGCCCCGGGCGTAAAACGCGCAGATCTGCCGTATGCGGCAGCTCGGGCAATCGACGCTCGCGACGTCGGGCGGGCACACGCGACGGCTGTGGTCCAGGAGGAAGTGGTGGAGCAAGAGCGCCCGACGAGGGTCCACGAGCTCGTGGAGCGCCTTCTCCTGCTGGAGGATGGTCTCGGAGTTGCGGAGGACACCCAGCCGGTTCAGCACGGTCACGAGGGCCGGGTTCAGGGGGAAGACCGGGTACTCCTTCCGCTGGCGGAGGACCATCTCGATCGTGGAGGTGTCCAGTCCTCGCACCTGCTTCAGGAACCGGCGGATGTCCGTGGATGTCTGCTCGACGAGGAACTCGAGGTTCAGATCCTGGCGCTCGCGGTGGACGAACTCCAGGAGGTCCTTTATGAAAACCGCGATGTCCAGGGATCCCGCCGGGGCCGAGAGCGCCTCCTGGATCTCCCGGACCGTGCTGATCCGGACCTCGTTCCAGTCGACGAACGAGCTCCGGAGGTGGCGGTAGCTCTTGAGGGCGTTCTCGGCGGGGAGGCAGATGTGCAGCTTGTGGAAGATGATCAGATCGAGGACGGTGCTGGGGTACGGCGCGGCGCCGTTCCCTTGCAGGGCTAAAGAGGGCTTTGAGGTCCAGCGCCTCCCAAAGGACACAGCCATTTGGGCCAAGGTGCGGACTTTTTCAGGAGCCTTCACAAACCCCTCCTTCCGGATCTAAATCGTTGAGGTGTATTTACTTGTGGCTTTGCTGCCCCTCGAAGCGCAAAGGCTCCGCCCCGGGACCGCGAATAGGGATTATACAAAGGCTGCATCCGCGTTGTAAACAGCCTCGTGTCGTGAGGCGGCCGGGCCTCGGGCGGGAGCCGCCCGGCGGCAAGCACACCGGACGCCCGCGCTCGAGGCACAGGGGGACCGCGCTGCCTCAGGGTCCTGCTGCGGCTTCGGACTCCGCGGGGGCGAGCTCCTCGATGTCGATGGGCTCCGGCTCGAGGCGCCGATCGGGGTCGGCTCCCTTCACGTAGGCCCTCCGCCGGTGGGCCACAAGCTGCGCCGCGATCGAGATCGCGATCTCCTCGGGGGTCCGGGCGCCGATGTCGAGCCCGATGGGTGCCTTGACCTGGCGCAGGCGCTCGTCGCTGATCCCTTCCTTCCGGAGGGCCCGGAAGATCCGGAGGATCTTGGCGCGGCTTCCGATGAGGCCCACGTAGGAAGCGGGGGTGCGGACCGCGCGCGACAAGACGAGCTGATCGTAACGGTGACCCCGCGTGACGATCACGATGTACGTGGACGGTGTGATGTTGAGCTTCCCGAAGCACGTCTCGAACTCGGCAACGAGGATCTCGCCGGCATCCGGGAACCTCGAGCGGTTCGAGAACTGCTCCCTGTCGTCCACGACCTTGGTGTTGAAACCGGCCAGTTTGAGGAGCGGGACGAGGGTGCTGCCGATATGGCCCGCCCCGAAGACGACCACCACGGGGCTCCCGACGGGCTCGATGAAGATCTCGACGATCCCGCCGCAGGCGAGGCCCTCCTCGGCCGCCGCCTGGGGCGTCAGCTTGAAGCTGCGCCGCATGGGCCGGTCCGTATCCATGACCTCCTTCGCCAGGGCCCACACGTCGGCCTCCGTGCACCCACCGCCTATCGTGCCGAAGGTCGTCCCGTCGTCGCGCACGAGCATCTTGGCCGATTCCTTGCCCGGCGTTGAACCCGTCGCCCCGATAACCGTGGCGACCGCGCCACGGTGGCCAGATTCCAGGAGCTTCACGATCTCTTTGTAAACGTCCATGACGTCTTGGTCTCGTCGGCTTGCGGGTGTCTCTTGGCGTGCCGCTGGCCCTCGACACTCCTCTACCTGAAGAGCCCCCGGGAGGCAAGGGCTGCCTCGGGCCTGGCGGGTGGCGCCCGGTCCGGCGCAACGTTGTATAGTTCTTGCGGCCAGGGGTGTGTCCAGGGGGACCGTGAGCTTGAGCACCACGAATACCGATAAGGCAAGCGGGCTGATCGAGGGGAACCTCCCTGTCTCGCTCAGCCCAGCCTTCACAGGCGACGAGCTGGCGTTGATCGTGGGGACCTGCCTGGAGGACGCCGTGGCGGCCTTCGACGCTGCTTCGGGGTGTCTCGTGGGTTACAACCTGCGCTTGCTCGCGCTCCTCGAACGGAGGCCCGAGGACCTGGAGCGCTCCCCGCTCAGCCTCGAGAGCTTCGTGGTACGGGAGGACCACCCGGCCCTGCAATCAGGGAAGCTCGCGGCCATGCGCGGCTCCCCAATCCGCCTCGAGGTGCGGATCGACCTCGGGGCCGGACGGTCGGGTCCGGTCCACATCAGCATGTCCCGCTTCCGGTGGAGGCGCCGAGACCACCTCCTCGTGTTCCTGCGGCCTTCGCCGCCCGCCGAGGAGATCCCGCGGTACCTCCAGCAAGTGGCGGAACAGAAGGCCCGCGTGCGCGAGGCGATCCAGTCTTCGCTGCGCCTGTACCAGCTCAACGAGAAGATCCGCAAGACGCCGAGCTTCACGCAGAAGCTGCTCCACGCCGAGAGCGAGGAGGACCTCCTGGCGGAGGCGGCGAGACTCCTGACAGAGGAGAGCGGGCTCGGGTACCGCGATGTCACGTTTCTCTTCCTCGAACGGGGCGTGCTCCGGGTCGCGTACTCGACGACGGAGCCGGTGGGGAAAGAGTGCGGGAGGCCGGAGGAGTCGCGGTTCGCGCCGTACCTGCGCGGTGGCGTCGCAGCGCCGCAACCCTCCGGAGCCGAGCTGGTGGTGGCGCTCGAGAGCCGCGGCCAGATCCTGGGGCTCTGCGAGGTCACGATGCATGCTCGGGAGGAAGCGCTGTTCCACCGTGCCGGGCTGCTGAGTGACTGGCAGAGGCAGGTCCTCCAGGATATCGGCGGCATTATCGGCCTCATGGCGGACAACCTGCGGCTGAACCGCGAGATCCGGCGCCAGTCGCGGATGGATACCTTGACCGAGGCCTACAACCGCCATCACTTCGTCGAGAGGCTCTCGACGGAGGTCCAGCGGGCGTCCCGATACTCGAGGCCCGTTTCCGTGCTCTTCTTGGACCTGGACGATTTCAAGCGCATCAATGACCTGTTCGGGCACCTGCAAGGCGACGAGGTCCTGAGGCGGGTGGGCAGGCTCCTGATCGAGAAACTGAGGGACGTCGATGTCGTGTGCCGCTATGGCGGCGACGAATTCGTCGTCCTTCTCCCGGAGACGGGGCTGGACATGGCGTGCAGGACGGCGGAGAAGCTCCTGACCCACATCCGTGCCATGGTATTCACCGGACCGGGGTTGCCGCCGGAGGGGCTCCGGATCACGGCGAGCATGGGAGTGAGCGTCCTCTCGCCGGGCCAGGGGGAGGTCGACTTGCTGCAGGCTGCGGATGCGGCCGTCTACCGGGCGAAGCGGCTGGGCAGGGATCGGGTCGAGAGCGCTCCGACGGCCACGCCCCAGGATCGTTCCTGCCTCGAAGGCTCCGACCCACCCTGACCAGAGCTCGGCAAAACCGCGAGCTCACCTCGGCCTAGACCGCCCCCTCGGGGGGGTCGGGGGGGGAAGGTACAGCGAAAGCCCAGCGGGAAAGTACCCTCACCGGTCGTCCTCGTACTCGCTGCGACCCAGGCCCTCGTCGTCCTCGTCCTCCTCGTCCTCGTCCCCGCCGTACTCGTAGCCCTCGTCCTCCTCTTCGTCTTCCTCGTCCTCCGGCTCCTCTTCCTCGTCCTCCTCGAAGTCCTCGTCGAAGTCCTCGTCCGCCTGGTCTTCCTCGTCCTCGGCCTCGTCTTCGTCGAAGTCCTCGCCGAAGTCGGCATCCTGGACCTCTTCGTCGCCTACGAGGCCCTCCGCGTCCTCGTCGAAGCTCCCCTCGGCGTCCTCTTCGTTGCCGGAGCCTTCCTCGTCCGAGTTCTTCTCGTCGTCCTCCATCTCCTCGACCTCGTCCTCCGCGGGAACACCCCCTTTCTTGGAGGGCTTCTTGCCTGGCTTCTCCGCCTCACGCTCGGGCTTGCCGGGCTTCTTGGAAGGTTTCTTTGCCATAGTGCTCTCTCGGTCCTCCTGACTGGCCTTCTGGATCAGGGCCTCGATCCTTGCGGCTTTGTCCTGGGAATCATCGAAAACGAAGCGGAGAGTGGGCGTGTTCCGCGTTTCGAGGTTTCGTGCGACGACGTTCTGGATGACACCTCTGGCTCCGTTCAGTGCATGTTCTGCCTTGGACTGGTCCCCGGCTGACCCGAAGACAGAAACATAAACCGTCGCCTCTTTCAAGTCCTCAGTCGGCCTCACTTCCAGAACGGTGATGAGCCCTATCCGGGGGTCGTTCAGCTCGCGCTGGATCGCCTGGCTTATGAGGAACCTCATACGGCTCCCGACCCGCTGGACCCTGCGTGAAGGTTTGGGGTTCCTTTCGCCCACGGAGGGGCCTCCGCTCAGGGGGGTCAGAGCTGGCGGGCCTTGTGGACCACCGCAAATGCCTCGATGACGTCGCCCTCCCTGATATCGTCATAGCCGGCGATCTTCATGCCGCATTCGAAACCTTCCTTGATATCCCTCACATCGTCCTTGAAACGGCGCAGCGAGCCGAGGACTCCGGTGTGGACGATCCTGCCGTCCCTCACGAGCCGCACCTGGTCGCTCCTGCCAATGGTTCCCGCCGTCACCATGCAGCCAGCGATGTTGCCCAGCTTCGAGGCCTTGATCACCTGGCGGATCTCGGCGCGGCCGTGGAATTCCTCGGACATCTGTGGGGCCAGGCGTGCCTGCATGGCACCCCGGACGTCCTCCACGGCCTTGTAGATCACCTGGTGGGGCCGTATCTCGACCTTCTTCTGCTCGGCCTGGGAGCGGGCTCGCTCGTCGGCGGAGACGTTGAAGCCGATCACCATGGCGTGGGGCTGCGAGGCGCTCGCGAGGGCGACGTCAGCCTGGCTTATGGCGCCCACGCCCGCGTGGAGGATCTTCACCTTGACCTCCTCGGTCGAAAGGCTCTCGATCTCGTTGCGGAGGGCCTCGATGGATCCGTGCACATCGGTCTTCAGCACGAGGAAGACCTCCTCCACGGCGCTCCTCTTCAAGGTGTCCAGGATGTTCTCCTGGGTCACCGGCTGCTGGCCCGCCCTTTCGATCTCGCGCTGCTTGCGAACGCGGGCCTCGGCGATGTCCCTCGCCTGCTGGATGTCCCCGAAGACGAAGAGCTTGTCGCCGGCCGCCGGGCCCAAGTTGAGCCCCGTGACCTTGACGGGCATGGACGGTCCCGCTTCCCTGACCGGCTCGACCCCGTTGAGGAGCATGCTCTTCACTCGCCCGTGAGCGGGCCCGCACAGCACGTAATCGCCGATCCGGAGGGTCCCCTCGCGGACGAGGAGCGTGACGACGACGCCGCGGCTCGTGGAGGCCTCAGCCTCGAGGACGACGCCGAAGGCCGGACGGTTCGGGTTCGCCTTGAGCTCCAGGATCTCCGAAGTGAGGCTCAAGGTTTCGAGCAGCGTGTTGATCCCCTGCGAAGTCAAGGCAGACACCTCGACGAACTCCGTATCGCCGCCCCACTCGACGGGCGTCAATCCCTCCGTGGCGAGCTGTTGCTTCACCTTCATGGGGTTAGCATTGGGCTTGTCCATCTTGTTGAGGGCCACCACGATCGGGACCTTGGCGGCCCGGGCGTGGTTCAGAGCCTCGATGGTCTGCGGCATCACGCCGTCGTCTGCCGCCACGACCAAGACTGCCACGTCCGTCACGTTGGCGCCCCGGGCCCGCATCGCCGTGAAGGCCTGGTGGCCGGGGGTGTCGATGAAGACGACGTGGACGTTGCCCCTGTCGACCCGGTAGGCGCCCAGATGCTGTGTGATGCCGCCCGCTTCCTTCTGCGTCACGCTCGTCTCGCGGATCTTGTCGAGCAGAGACGTCTTCCCGTGGTCCACGTGGCCGAGGAACGTCACTACGGGCGCGCGGCTCCGCAGCTCCTCGGGCATCGACTTGTGCTCCTCGATCTTGCGGACGGCATCCTCGACGTCGGTGCCCTTCTGGCGTGTGGTGACGTCAATTCCGAGCTCGATCGAGGCGATGCTGACCAGCTCCTCGTCGAGGAACTGGTTGATGTGGACCGGGTGCCCATGCTTCATGAGGATCTTGATGATCTCGGCCGCCTTGACACCCATACCGCTCGAGAGATCCTTGACGGTAACGGGGAGCGAGATCTCCACCTTGGCGGGCTTTTCAGGTCGGACCGTCGTGGTCGTCGTCGTGGCCTCGGGCTCATCCCTGCGAGCCCTGGGCCGCGCCACGAGCTTCCTCCTGCCGCCGCCGAAACGCGGCCCCATGTCGTAGATGTCGTCCTTGGTGGGGAAGTACCGGACCCGTGACGGGGTCTCCTTCTTCTCGCGGCTGCGCTTCTCCTTGTCCTGTTCGCTTTCCTTCTCGGTGTCCTTGTCCTTCTCGACCTCTGTCGTGGCGTCGGTCCAGCCAGGAGTCCCCGGGCGGGCGGGCGGCTGCCCCGGGCGGGGCGCCGGTGGGGCCACGGCGCCTCCTCGAGCTAACCCCCGGGGGCTTTCGGGGCCTCCCTTGCCTCGGTCCGCCGCCGGGGCCAGCGGGAGGACCGGCTTGATCTTGAACGGAAGACTGCTCTTCCTCTCCGCGGGGACCGCTCCGGAAGCCCCTCCGTTGGCCGCTGCCTTGCCGCGCGCGCCCGACTTCTCCGCCGCCTGGATCTCCCGGAGGACCTTCT